>CAIJYT010000267.1 GCA_903824935.1 uncultured Bacteroidales bacterium | reverse complement strand
TTCGCTACTTCGCTACTTATGCATAAGATCCTCATCATCCGCTTCTCTTCCATCGGCGACATCGTGCTCACCACGCCGGTTATCCGCGCATTGAAACAGCAGTTGCCGGGTGCCGAGGTCCATTACATCACAAAGAAACAGTTTGAACCTGTCCTCATTTCCAATCCATACATCGATAAACTCTGGCTTTACAGCGGGAATTTCAAAGAGCTCCTGCCCCTGCTCAGGGCCGAGCGTTTTAATTTCGTGGTCGACCTTCATAAAAACTACCGCTCCCTTTATTTAAAACTCATGCTGGGCAGGCCTTCCGGCACTTTCTCCAAGCTGAACATCCTGAAATTCCTCCTTGTGAATTTCAAATGGAATTTACTCCCGGGCATACATATCGTTGACAGGTATTTTAAAGCCGCCGGAAAGCTTGGGATAAAGAACGACGGCAAGGGTCTTGATTATTTTATTTCGTCTGCGGATGAGGTTGTACCTGGTTTTCCAGAGTATGTCGCTGTTGTTATCGGCGGAAAGCATAATACCAAGATCTTCCCTCCTGAAAAGGTTGCGGAAGTAATCAATAAACTCGAACTTCCTGTTATACTGCTGGGCGGGAAGGAAGACAGGAAACGGGGAGAAGAGATCGTCAGCATGGCCTTAAGACCAATCCTGAACACCTGCGGAGAGTACAGTCTGAACCAGTCGGCATCACTGCTGAGGCAGTCATCCGCAGTCCTTACCAATGATACAGGACTTATGCATGTGGCTACCGCATACCGTAAAAAGATAGTATCGGTATGGGGGAATACCATTCCGGGGTTCGGGATGTACCCATACCAGCCCGAAGGTTCCGGCGATTCGTTTATTTCGGAGGTTACCGGCCTTGGATGCCGGCCTTGCAGCAAGATAGGTTTCAATGAATGCCCGAAACATCATTTCCGCTGCATGATGGAAATCAATGTGAATGAAATTAAGGCTCACCTTGGCTAATCCCGTTTTTACCGACACTCATGCACACCTCTACCTTGAGGAGTTTGATGCTGACAGGGAGCAGGCGGTTAGCCGTGCCCTGGAGGCGGGGGTGAAGTACATTTTTTTGCCGAATATCGATTCTAAATCTATAGGGCCGATGCAAGATGCAGGAAGCAGGTGGCCGCAGGTATGCTTCCCCATGATGGGCCTGCATCCCACTTCGGTGAAGGCAAATTTCACTGAAGAGATTACGATCGTGAAGCAATACCTGGCCGATAAAAATTATCGTTTTTACGGTGTGGGTGAGATCGGAATTGACCTATACTGGGATAGGACTTTCGAGCAGGAACAGAAAGATGCTTTTAATATGCAGCTTGACCTGGCTCTTGAACACAGACTGCCCGTTGCCATTCATACAAGGAATTCGATGGAGGTCACGCTGGAGATCATGGAAGGCAGGAATGACAAGGGATTGTGTGGGGTTTTCCATTGCTTTTCCGGGGATGTCTCACAAGCTGAACGTGCGATTACGCTGGGATTTTATCTTGGCATAGGGGGTGTGGTCACTTACAAGAAATCGGGTCTGGCGGATGTTGTGGCAGCAATGCCACTGGAATCCCTGCTGCTGGAGACCGATGCGCCTTTTCTTCCGCCTGTTCCCCACCGGGGCAAGCGCAATGAACCAGCATATATTCCGTTAATAGCACAGAAAATTGCAGAAATAAAGGGAGTGTCTCTGGAACAAGTGGCGGAGGTCACGACTGCAAATGCATTGAGTTTATTTATCCGTGATGACGATATGACGATATGACTATCTGGCATCATTTGAAAATTATAGCATAATTGCATAAATTAACGGAAGGTTTATCGTCATATCGAAATCACGCTCTAACGCCATATCGAAAAAAATGATCGGACAAACAAGTATACTCGTCATTTATACCGGTGGCACCATTGGGATGGTGCAGGACCCGAAAACAGGTTCTCTCAAACCCCTGTCGTTTGACATTCTCTACAAATACCTGCCGGTACTTGAGAATTTCAACTGCAACATCGATTTTCACACCTTTCACCCCCTGCTGGATTCATCGAACATGAATCCTTCTTTCTGGGTGAAGCTGGCTACGGTAATCGAAGAAAACTACGAAAATTACGAAGGTTTTGTGGTGATGCATGGTTCCGACACCATGGCATACACCGCATCGGCTCTCAGTTTCATGCTTGAGAACCTGAACAAGCCCGTCATTTTCACAGGTTCCCAGCTTCCGATAGGGATGGTGCGCACCGACGGGCGTGAGAATTTCATCAACTCCATCGAGATTGCTATTTCGAAAGAGGTTGATACCCCTATTGTTCCGGAAGTCGGGATTTGTTTTGAAAACAAGCTGTTCCGCGCTAACCGCACAACCAAGCTGAACACCGAAAATTTTGGTGCTTTTATTTCGGCGAATTATCCATTGCTTGCCGAGATCGGGGTGAAGATCAAATACAACAGGGAACATATCCTCAGGCCAAATTTCAAGAGGCTGAAAGTGCTGAAGGATCTGGATGAGAACATTGCAATCCTTAAGCTTTTCCCGGGAATCTCGAAATGCGCGGTTGAAGCCATCCTGAATACCTGCGGATTAAAAGCAGTCATCCTTGAAACCTTTGGTGCCGGCAATGCCCCCACTATGCCCTGGTTCCTTGATGCACTCAAAGCCGCCGCCGACCGTGACGTGATCATCCTGAACGTGACCCAGTGCAAGGGCGGTACCGTTGAGATGGGCAAGTATGAGACCAGCGCCGAACTAAGCAAGATCGGTGTTATCGGCGGATATGATATTACCACCGAATCGGCAGTCACCAAGCTGATGTACCTTTTAGGTTGCCGGTTCTCGACCCAGGCAGTGAAACAATTGCTTCAAACAAGCCTTAGAGGCGAGATGACCGTTTGAATTATCATAATTTTTCGTACTTTTGCACTCCCTAAGCGACACGGTACTGCGTCTTGGCATTGATTTTCGCTAATTCGCATTTCGCCTTTCGCTTCTGACCCTGGAGAGGTGTCCGAGTGGTCGAAGGAGCACGCCTGGAAAGTGTGTATGCGCCAAAAGTGCATCCTGGGTTCGAATCCCAGTCTCTCCGCCAATCCCCAAAACAGCCGCGCAACGCGGCTGTTTTTATTTCAGAGAAAAATCGCAAACTTGTTTGCTGATTTTTCGAAGAAATAAAAACATGAGGGCACGAAGTGCCCGGGTTTTGGGGATTGAAGCCCCCCTCCTAAGGGATCATGAGCGAAGCGAATCATCCCGGTTTGGATCATGAGCGAAGCGAATCATCCCGGTTTGGATCATGAGCGAAGCGAATCATCCCGGTTTGGATCATGAGCGAAGCGAATCAT
>CAIJYT010000266.1 GCA_903824935.1 uncultured Bacteroidales bacterium | reverse complement strand
GCACTTCTGGATTATATGGAATTCCTCCGGTTAAAGAAACCAGGCAAGAACAAAGATGATCTTTCATTCTGCATACAGGCAAGTGAATCATCTTTAGGCAAGGACTGGTTAAAACCTGAGGAGGACAAGGAATGGAAGGATTTGTGAGAGGGGATATTGTTGTTATACATTTCCCATATACCGATTTATCTTTAGCAAAGAAAAGGCCGGCATTTATTATTGCCCCGCTAGCAGGGGAGGATATAATAATGTGCCAGATTACAAGTAAAGAGATCAGGGATAAATATGCCATCACCTTGGCAATAAGCGATATTGCGGATGGTTCTTTTCATTATTCAAGCAATATCCGCCCAAACTGTATTGCTACCCTTGATAAAAAACTCATTGAAAAAAAGATTGCAAGATTGAATAGTCAAAAGTTTCAGCAAGTCATTCTGACTTTGAAAAAAATCATCGAGGGCGAACGCATTTAAATATCCTTAACTGTGGCAAACACAAATCCTGACATCATTGTTTTATCTTTAAAAGGATATGTTAGTAATGAGTGAAAATCTGTCAGGTTTTGTCCGGAAACCGACTTTAGGGGATGAGCGAAGGATAACTGAATGAATTGCGAAGGAAAAAAACCTGCGCCGTGAACCGTGAATTGTATTAGTTCCGGATAAATTTCACCACCTCAGTCTTTGTTCCCGAGATAACCCTAAGACAGTATAAACCTTTGACGAATGATGAGGTTGAAATGCTGAGGGTTCCGTCAACCCATTGGCCCGGCGGTGAATTATAAATGACCATTCCCTGCTGGTCGATTATTTCAAGGCGGGCATCGGTCAGGGCTTTGTCAATGCTCACATGGATCATTTCTGAACAGGGATTCGGATAAACCCTGGCTGCCATCTTGCTGGATGGGCCGGGAGCTATGGAAGAGGAATTCACAGAGCATTTGTAGAACTGTATTCCTGAATTGTCGTATTGTGCGGCGAAATAAAGGCTTTTATTATATACCACCAGGTTGGTCACGTAGTTGCTCTCCAGTGAGATGGTGTCGTTCCCTATCTGCACGGTACCGGTATCGCTGCCGTCGGTATACCAAAGCAGTCCTGCGGCCGAAAAAAAGAGCTTGCCTCCGAACACCGTAAGCCATTGTGGATCAGAATCTCCGTAAATATTGATATCGCTGACCATATGAGTGCCTGTTTCGGTTCCGTCGGTAACCCAAAGCTCCTTCCCTGTTGTATCGGCTGCACTGAAATACAACAGTCCTTTATATACGGTAAAATTACCGGGGTCGGAATTACCCTGGGGATTGATGATTTTGACCAGTTTCAGGTCAGACGGGTCGGAGCTCACCGACCAGAGCTGCCTTCCGTTTACCCCGTCATCGGCACTGAAATACAGCCTGGTTTTATAAACGAACAGGTTCATGGGGTAAGAGCCGCCGGCTGTTACCGTATTGATGCGGGCGAACAGGTTCGTACCGGCTTCGGTGCCGTCAGAAACAAAAAGCTCCCAACCGTTGGTGCCG
>CAIJYT010000265.1 GCA_903824935.1 uncultured Bacteroidales bacterium | reverse complement strand
TGGGTCGTACCATTAATGAACCTGAAAAGGCGCTGGGGTACCATTTCCCGGTAGTATTATAAAAGATCATGTTCGAATGGTCGTTGTAGGTGTCAAATCCCAGGCTGAGGTTGTCGTCGGTGGTCTGAACCCACCCTATATAAATTGTGCCGTTCACGGGGATTGAAGGTACATGGTAAGTGTAAAACTTGTTCAGCTGATTGGCATACTTGGGTTGTGTCAGCTCCTGGTAAATGGCTTTGCCGGGAGTCCCTACATCATCACTCCAGACAGTTAAATAAAAATACGGAGGATTCGCATTGTTGAACACCTGGTTAAAAAACATCTGTATAGCCCTGAGCGTATCAGGCTTGTTGAGATTGAAGCGGTATGCAAGCATGGACCCGGCCGGGGTAAGGCCGTATGAAGCTTCCGCTGTACCGTCATCGTAAGCGAAAAAGTTGAACAATTGCTGTTCGCGGCTTACCGTGTCGGCATATACCGAGCCGGGCGCATTATCCTTGATAAAGTGCTGCATCTCGAAAACTGCACTGTCGGCCGAGGTGATCGGATAAAACCAGGGAACCGGCGGATGCAGGATGACAGGGCCGGTGGTGTAGACCGGCTGCATATTGAAATTTGGCCCCGAATAGGTTTTAATGAAAGAGCCTGACGAACTACTTACCTTGTAAGAGTAATGGCAGTTATGTACACTGATATCCCGGTTGCCGATAATAAGCGAGACCGAATCGGCCATTTCCATGTCAGGAGCGGCAGTGTATTGGGGGAAGGGCATGGATTCGTAATTCCTGAGCATGCTGGGGGCACGGTCCATGAAGCGGATCTCGGGCCTTACCGTATCGAACATGTTCCTCCCAAAGTTAAGGTATACATTATCGATATTCCACTGGTCGCAGTTGCTCTCCCATGAATATTCGGGAGGTGCTGCAAAATTTACATAATTATAGAACTGGAAACGGAAGGTCTTCTTAAAGAAAAGCTGGGTGTCGGTTATGGGGATCATCACCTGTACGAAATACTGGTCCCTGTTATAGAACCTGAAAGTGTCGAGCGACATACCATTACTATGCCAGACTTTCTCCCATACATCAGGCAGGTGTATAATACCGGTGGAAGTGAGGCTGTCATGCGCAGGGGCAATAAGAAACCTTAACAAAAGCGAATCCTGTGCCAGGGGGTAATTCCTTGACCTGCCCTGGGGCTGGTAAAAAAAGCTAAGGTACACCGAGTCTGCTGCAGTGAGTTTGCGGGGTACCGGTGTAAAAACAGAATCAAGGCGGATGAACCGTGAAGTAAGATGGTCGGCAATAAAAGGGTTCGGCCCGGGCTGGGCAGTATCGTACATCAGTCCGTTCGCATCAATCGCATCGAAGGTCACCGCCCCGAGGTTCGGTGGATAGACGGGTATGTCGGTGTTGACGAAGGTAAAATTGTCGATCCAGAGCCTGCTGGTCGGATATACGCTGTCATAGGAAAAATCATCAAAAAAAGGCATGTTAACTGGAAACGGATTGCTGCCTGTCTTCAGCTTGCCCTGTTTTTGGGCTTCAAGGTATTTCATCCTCACCAGGGGATTTGTTTGCATGCCGGTAAGGATTTCCTGCGCCCATCCGCCGAAAGAAGATATAAGGAAAAGTACTGCAAGTAATTTCTTCATCTATTCTATTATTTCGCTACTTCGCTACTTATCTCAGCAGGCTGTCGAGCTTTGTTGAATCTTTCTTCAGCTCACTTGCCTTGGCTCCCATTCCAACCTGCAGGTCGATGACCGAGCCCTTGTCTATTTTAACTCCCGGGGATATTACCCTGCCCATGGATAGCTGGTTCTGTACCGCATCCTCATCAAAAGACTTGATAAAGATGAGCCGTCCCATTTTCAACCCTGAACTTTCAATCATCGACTGGGCCTGCCTCAGTGTGAGATCTTTAAGATCAGGCATGGATGTTTTTTCAGGGATCAATGAAACGATGGTAAGATAGACCATACGGTTGTGCTTGACTCTTGAACCAGGGTAAGGATCCTGGGAAAGTATGGCTCCCTTGGGTTTGTCGGGATCAAAAATACTGTCATTAACGGCAAATTGAAAATCTGTGAATTTCCCTCCCTGCTGGATATCGGTGAAGATCTGCCCTCTGAAATCAGGAACTACGATATAATCGCTGTGTTTTGTATACCATGAAAGTGAATAAAAAGTTATCCAAAGTAAAACAGCAGTTATCCCAATGGAGATCAGGAAGTGTTTGAGAAATTTCTTGGAAAATAAAAAGCGGATAAATTCCATTCCAGCATTTACCTTATTAACCTGAATCAGATCATTTTATTGTGCCCGGAAAAGCAGGACAAACTTACGAAAAATTGACTTTGCCACAAAACGGGATGATTTTCTGCTAATTTTGCCTTCTTAAATATAGTATATGTACAATATTGCTATAGTAGCCGGCGGGAATTCCGGTGAATATGAAATATCGATGAAAAGCGGGAAGCAGGTGGAGCTGAATATGGATATGACAAGGTTCCGTCCCTACCTTATAGAGATCAGGGGAACGAAATGGAACTATAAGTTGGAATCGAAATCCTTCCCTGTTGACAAGAACGACTTTTCTCTTACCATTGGCAAGAGGAAGATCAGGTTTGATGCAGTTTTTAATGCCATCCACGGCACTCCCGGGGAGGATGGCAAACTCCAGGGCTATTTTGATATGCTGGTGATTCCCTATACATCATGTGGACTGACAACATCTGCACTTTCGTTCAATAAGAGTTTTTGTAAAAGTGTTGTTTCAGGGTATGGAGTTGATATTGCCCGTTCAGTGCATCTTTTAAAAGGCGTGAAAGGGGCTGAGGAAGCAGTTTTGAAAAATCTTAGCCTGCCTGTGTTCGTCAAGCCCAACAATGGAGGATCCAGTGTCGGGATGTCGAAAGTCAATCATAAGAAGGAACTGAAAGCCGCGCTGGCAAAGGCGTTTAATGAGGACGACGAGATTCTTGCCGAAGAATTCATCAAAGGCAGGGAACTGACCTGCGGTGTGATCCGCACAAAAGGAAAGATCATTGCCTTCCCGGTTACCGAGATCATTTCCAAAAAAGAATTCTTCGATTATGAAGCAAAATACCAGCCGGGCATGGCCGATGAAGTGGTGCCTGCCGACATCCCGGCCAGGATTTCCGAAAAATGCCGGGAAATCTCTGTCGATCTTTTTATGAGATTGAATTGCAAAGGGATTGTTCGTTTTGATTATATATTTGACGGTAAGAAGTTCTTCTTTCTCGAAGTAAATACCGTACCCGGAATAACCTCAGCCAGCATTGTTCCGAAAATGGCGAAAGCATATGGCTGGACTTATTCCGACCTTATCACAAATCTGCTAAACGAAATACTCTGATTTTAACAGTCAAACATGGTTTCACTTGTTTTTGCCACCAATAATCAGCACAAACTCCGGGAGATCCGTGAAATTGCCGGGAATACCATTAATGTTACAGGCCTGAATGAGATCGGCTTTGAAGGGGATATTCCTGAAACCGCAGATACCATTGAAGGTAATGCAAGGCAAAAGGCCCGTTATATTTTTGAGAGAACCGGGAAGGATTGTTTTGCCGATGATACAGGGCTGGAAATTGCAGCCCTGGACGGGAGACCCGGTGTTTATTCGGCCCGCTATGCCGGAGAGGGCTGTAATTTTGAAGATAACGTAAGGAAGGTTCTTGAGGAAATGCAGGGTAACACAGACCGCACGGCTGCCTTCCGATGCATCATTTGCCTCATTTACAAAGGGAATGAATATATTTTTGAAGGCAGGGTTAACGGGGAGATCACGATAGATCCTTCAGGTACCGAAGGCTTCGGTTATGACCCGGTTTTCAGGCCCGAAAATAATGCCCAGACTTTTGCCGAAATGCCTCCTTACCTGAAAAACGGTTTGAGTCACAGAGGAAGGGCTGTTCAGAAGATGTTCAGATTGCTTAACCAGCTTATGTAAAAAAAAACATCCCGGTTGATTACCGGGATGTTTTTAGTAATGCAATTTTCCGGTATTACGGGAAAACTACACCTTTATATTGGGTAATATCCACGTATGGAATTTTGCTTCCGAAACGTGCATTTATTGCATCAATGAAATAATTGGCTGAGATTGCATTTCCCCTCGGGGTCAGATGGATCCCGTCAAGTGAAAATGTTCCGCCTGTAACAAAAGTTGCGTCCAGGTGAACTCCGTCCCATACAATTCCAGATTCCGTGGCAATAGTCTGCAGTTTGGAATGCATGTCAACCAAGCCTACATGTCTGTTCGATGCGATAGTATCGATCATGGCATTGAAAATGGTGGTTGCAGTTTTGATCTGGGTGACTTCAGCAGTTGTCAGAATATACTGATCGGGAATAGGGTATGGAAGATGGGTAATGGCATTGATAATGCCCATCCCGTAGCATTTCATTGAATCCTGGGGAGCCGACAATAGTACCATTTCTCCCGGCTGCATCTGCCTTACTTTGAAGTAAGGATGAGGTGAGGAGGGTTCCCTGATCAGGAACGGGTTTGCGCCCAGAACATAGTGGAATGGAAGTCCGTATAGTCCCATAGCCATGTTCACTGAATCAACCAGGCCCTGGCGGGTGAGCACCAGGCCATTATAAGGAATGGTAGTAAAGTAAGGTATACTGGTCACATCAGGAATGTTTGCTATTACCCCGCTGGCTCCTGTTGCAAGTAACGCACCAAGAACTGTTTTCGTTGCATAATAGAAAGTTGCAGGCTTGGTAATAGAATCATATGAACCACCGGCAAGGGCATAAGCCAGAACGTCATTGTCGCCTAGCTGCATGGTGAAGAAGGTAGGATGCAGGTTATTGAATTCGCCAACTACCGCTCCCTGCAGGCTGCTTGCAAACCTGGTATAATAAGGGTTCATCATTGCATATCCGGGAACAAGAAGATGGAATGACTTTGCTCCCGGGATACCCATGTTATTGACTGCATATCCAACGGGGCCAAAAACATCCATAGCTCCTGTTGAACGAACGGGCCCAAGCCCTACGATTCCATGGCAATCCTGAGTGTATCCAAGAACAAATTTCGGTTGTATTCCGATGTAAGCAGCTACACCATAATTACTGGTAACCATGGGTTGTACGAAGTTGCCGCCACCGGCAAGTTTCAGCTGACCTGCAATAAGGTTCGGAGAAGAATACACCTGTCCGTCGTGGTACAATGCACCATCGGCATATCCTGCCGTGAGTGAATTCCCGACAGCGATATAGGTTGTAAAGTTGGCAGACCCTTTATCAGCAGCATATTCGCTGATCTTACGTTCACATGAGGTGAAAAGGGCGAGGGATAATATAATGAATAATACTTTTTTCATTTCTCTCTGAGTTTTAAGTTTAGAAACTATATGTTAAACCGATGGCCGGGATATAAAATACGGAGGAATATGTGCCGGCAAAATTCTCAGGGCTGTATGTACCATCGCGTTTCGAACCCATCAGGTATAGAAATGCTGCATCGATGCTGAACCCTTTGACTGGAAATACAGACAAACCAGCGGTAAGGCCGATTTCGTTTGAACTTGGTGTCTGAGGATTCAGATAATCGGACTGTACGGGGGAGGGATCATAGTATCCGCCGACCCTGACCGTCACGATTTGATTAACTTTATACTGGACCCCGATTCTCGGGATTAGCCTGTTCTGATATAAAGCGGGAGTGGCTATCCTGCCAAGAGAAGCGGTCTTGGTCTTGAAGTTGAAAACCAGGGAGTCATATTGTTTCCAGAATACATAGCAAAGGTTGAGCCCGATTAAAATCTTATGATTGATTTCATAGGATACACCGAAATCAAGATTGGCGGGAAGAGGTAATGAAACCTCCACTTTGCTGTCGGGGAACTGGCTCTTCAATGAAGCAGGTACAGTAAAGGTTGCATTGGCGTTGTTAACGTCCATATTGATCTTGGAACGGTAATCAATACCTATGCTCAGTGCCTTAACAGGGTGGATCATAACACCGGCATTGAATCCGAAACCGACCGTGCTGCCCTTGATGTTCAGCTGTCCTTCGCCGTTGGGGCCGTCGAGAGGAAGAGCTTTGTTCATGTTGACACTTCCGTATGCCCACACAAGTCCGACACCAATTCCGATTACATCATTGAATTTGTAGGAAATAGTCGGCTGAAAAGTGATGGCATTGAAACTTAGGTTCTGGATCAGGTACTTGCCCTGCCAGTTGTCACCCCAGGAAAGCCTGTTTCCATATGGTGTGTTAACGGCAAAACCGATGCTTAACTTATCGGTTGCTTTATAAGAAGCATAAAAATAGAACGGAGTGTTCAACTCATGTTCAAGATGTGCCTGGTAATTGACGTCTTTTCCCTGGAATGTCACCCTTGCCATGATCAGGCTGAGACCGCCTGAAAAGCTCCATTTTTCGTCCAGGAAAGACACGCCGCCAGGATTGTAAAAGATAGTGCTTGCATCGTATGACAGCGAAGTCCCGATTAAACCCATTCCGGTATTCCGCGTACTATGCAAACCCACCTGGTAGCCTCCTCCAAAGGAGGTCATTGCTGCAAAACAAAATAGCAGCAAAAGGAACGTAATTCTCCTCATGATACAGTTTTTTTGGTTAATACTGGGCGCAAGTTAGTAAAAAAATGAAATATGAATAAAAATATAATCAGATCATGCAAATTTGTTAGGGTTAATGACTTATCTTTGCACAAGCAAAACTCAACTCAACCATCATGAAAAAGATCTTCTCTCTGTTATTTGTCCTGACATTCGTGTGCGGGGGCATTTGGGCGCAGTCCATGAAACTTTATACTACTTCAGGCTCGGTTATACCGAATGGTGGAACTGTCGGATTTTTACGCACCTTATATGACACCACTACTGATGTCGCCCTGGAGATCGATATGAAAAACATATCAAGTTCATCCCAGACATACAAGGTTATAAGAACAGTCAAGACCCTTCCGGGTGACCAGAAAACAAACTTCTGTTTTGCCGGTGGATGCTTTCCTGACACCACTAACATATCACCATCAAGTTTAACGCTGTCTCCGGGAGTGCTGGATAATAATTTCAGCGCTCATGTAAGTCCTCATGCTTACGGCGGATCGGCATTAGTTTATTACAAGTTTTATAATATAAAGGATAATAACGATACTATTGGAATCTACATTCAAACGGAGGTATGGCATCTGGGGATCGAAAACCTCTTGAATTCCCGGGCAGATCTTGGCAATGCCTACCCGAATCCGGCAAATGAAAAGTTTACAGTAGAGTACACTGTTACAAACGAAGGAACGGCAAACCTGGTTTTAAGGAACATCCTTGGAGCCACAATCCTTGAGCAAGCTGTTTCAAATGGTAACGGCAAAGTACAGATCAATACTGCCGATCTTCCCGAAGGAATTTATTTCTGTTCACTGTTTGTGGATGGTAAAAGTCTTTCTACAAGGAAGCTGGTGATCAGGCACTGAAAGGCGATTAAATGATGAATGAAAAAAGCCCTGAACAAGGGCTTTTTTCATTCATGCCGCATGCTGATGTTATTCCAGGGCCCAGTGTTTATAAGGATTTAACGCCAGGGCTGAATTATAATACCTTGCATCATCGGTAACTTCCCTGCCTGCCCATGAAGGCAACTCAAAGATTTCATCCGCATGGCTGAGTTCAATTTCGGCAAGGATCAAACCCTCGTTCTCCCCTCCGAAGACGTCCACTTCCCAGGTTTTCTGGTTGAACAATATCCTGAACCTCACTTTTTCCACCTGGATAGTGGTAAAAAGTGCCAGCATCTCCTTTGCATCTGCAAGCGGGATCTCGTATTCAAATTCGCTCCTGCTTGCCATCACGGTAGGGCCTTTGATGGTAATATAAGCCTTGTCACCGGCAAGTCTTACTCTTATAGTCTTCCCGGGTGTGTCATTCAGGTAGCCCTGGCGGTATGCGACTCCCGGCGGTTTGGGTAGTTCCTCCCAACGGGCATGGTCAACAAGGAACTTGCGTTCTATTTCGATCGGCATAAAAAAACGGGTTTACATCAATGAATTTACGAAGGTAAGGAAAGAGGATAAAAAAATGCCGCCTTTGAGAATGGCAGCATTTTTATTTTTTTTATCAGGGATTTATTTAAGCCCGAACTCCTTTTTAATTTTATCAACATAATCGAGTTTCTCCCAAGCGAAGAATTCAACTTTCTTCAGGTAGACTTCTTTGCCGTTGCCGTTAACACCTTTCGGTTTAGCTCCCTTTACAGGATAATAGACTTCCACTTCTTTAACATAATGGTCACGTCCGAAATGTCCGTAGGATGCGGTAGGCACGAAAACAGGATTTTTTAGCCCAAGGCGTTCAACAATAGCATAAGGCCTCATGTCGAAAAGCTTGCTTACCTTTTCGGCAATCATGCCGTCGTGCAGTGTTTGCCCTTTTTTGTCAAGGACTTTTGCAGTGCCGTATGTGTTTACATAAAGCCCGACAGGCTGTGCAACGCCGATGGCATAAGCGACCTGGATCAATACCTGGTCGGCGACGCCTGCAGCAACAAGGTTCTTTGCGATATGCCTTGCAGCATATGCAGCGGAACGGTCAACCTTCGAAGGATCTTTTCCTGAAAAGGCGCCACCGCCATGGGCCCCATGACCGCCGTATGTATCAACAATGATTTTTCTTCCCGTGAGCCCGGTATCACCATGTGGACCGCCGATAACGAATTTTCCGGTAGGGTTGACGAACAACTTGATGTCTTTCCCGAAAAATTTCTGTACCCTGACAGGGAGGGTCTTCTTGACGCGGGGGATGAGGACTTTGATCACATCTTCGCGGATTTTGTCCTGCATGGCTTTTTCAGCTATCTTATCAGCCTTGGCGGATTTATCTTTTGGCTTGATAAAATCATCATGCTGGGTGCTTACAACGATTGCATCTATTGTTACGGGCTTACCGTTATCGTCATATTCTATGGTGACCTGCGATTTGCTGTCAGGTCTCAGGTATTTCATCTGTTTGCCTTCACGGCGTATAGCTGCCAGTTCCTGCAAAAAGATATGGGACAGCTCGCTCGAAAGCGGCATCAGGTTGTCCATCTCACGGCATGCGTATCCAAACATCATACCCTGGTCACCGGCTCCCTGGTCTTCCTTCTTCTCCCTCTCTACACCCTGGTTGATATCGGCGCTCTGCTCATGGATGGTTGAGATCACTCCGCATGAGTCACAGTCAAAGCGATACTCGGCTTTGGTATAACCAATCTCACGGATGATCTTGCGGGCGGTTTCCTGAACATCAACCCAGCCGTTTGTCTTGACCTCGCCGCCGCAAACAACAAGGCCTGTTGTGACAAAGGTTTCGCAGGCTACCTTGGATTCAGGATCCCAGCGCATGAATTCATCAAGCAATGCATCTGATATCTGGTCGGCTACTTTATCCGGATGTCCTTCAGAAACGGACTCCGATGTAAATAAATATCCCATATTATGAGTTTTAATATTGTTAGACTTAAGATAGGGTGATTTGAAGATTGAGGAGAGAAGCTACTGCTTTAGCATTTTTTCCAGTGGTTGCAATCAATCAAATTTTTCCACACCTGCCAGCAAAATTATAAATTTTTATTTTCCGCACCTAATTTTTCGTCAGTTCCTGGAAAACTTCTTCAAGCTTCTGCTCTTCCTTCTGCATCGAAAGTACTGTCAGCCCTTTGTCGACCGCGAATTTGAATACCCCTGCGCGAATGTCCAAACCCGCTTCGGATTCCAGCAGCCATACAGTCAGGTCAGAAGTTCTGTTTTTCAGCTGTCCGTCCTGATCAATACCCGGAGCGATACCCTTTACACCAGGTATGTTCTGCAATACCTGTTTCCCGATGGCTGAAGAAAATTCAACCCTTATCATGGTCTTGGAAACCGTGATCTGATGGAGATTCTTAGTGGAGTCGTCAGCAACTATTTTTCCTTTATGTATGATGATTGCTCTGTCGCATATGGCTTCCACTTCCTGCATAATATGGGTCGACAGCATTACGGTTTTTTCTTTTCCTATCTCCTTGATAAGATGCCTGATCTCGGTGAGCTGGTTGGGATCAAGCCCCGAAGTGGGCTCATCAAGGATCAGGACTTCCGGATTATGTATCAGGGCCTGGGCAAGCCCTACCCTCTGCCTGTATCCTTTGGATAATGCCCCGATCTTTTTATGCTGCTCAAGCTGAAGCCCGGTCAGGGCGATCATTTCGCTAACCCTCGATTTCACAGAACCCTGATACTTGTGAGTACCTGCAACGAAGGCCAGGAATTCCTTTACATAGAGGTCAAGATAAAGAGGATTATTCTCAGGAAGATATCCAACCTTTTTTCTTACATCTATCGACTGCTCAAGAACATCAAACCCGCATACTGAAGCATCGCCCAAAGTAGGAGGGGTAAAACAGGTCAGGATCTTCATAAGCGTGCTTTTCCCGGCTCCGTTGGGGCCCAGCAAGCCAACGATCTCGCCGGGATGGATATTGATCGAAACCGAATCCAGTGCTTTCTGGGTTCCGTAGATCTTAGTGATCGAATTGACAGCTATCGACATAATGTACAATGTACAATTTACGATGTACGAATTACGATTGCGCTATTTATTCGCACCAATTGTTTATTTCTTTTGTGTGCTCATTTGGGCTTCGCCCAACGCTATTTCGCTATTTCGCTATTTCGCTACTTCGCTATTTGTTCTGCAAAAGTACAAAAAACCAGGAACCGGTTAAGAGGAAAGCTTAATCTGTTTTATACAACTTCCATACAGCGATGAGGATGGAGAGAGAAGCAACCGCAAAGACAATGCGCAATAAAGCTTCGGGTATCGCAAGGGCCCAGTGACGTGAAATATCATATACCATATATAATAAGAAAGTCAGGAATATAAAGGCCCCATACGATTTTTTCTTCTGAAGCCAGATGAGCAGTCCCAGGAGGGTCACCGCCAGTTCAAGAAGTATGGAGATGTTTTGAAGTGCGTCCATGAGATGAATTTTGGATAAAAATAATGAAAAAGGTTTGCGAAAAGCAAATTTTCAGTGAAAAATGTCAGCTGCCTACATACCTGATAAACCCTTTGAGGTGCTCGCCGATGCGGCAGGCCAGGAAATAAGGCAGTGATAAAAGATAATAGGGTTTACCCCTGAGGGTTTCAGCTTTACGGATGTTGACATTTCCGGCATACAGCCGTACTGCGAAGGGATGGGGCGATTCGTCAATGAACTGATGGAGTGCCCTGAGCCGGCCAGGTTCTCCGGATTTTACCACGATAGGAATGATAAGGTCTTCATACTGAATCACATAATCTATCTCGGCCGATGACTGCGCTTTGTCCCTGACCCAGTAATCCAGTCCAACAGGCTTGTTTACAACGGTGCTTAACAGTTCCTGGCCGACAACGTGCCTGAGTACCTGGCCTTCGAAGAGTGCGTTAAGGTCCATGGCCAGGATCATCTGTTTCTGGATGCCCGAAAAATATGTTACCAGCCCCGTATCCAGTATCTGCAGCCTGGGGAATTTATTAAAATCCCGGATGAGGGGTGGCTCTGTCATCACCGAAGGATAATTCAGGCTGAGCAGCATCGAATTCTCCAGTGTTCGGAAAGTATTTGCCATTTCCCTGCTTCCATAGGGCACATTCCCAAAAGCATTGAATTTAATCCTGGTACCCGCATACATGAATGCATTCTGAAGAGTGATATTAAGCAGATCTTTTTTATTCTGGCGGAAAGGGGCCTCCTCAATATCAGTTAAAAACTCCTTTAGTATCCCCTCATATACCGGTTTCAGTGCCGACATGCTTCCCGATTGAACATACTTTTTTACAATTGCAGGCATCCCGCCAACCAAGGCATACTGGTGGAACAGGCTAAGTAATTTATGGAAGCCGCTAACCGGAAAAGGGACCTCCTCAAAAGCGGCAATAGCTTCTTTGTTGCCCGACGCTTTAAGGAATTCCTGGAATGAGAAAGGGTGAAGATACAAAGCCTGGAAACCAGGAGGTAACTGGTGCAGCTGTATGGCACAGGAAACAATGACCTTCACAAAGGGCTTCCGGCGGATAATGTCCTCAGCCACGTTAATAACCTGGGGATCACGGCAGGTACAGTCAAAGAAAATCAAAGTACTCTTATGCGAAGGGTCTTTTCCTTTCAGGAAGTAAAGTGTTTCAAGGAAACTTTCACTTGAACCCGATTTACGGAAAATATCCAGGTCTTCAGCTGACTTCAGATCAAGACGAATAAACTGCCTGAAATTGCATGACACAGCTTCAACCAGTGAGGTCTTACCGGTTTGCCTTGCGCCGTAAAGGATCAGGCCAGGCTCTGAATGCTCACTGAACCAATGGTTAAGCTGTGATGATAATGATCTTTCGAAGAATATATTTGCCATAAAATCGAGTATAAAATTACAAATAAATGTCATAGAATAAAGGATAAAGCTATTTTAATTGAAATTCAGGATATAAATATTTGCCGGGTCTTAAGAATATCAATACCTTTGCACTCCTTTTTCAAAAGAAAATTTCAGAACATGGATACCTTAAGTTACAAAACAATCAGCGCCAACAAGGAAACTGTTTCCAAGGAATGGCTGCTGGTTGATGCTGAGGGCCAGATACTTGGCCGCCTTGCATCGAAAGTCGCAAAACTGCTCAGGGGTAAGATGAAAACCAATTATACCCCGCATGTTGATTGTGGCGACAATGTGATCATCATCAACGCTGAAAAAGTGTTGTTAACCGGAAAAAAGATGGATGACAAGAATTATGTTCGTCATACAGGATACCCGGGCGGACAGAGGATCAGGAATCCGCGTGAGCTTTTCGAGAAGAAACCTACAGAAGTCGTTGAGAAAGCTGTAAAAGGAATGCTTCCGAAGAACCGCCTGGGTGCTGCTCTTTTCCGTAACCTATACGTATATGCAGGAACCGAACATCAGCATCAGGCCCAGCAACCAAAACAGATTCAATTAACCTCAATCAAGTAATATGGAAATCATCAACACAATCGGCCGGAGGAAGACTGCTGTTGCAAGAATCTACGTCAAAGAAGGCCAGGGAAAAATCACCGTCAACGACAGGGATTACAAGGAATATTTTCCTACCCCTATATTGCAGTTCAAGGTTGTTGAACCTTTCGAAGTCACCAGCACCATGGGCCAGTATGATATCAAGGTCAACCTTGACGGAGGTGGAGTAAGAGGTCAGGCAGAAGCTCTTGCCCATGCACTTTCAAGGGCATTGGTCAAGATCAATGCAGAATACAAACCTTTGCTTAAAGCCAAAGGCTTTATGACCCGTGATCCAAGGATGGTTGAACGTAAGAAATTCGGCCAGAAGAAAGCCCGTAAAAGATTCCAGTTCAGTAAACGTTAATATTTTAAGAATTTTCATTCAAACGATATGTCCAGAACAAATTTTGATTCATTATTGGAAGCCGGTGTGCATTTCGGCCACCTGAGAAGAAAGTGGAATCCTGCCATGGCCCCTTACATATTTATGGAAAGGAATGGCATTCATATCATTGACCTTTACAAGACCATTGCCAAGATCGATGAGGCTGCCGCAGCACTCAAGCAAATTGCCAAATCGGGTAAACGCATCCTTTTTGTCGCCACCAAAAAACAGGCAAAAGAAATCGTAGCCGAGCAGGTAAAAAGGGTCAATATGCCTTATGTTACCGAGCGCTGGCCCGGTGGTATGCTTACCAACTTTGCTACCATCCGTAAGGCTGTCCGCAAGATGGTTTCCATTGATAAACTGATGACAAGCCCTTCTTATAACAACCTTTCAAAGAAGGAGCGTCTGACAATATCCCGCGAACGTGCAAAACTCGAGAAGAACCTCGGTTCAATCGCCGACCTTAACCGTCTGCCCGCCGCTATTTTTATTGTTGATATCCTTAAGGAACATATCTCACTGGCAGAAGCAAAGAAGCTTAATATTCCCACTTTTGCTATTGTTGATACCAATTCGGATCCCCGGAAAGTTGATTTCCCTGTCCCGGCTAACGACGACGCTTCCAAGTCGATCAGCATCATCATAGAAACTATGGTCAATGCTATTGAAGAAGGTCTTGTCGAACGTAAACTTGACCGCGACAAGAAAGCCGCCGATGAAGATAAAGGTGAGCAGGACGAGGATTTTGAAGACAGGATGAGGGATGATGAAATCGAGGAAGAAGTAGCCGGTATCAAACTGGCCATCAAGGACCCCGATGCTAAACTCACAAAAATGAAGACGGTTGAAGTTGAATCCGAAGAGAAAAAGACACAGAGGAAGAGGATCAACAAGCCGGTCGGCCGTACTAAAAAATAAGTATTAATACAGTAAATCGCATTACAAAATGAATATAACCGCAGCGGATGTTAACAAACTTCGCCAGATGACCGGCGCAGGTATGATGGATTGCAAAAAAGCTCTGCAGGAATCTGAGGGTGATTTTGATAAAGCCATCGACAACCTCAGGAAAAAAGGTCAGAAAATTGCCGGCAAGCGTGCCGACAGGGATGCCAATGAAGGATTTGTTGTTGCTAAAACTTCCGATGACAAGACCTATGCAGCAGTAGTGATGGTGAACTGCGAAACGGATTTCGTAGGTAAGACGCCTGAATTTCAGCAATTTGCAAAGGATGTCCTTGAAGCAGGAATGAAAGCTAAAGCTCATACAGCAGCAGAACTTCTGCCCCTTGCTATCGGCGGCTCAACAGTTGATGCCCGCATGAATGACATGCTGGGAAAAACAGGCGAGAAGATGCAGATTGCCCATTGGGAATTTATTGAAGCTCCGGTGGTTGTTGCATACAATCACCATGGCAACCGCCTTGCAACCATTCTCGGAATGAGTCCTAAGGACGGAAATAACGTTGAAGAGGTCGCATATGAACTGTCAAAACAGGTTGCAGCTATGAATCCTGTCGCAGTTGACAAAGGTGATGTATCCCAGGCTATTATCGACCGCGAACTTGAGATCGGCAAGGAACAGGCACGCCAGGAAGGCAAGCCCGAAGATATGCTCGAAAAGATCGCTGCCGGTAAACTGAACAAGTTTTATAAAGACAGCACTCTGCTGAACCAGGAATACATCAAAGACAGTAAAAAAACCTGTGCACAGTATATTGCAGAGAATGACAAGAACCTGAAAGTAACCGGGTTCAAGAGGCTTCAGTTAGGCGCGTAATTTTTGGTTTATTAATAAATCCGGGATTATCTTTATTACAGGATAATCCCGTTTTTTTTCAATGCCACAAAAGGAATCAGTAAAAACAATGTTCAATGAGATTGCAGGAAGTTATGACTTCCTCAATCACTTTCTTTCCTTCGGGATTGACAATCTCTGGAGGAAACGCCTTGTAACTGAGATCCTGAAATCAAAACCCTCTCATGTTCTTGATCTTGCCACCGGCACGGCCGACCTGGCCATTGCACTTCACCGCAGGGGAAGGGTGCGGATTACAGGGGCGGATATCTCGGAGAAAATGATGGAAGTCGGCAGAAATAAGATTGCCAAAGAGGGGATGTCCGGTGCAATAGAACTGGTATACGGAGATGCAGAGAACCTGAAGTTTGCAGATCAATCCTTTGATGCAGCAATGATAGCATTCGGGGTCAGGAATTTTGAGGATCTGGAGAAAGGAATTTCCGAGATGAATCGGGTCTTGAAAAAAGGAGGCAGTGTGATGATCCTTGAATTCTCGCATCCCGAATCATTCCCTGTAAAACAATTCTACAGTTTTTATTCACGTTATATTATCCCCATGATGGGAAAAATGATTTCATCCCATCCTACTGCTTACAATTACCTGCCTGAAACTGTCGCCAAGTTCCCGTCGGGCAAAGCATTTCTGACTGTCATGATGAGAAATGGATTTGAAAACTGCCGTCAGATCAGCCTCTCGGGAGGCATTGCCTCCATCTACACCGGCAAAAGGCCTTAATCTTAAAGGGATTTTCAGTTCCATCCGGGCTCTCCGGGCAAAATAAACCGCAATAAACATCGTTAGTTAATGGTTAAGGTTATTACTATTTGAAAGACAGGAGATTTTTTATTTTTGCCTTTATTATTCTTGCACTCTTTTGCAACCTTCCTGCTAAAAGCCAGAGGAGCATGGTTATCAACATGCCGAGATATGATGATGACTTGTTCCATTTCGGCTTTGTCCTTGGCGGCAATATGAGCTATCTTACTGTTCGCCCTGTTGCCGATATGCAGCATATAGTTTGGGATTCGACCTACATTCCTGATATTCTGCCCCTGCCGCTTGGCGCCAGGGTCCTGAGCATTGAATCACGCCCCGCCCCTGGTTTTACGATCAGTATTGTCAGCGATATGAGGCTGGGAAACCTGTTCAACCTCAGGTTTGTACCCTCACTGAGTTTCGGAGACAGGGACCTTCTTTACACTGTACAGGTTTACACCAGGACTGATACAACCATAATGAGTATAACCAAGAAGATTCCATCCACATACATTAACCTTCCTCTTGAAATAAAATATAAAGCATTAAGGTATGACAATTTCAGGCCCTATCTGCTGGCCGGGGTGCAGTATACTCTTGACCTGGCCTCCCAGGCGAAAAAACGCGAACAGCATAATTCCGACCAGAAGATCGTTAAATTTAACCAGAACGATATTTACATCGAGGCCGGGGTAGGTTTTGATTTCTATAATGAATGGTTCAAACTTGGCGTCGAACTGAAAATGATGTACGGTATTATGGACGTCCTCAAACGTGAACATAACATTTATACTGATCCCATTGCCAAACTGAACTCTAAAATTTTCCAGCTCAGCTTCACCTTTGAATAAGCCTTTCGGGGGTTTTAGTATCTTTGCATTCAAATCAAGTCATCATGGATCGAATCGCAGTTTTTCCTGGTTCATTTGACCCGGTCACCAAGGGGCATGAATCCATTATTCGGCGTTCCTTAACCCTTTTTGACAAGATCATCATTGCTGTGGGAGAAAATGCAGGGAAACAATCATATTTTACACTGGATCAACGGCTTGGATGGCTTCATGAATTGTTTGAGAACGAGAACAAAATTGAGATCGGATTTTACAGCGGCCTCACAGTAGACTTTTGCAGGGCAAAAGATGCCAGGTTTATCCTCAGAGGACTTCGTACCAGTGCAGATTTTGAATTTGAACGAGGGATTGGCCAGATGAACAAACTGATGGTCCCTGATCTTGAGACGGTATTCCTGCTGTGCGAACCGGAATATGCTTCTCTCAGTTCCTCTATTGTAAGGGATATCCTCAGGCATGGGGGAGATGCAGGGATGTTTATACCAGATGGAATTCAAATAAGTAGCGAAATAGCGAAATAGCGAAATAAAGTTTTCAAAAGTGATACTGAAGTTAAATTAAAGACCAGCAATAAAAACCAATTATGAAGCACAGTTTTATCGTAGCATTTTTTCTTTTAATAACGTGGACTGCTTTTTCCCAGGGTCAAAAGGTGTTTATCAGTGGCGTAGCGCCGGGTGCGGGAGGGAAGTTCATTGTTCTTTCAACCGTTTCCGACTATTTGACGAATACTGAAATAACCCTGGCCAAGGCGCCTGTTGACTCCAGTGGGAACTTTCAGATGTCGCTCACGACCGATAAGACCATCGTTGGAAAAATGTCAATTGATTTCCACAGCGCCGGATTTTATATCAGCCCTGGAAAAACCTATGATATCAATATTCTTCCTTACAAATACGATGAGGTTAAGGAGCTCAATCCGTTCATCAATTCAGCAAACCTCCAGATGGAGTTAAAGAACCTGCCCCAGGATGACCTGAATTATGTGCTCGGGGAATTCGACCGTATTTACAATGCCTTCCTTGTTGAACATTTCAACGGACTTTACCGTGAACACAACAGGGTGCTTCTCGATACCCTGAGAGCAAACGTTACCTTTACTCTCGGTGCGCCCACCGATCAGTATGCCCTCAATTACATGGACTATAAAATCGCAAATGTAGTGCAGCTTGTCCAGCTGATGGGCCCCGAAATGATTGGTTATAACTATTTTACGACCCGGCCTGTACTCTATGATAACATGATGTACATGGACTTTTTCAATACATACTTCAATAAATACATGTTTGCCACTTCAAGGATATTGAAAAAGAACGATTACCATACATTGCTTGCAGCCCAGGATCCTTATGCTGCCCTGCTGAAAGCCCTTGCGGCCGATACCTTGCTCAAACCTGCCAGGCTCAGGGAGCTTGTGTTAATCAAAGGGCTTATGGACATGTACAATACTTCAGGCGAAGACAAAAAAAATATTATTGCGGTTATAAAAACCATTGAAGAGAAAAGCCCGGCTGCTGAGGCACGCCTTATCGCTGGCAATGTTATAAAAAACCTGACCCATCTTCAGCCGGGGACACCCGCACCCTTGTTCCAGTTGAGGAACAGGAGCAATACCGCTACCATCAAACTGGATTCACTCCGGGGCAAGGTGGTGGTCCTTAATTTTTGGACATCTTATTGTGCCGGTTGCACTGATGAAATGGACAACCTGAGACCATTGACTGAGAAATTCAGGGACAAGGTTGTTTTCGTAAGCGTTTCCTCGGAATACTCCAGGTTAAGGATGCGTTTGTATTTGGATTTGAAAAAAGACTGGGACTGGGTATTCCTCCATATCGGGGATCAGACCGATGTCCTGAAAGAATACGATGTACGTTCCCTGCCTTTATATGTAATTATCGATAAAGACGGCAATATTTACAAATATGCAGCCGAGTTGCCCAGCAGCGGGCTTGAGAATACCATAGAACAATTGTTACAATCATCGAAGTAAAGCGGCAGCTGCCTTACCGGCAAAAAGAAAAGTATGCTTGATATTTTTAAAAAGTTTTTGGGAAGCAAGTCAGCACGGGATATTAAACTGATTAATCCTCTCGTGGATGCTGCTGTTGAACTTGCACCGGCTATTGCTGACCTGAGTAATGATCAGCTGAGAGCCAAAACTATTGAATTTAAACAGCGGATAAAAGACAGGATAATCGAAAAGCATCAGGAGATCGAAGACCTTAGGGTCAAGCTGAATTCCGACGAGATTCCCATAGATGAAAAGGAAAGCTTTTATAAAGAGCTTGACAACCTTGGGAAGGAAGAATATGAACTCATTCAGGATGAGCTCAACGCTATCCTGCCTGAAGCTTTTGCCGTGATCAAGGAAACCGCCCGCAGGTTTGTCGACAACGAATGGGTGCAAGTGACAGCAACTGAAATGGACCGCGACATGGCAACGCGCCGCAACAGTATCGAGATTGAAGGAGATATTGCCAGGTACAGGAATTCCTGGATTGCCGGGGGTAATCTTATCCGATGGGATATGGTGCATTACGACTGCCAGCTCATAGGCGGGGTGGTATTGCACGAAGGAAAGATTGCCGAGATGGCCACGGGTGAAGGAAAAACCCTGGTAGCTACCCTGTCCATGTATCTGAATGCATTGCCGGGACGCGGTGTTCACCTGGTAACGGTAAACGATTACCTTGCCCGCCGTGACTCGGAATGGATGGGGACTTTATTTGAATTTCACGGACTGACGGTCGATTGCATAGACAAGCATGAGCCCAACTCTAATGCCAGGAGGAATGCTTATAATGCGGATATCACTTACGGCACGAACAACGAATTCGGCTTCGACTACCTCCGCGACAACATGACCAGCAATCCTGAAGAAATGGTGCAGCGTCCGCATAACTACGCCATTGTCGATGAGGTTGACTCCGTCCTTATAGATGACGCCCGTACGCCATTGATTATCTCGGGGCCTACACCCAAAGGAGAAAACCAGCTGTTCGAAGAACTCAAGCCCCAGGTCGTCAAGCTTTACAATGCGCAGAGGAATCTGGTCACAAAATTGCTTGCCGAAGCAAAGCAACTGAGCTCCGATCCCAACAATTCAGAGAATCTTAAAAAAGCGGGTGAACAGATATTGCGCTCCCACCACGGACTTCCGAAGAACAAGGCGCTTATAAAATTCCTCAGTGAATCGGGTATGAGAGCGCTGATGCAGAAGACAGAGAACTTCTACATGCAGGAACAGTCAAAGAACATGCATGTCATCGACGATGAACTTTTCTTCATCATTGATGAGAAAAACAATACCATAGAACTTACCGAAAAAGGGATTGACCTTCTTACAGAATCTTACCAGGATTCTTCTTTTTATATCCTGCCGGATATGGGAGCGGTTATCGCCGACCTGGAACGCTCGGGGCTTTCCGATCTTGAGAAGATAGAAAAGAAGGATGCGCTGATGCTGGATTATTCCATCAAATCAGAGAGGGTGCATACAGTGAACCAGCTCATCAAAGCGTATGCACTTTTTGAGAAGGATGTGGAGTACGTAGTGATGGACAATAAAGTCAAAATCGTTGACGAACAGACCGGCCGTATCCTTGAAGGCCGCCGTTACTCCGAAGGTCTTCACCAGGCTATAGAAGCCAAGGAAAGCGTTAAGGTTGAAGCAGCCACCCAGACTTACGCCACCATCACCCTGCAGAATTATTTCAGGATGTACAAGAAACTCGCAGGGATGACAGGTACTGCCGAAACTGAAGCCGGTGAGTTATGGGATATTTATAAACTGGATGTAGTGGTGATTCCCACCAACCGAAAAGTTGTCCGCGACGACAGGGAAGACCTCGTTTATAAAACGAAACGTGAGAAATTCAATGCGGTAATACTGGAGATACAGGACCTTACGAAAAAAGGCAGGCCGGTACTGGTTGGTACAACTTCTGTTGAGACTTCCGAATTGCTCAGCAGGATGCTCAAGAGGGTGAATGTGCCGCATAATGTGCTGAATGCAAAACTCCATGCCAAGGAGGCAGATATCGTTGCGGAAGCCGGTAAG
The DNA here is from genome assembly GCA_903824935.1 of uncultured Bacteroidales bacterium. Taxonomy (GTDB): domain Bacteria; phylum Bacteroidota; class Bacteroidia; order Bacteroidales; family FEN-979; genus CAIRDP01. The sequence goes on along the minus strand of CAIJYT010000265.1, from coordinate 1,268 downwards.
GCAGGAACTGTTACCATTGCCACCAACATGGCTGGCCGTGGAACGGATATCAAGCTTGGCCCTGGTGTAAAGGAAGCAAGCGGTCTGGCCATCATAGGTACTGAACGCCATGAATCACGTCGAGTCGACAGGCAGCTGAGAGGCCGTTCAGGCCGACAGGGTGACCCAGGGAGCTCGCAGTTCTTTGTCTCCCTCGAGGATGATCTTATGCGTATGTTCGGTTCCGAACGTATTGCAAAGATTATGGATAGCCTGGGCATCAAAGAGGGTGAAGTGATACAGCATTCCATGATCACAAAATCCATAGAGCGGGCCCAGAAGAAAGTGGAGGAAAACAATTTTGGTATCCGTAAGCGACTGCTGGAATATGACGATGTGATGAACATCCAGCGTGACGGAATCTACAAAAAAAGGAATCATGCACTTTTCGGGGACCGTCTTGCAGTCGACATCGCAAACATGATGTACGATGTTTGCGAAACCATCGTTCTTGACCACCACGACGGACATGATTACGAGGGATTCAGGTTTGACCTCATCAAGGAATTTGCAGCCGACCCCCCTATGAATGAGCATGAATTCCAGCAGTTGAATGCTTCTGAGATTTCACAGTCCCTGTTTGACTACATTTACAAGCGCTATAAGCATAAGGGAGAGAGCATAGCTTTGAAAACCTTCCCGGTGATTAAGGATGTTCTGGAAAATGAACCGAGGTATGAAAATATTGCAATACCGGTAACCGACGGGCTGAAGAATATGCAGGTGGTGGTAAACCTGCGCAAAGCCTTTGAGGATAAAGGGAAGGAAGTCGTACTCTCGATCGAAAAAGGCATAGTTCTTTCATTGATCGACAATGCATGGAAAGAACATCTGCGCGAAATGGACGACCTTAAACAGTCGGTTCAGAACGCAGCCTACGAACAGAAAGATCCACTCCTGATTTACAAATTCGAATCCTTCGAACTCTTTAAAACCATGGTTCAGAGGACTAACAAGGAGATCCTTTCGTTCCTTATCAAAGCCGATGTACCTATCCAGGTTGAGAATGTAAAAGAAGCGCAACTGCCTAAAAGGACCGATAGGGGAAGATTAAAGGAGGAACGCTCCGACCTGCTCTCCCAGGCGAATGCGGATACACAGGATAAATCGCGCCCCCAGCCCGTTAAGGTTGAGAAAAAAGTTGGCAGGAATGACCCCTGTCCCTGCGGTAGCGGAAAGAAGTTTAAGAATTGCCATGGAATAACACAATAAGAAAATAGCGAAGTAGC
>CAIJYT010000264.1 GCA_903824935.1 uncultured Bacteroidales bacterium | reverse complement strand
TAATCAGTTGCTCCGCCTGGGACTTGATGATGCCGGGCAGAACGAGATAGCCGAAGGCGCCGAACAGCGCCACGAACAGCACCAGCGCCAAGGCTGTGCGTCTGAACACGGGCTTGCCGGCGACGCCCAAGACTCGGTGAAATAGGCTGCTATCCATGGCCCTGTGGAACCCGAATTAATCTGAGTGTTCATACTAACGCATAGTCCGCCGGCGCAGAAGATGACGGATGCATTACCCTCGGATAAATTCTGCTGGCACGCGGATTGCTCAGGGTTTCACTGTCAATGGAACCTTTAAGGAGTCGATATCATGGTCTGCGATGAGCTTCTGGTGCTGACATGTTTTTTATTGCGACCCGGTGTTGCAGACCCATCTGTGCAACTTTTTCCATGGACTGGTCAATCTGATATTGCGAAATATTTATACCAATAACATTGGGACAATGATAATCATTAACACAGAGAACAGCGACATCTCCGAACCCACAGCCTATATCTACTACGGTTTCATCATATGGAGACAATCGGGCGTTTTGACATACGAGTCGAAACAAAGCCTGGTTGGAACGCGATAAATGCCCTTTGGCAAAAGAGTTAAGACCATGCCAATATCCAAGGTTTACCCGGGAGATATTTTCACTGCTATCATAATCAAGAGGGGCATGGCCCATAAAATCGTACAGTGCGCCTGCATCCTGAAATATTGCACTTACCTTACTGCTTGTCATAGTTTCCCGGGTTAAGTTCATAGATACATGTTTTCTACGTGGCCTTTCAGTAGTCTGTAATGCTCGAAAAATAAGATCTCAATGGACATACGGAATTAGCAACATATAAAGATATCTGTGATTATTTGGGTCTGTGTTACACAATTATCAAAAAATATTACATAATTACCACATCTCTTAATATTGCATGTGAAAAGTATAAAGCCTGAAAATACCACTGTTCAGCCCCTCGGGCATTGATGCAAAACTGAACACCCGAATCCATCCCTTCCCGAATCCAACTACATCACAATATTTACATCCTTCATCCCGAGATATGTTTATTATTAAATGTATCTTTGTGACTATGGCTGCACAAAATCCGGGTAAACCTCTCACCGTTCTTATCGTTGACGATGAACTGCACGGCAGGGAAAATCTTAAAAAGATACTGGAGACTTATTGTCCTGAAGTCGAAATCCTCGGACTTGCAGGCTCGGTTGTAAAAGCCAGGGAATTGGCCGATTCACTGAAACCCGAAGTCGTGTTCCTCGATATCAACATGCCTGTGCTCGACGGGTTTGACTTCCTTGCTGAATATGAGAAACGTGATTTTATCGTGGTGTTTGTCAGCGCTCACGAGGAGTTCGGGATCAACGCGGTAAAAGCTGGCGCGGCAGATTATCTGCTGAAGCCAATCAATATAAGGGAGCTCAAGCAGACAATTAAAAAACTTTTATCAATGCGTGCAAAACACGTGCAGGGTGAAATATCCAGAGACAATGAAAAATTGCTTATCCCTTCTTCTCATGGCTTCAATGTGGTTCTTGTTGATGACCTGTTGCGGCTTGAAGCTGACGGCAGTTATACCACCCTGGTGATGAAGGATGGAAAAACAGTAGTGGTGTCGCGTACATTAAAAGACTTTGAGGATACCCTGCCGGCTGATAAATTTTTCAGGACCCATAAATCGCATCTCATCAACCTTCAATACATAAAGGATTATTCGAACCTGAGCGGAAACCTGGTGACTATGGCCGACGGCAGCCGTGTTGAGATCTCACGCAGGAAAGCGCCTGAATTCATCCAGAAAATCAAGACAGTGCTAAAGTCGGTTTGATCATGTCGCGAAAGTCACTGGTCCTTGCCCTGGTATTCATTTTCAATTCTGTTGCACTTCATCCTCAGTCACCTTCATTTTATCATTATACCCCATCCGATGGACTGGCTTCTTCAACGGTTTTCGGCATGCTTCAGGATAAGGAGGGATTTATCTGGTTTGCCACGCAAAATGGCCTGAGCAGGTTCGACAGCAAGCATTTCATTACATACAGGACTGCGGATGGACTTAACTCCAATGCCATCACATCAGTCGTTGAAGGCGAAGATGGCCGGCTGTTTATTGGTAATTATGAAAAAGGGATCAATGTTTTAAAGAACGGAAAGATCAAAAACTATTGCAATCAGATTGATGGTAAAAGTTTTGCTATTTCTTATTTATTGCTTGACCACCGGAGTAAGGATGAACAGAAATTATTTGCTTACCGGAGCTGGGGCAGCATTAATATGATCACTGAACAAAAACCAGGCAGGATGGTAACGCACTCTGTTAGCACTTCCCCGGTTTATATCAATAGGTTACTGATGTCGCGGAACGGGGAGATAATTGCTTTAACCCCCACAGGGCTGTTTGGTTTTAAAAATACCCGGTTGATCAAAATTCCCATCACCGGCCTTCCCGATACCGTTGTTTTGTGCAGGGTGGTAGACGGTGACGATAACTCATACCTTGGATCAAGAGGAATAATCTACAAAGTGAAAAACAATAAAGTATGCGCGACATTCAGGATTAACATTGCCGGAAACAATGATGTTTGTTACATGCTGGCCGATAAGAACAATAACATATGGTTCTCGGTAATGAACAAGGGTTTCTATTTAATTCCTGCCGGTACCGATAAGATTTTTGATATCGGCAGTAAACTGGGTCTGCAAAATACCCTTGTAAACGATTACCTCGAAGATACTGAAGGGAATATATGGGTCAGCACCTTCGGTAAAGGAGTTTATTGCCTGAATAACCTGTATCTGAAAAGTTATAATGAAGATGACGGCTTATGCAATAACAATGTTTATTCAATTTTCCATGATGGATCGGGAAAATTATTTATTGGTACGTTTAATGGAATAAGCATTATAGAAGATGGAAATTTCTATCCCTTTAAAAGCAAATCAAATAGAACTCTTACGGATTATATCTACAGAATAAAAAGTTTTAATAATGATTTATATATCTGTGCTGCGACGGGTGCCACTGAAATAGAAACTATTGCTTTTAAGGGCATAAAAATGCAGGTAATCGACCGGCAGTCATTCTGTATAACCCACAGCGGGTTGTATCTGTTTGGAACGGGAGGTAACTTTCTGCTCGTTCAGAACAAATTGACCACGTCGAATAATGGATATACCCTGTTCCCCGTCTTCGGGGACAGCAATATGATTAACAGGATCAACGAATTGTTTGAAGATTCTGAAAATAATCTCTGGATTGGAACAACGATGGGATTATGCAAGATCACCCGGCCTTCAGCTGATATCAAAGAGTGGAAGAAATCATTTTTTCCTGGTGATCCCGTTTTGAGTTCGAGAATAAATTCCATATATGAGGATAATAAACACAATGTGTGGTTTGCAGGTGAAAAGGGCATCTCCCTGTATCACAGCGGTGACAGGGGATTCAAAACTTTAACTGCTGTAAATGGTTATGACCTGTCCTCCTCAACATCTATTATAGCTGATAACAAGGACCGTATCTGGATTGGAAACATGAAAGGGCTTTTTTTAATAGACGGGAACTCGGTTAAATTTCTTAGCAGGCAAACAGGCCTGCCTTCCGATGAAGTGCTTTCGCTTTGTTTTAACAGTACCGAAAATATCCTGTATGTTGGAACCAGCAACGGGATCTCATTGCTTGATGTTTCCTTGTTCGACAGCTACCGGCCCTCTCCTCCAAAAGTGAAGATCATCCGCCTCAAGGCAGGCGATTCGGTTTATACTTCATACAGGGATCTTGAATTTAAACCTGAACAGCATGATGTGCTCATTGAACTGAAAGCGATAAACTTTTCTTCATCAGGATCGGTGAAGTATCAATACAAACTGAATGATGATGAATGGAAAGCGATCGATTATGATTTCCTGAACTTCATCTCGCTGAGGCATGGCACCTATTACCTGCAGGTAAGGTCAAAAGCCCCCAACACTGCCTGGAGCGAGCCCTGCCTGTTGAACTTCAGGGTACTGCCACATTTCACCGAGACAATCTGGTTTGACTTTATTATAATCTCGGTGATCATTTTAATTGCTTTTTTAATTGCAGCGTGGAGGCTGAGAATTCAAAACATAAAGACCAGGAAGGAAGTTGAGATGAACGAAAGGTTTAACGAGCTCAAGCACCTGGCGCTTTCGGCTATGATGAATCCTCACTTTATTTCCAACTCTCTTAATTCGGTGCAATACCTTGTAAACAGCGGGAAGTATGAAGAGGCTAATGATTACATTGCAATGATTGCCAAGCTGATGAGGAAGAACCTTGATACTGCGGGAAGCGGGTTCATACTGCTGTCGGAGGAGATCAGCCGCCTGAGGCTTTACCTTGATCTCGAAAAATTAAGGTTCCAGGAAAGTTTTGCATATGAGATCATTACCGGGCCTGATATTGAAACAGGACGTATCCTCATCCCGAATATGATCATCCAGCCGTTCGTTGAAAATTCACTTTGGCACGGGATCATCAATTCGGGTAAAGAAGGGCTACTTACAATTTCATTCTCGTTTGAAGATGTGGAAATTGATTCGTCGGTCTGCAGCTCACTGATCATTAAGATTGCAGATAACGGGATCGGCATTGAGCAGGCAAAAAAGAATAAAAAGGAAGACCATATTTCAAAAGGCATTCAGATCATTGAAGAGCGTCTCAGTTTATTGAGCTCAAGGATGAAGCTTCCCCAGCCTATCGTTTTTGAAGATCTTGGAGGGCAGGATGCCGGAACTCATGGCACTGAAGTGATTATTTCTTTACCCCCACCGCTGTTTAAATTTTCACCCCAGGGGTAAGGAAACTCTGTCTCTGCCTCCCTTTTATTGGTGTATTTCCACCCCCTGCATTATAATGAAGTAAAAACAGGCGGACGAAAGAATTAACGTACAAGGATCATACGTGCATCCATTCTTTTTCCTTTGGTCATGAGAATGCATTCATAAATGCCCGGATTCAGCCCGGAGCTTTCAAATTCTATATTGTTCCTGCCTCTGATATAATGCTTACTGAGATCCTTCACCTTTTGGCCCAAACGGTCATATATCCTGATTTCAGCGAACCCATCTTCAGTCATCTCAAATAAAATATTCGTTACTGATCTGAAAGGATTAGGATAAACCGTAATTCCCTTGTTAATTGAAGTGAGATCAGGGGATCCTGCGGGATCAGGGAGATGCATGATGATGAGGCTGTCGTGGGGTATGGCATTGAAAACCATATACGAAACACCACCCTGCCATGCGAACCTGAACGGCAGTATCCTGCTGCCCTGGGTGATCTGGTAAACATTCGCCATATGGGCATATGTCCTGATTTTTAGCGTAAGCGGCACCTTGTAGGGATAAGGGGAGTCGGGAAGGTTGTCGGTGAGGTTGAAGACCACGTGGTATCCTGATGAGTCGATAAGGTAAAGAATTGCAGCATCGCGCTCCCTGATGTATTTGACTACAGAATCCATAGTCGAGATCCAAAGATTATTCTGGTTCTCAGCAACATGATTAATATGCTCGGCAAATTCCCCGATAGGAACAGGCTCATAACCGTTGGTGTCGTGCATCAGGCGGAACCCGTGCCAGCGTTCGATGAGCCATCCGCCCCTTGAGATAATGGTGTCGATAAAGCCGTTGACTTCATCCAGCGGAGTGTCATGGTAAATATGCTGGCTGTAAATGTTATAAAAATTCGCAGGAGTCTTACCGTTGAAATAATTCTCGGTCCCCCTGCAGGCCATGTAATAATTCTTGGCAAGATTGATGGACGTGGTATCCACTGAACCGCTTGGCCAGGCAAAAGTCTCGCACTGCTGCGAAGGCACTCTTGCATTGATGGAGTCCCTTGAATCCCTGAGCTCATGTATCATACTGTCGGCCCACGCGGGATTTTGCGAAAGTTCTGCAAAATTTGCATGGTTCTTTGAATGGCTGGCTATCTCATGGCCCTGCAATGCAAGCATGTTCACCGTATCCCAGCCGGGACACCAGCCTTTGCCAATACGGTTCGTAACAAGAAAAAAGGTCGCTTTGTAATTGTGCTGGTTAAGCAATGGAGTCGCAAGAGTGACCTGGAAACGGTAATTGTCGTCGAACGTAATAGTAAAAGCAGATTTTTTGAATCCATGCCAGGTGGCGATCTGGTAGTCAAGGGCCGCAGATGACTGCAGGTTCTCCTGGCTGAATGCTGTTAGCGGGTTAAGGGAAAATAAAACGAAAACCAGGATCAAAAATTTGGAAATAGTATATCCTGCTGAAGACTTCACCACTAATGTCCTGGTTTATTGAATATTTTGGAAGCGCAAATATATTACTTAATCCATAATGAGCATATAAAGTTTATCGGGATAAGATGCTATTTTTGTTGCAGCAACAGAAAAAATTATTGTGAAGTATGTCTCATATCGTCACCCGCACTTTTGGTGCAGATTTCATTTATTTCGACCTCGTTTTCCTGGTGATCTGGATCACAATCCTGGTGCGCAAACGCCATTTCTCTGCAATCCGCTGGGGGATTGCAGGATGGATCATCTACATCCTCATCGATTACCTGCTCTGGTACCGTATCATGGGATCCCGGCATTATTCAGGCAGCCTGTATCCTGAACTCTTTTTCGCCTGGTTTTGCTTTTCGCCCGGTTTCGTACAGTTTTCCTATGTCATAGTGATGTTTGAAAAAAGAAGCAACCGTGAGATCTTATTCTGGACTTTTTTATTTTACTGCGGATGGACGATGGTGGGGTTGCTGTCGCAGTGGCTCCCGCTTGACGATACGCTGATCAGGGTGTCGAGGGATATGGGTCAGGGGAATCAAAGGTGGATCATGGGCGGCCTGGCTGTATTAAACCTTCTCGCAGGGATCATCATGGTATACATGGAAAAGATCAGCTGGAAAGACCTGCTTTATATTTTTCTGGTCGGGACCCTGGTTGAATTCGCCCTCGAATTTTCCCTGCTGGTCTCAGGGATCAGGCTTGAGCAAGGGCAGTGGAGCCCGGGAATGATGATTGTCAATGCCCTTGTTGAGTTCAACTGCGGCATCTTTATCATGTTCCTTATCTGGGGGTTTTTGAAAAAAAAGACATTGTAAATACAGCGAAGCAGCCTGTAACGTTATACTTTTGTACAATTATATCATGATTTAATATGGAAGAGATTGAAGTCCCCACCGAACATCTGCAGGAACAGCTGAATGAGAAGTCACGTGAGAGCGAGGAAAGGTGGGTGTTGATGGTGGCTCTGACCGCAGCTGTGCTGGCGGTGTTTGCAGCAATTGCCGCACTGCTTGCCGGCCATTATGCCAATGAAGCAATGATAGAACAACTCCAGGCATCTGATCAATGGGCTTTTTACCAGGCAAAAGGGATCAAGCTTGCAGTGGTTGAATGCAAGATGGACATGCTGAAGCAGCTTGGGAAAGAACCTTCTTCAAAGGACCTGGAAAAGACCGATAAGTACAGGGATGAACAAAAGGAGATCAATAACGTTGCGCACGAGAAGGAACAAAAATCTTCAGCTTTTCTTGTGCTGCATAATAAATTGGCCCGGGGTGTCACAGTCTTTCAGGTAGCCATTGCAATTTGTGCGATTTCAGCGCTTACCAGGAAAAAATTCCTGTGGTACGGAAGTATAGGACTGGGCATAGCCGGAATATTGCTGATGGGTCTGGTGTTTTTTTAACCCGGATAATTCTGTAGATTTGTATTAGACATCTGTACAGAACAAAAACCGGAACATCATGACTGGCTCTCCCGTTCTTGAAATTACCGACGCACAGTCTCCACTGCTTAACGAATCTGAGACAATAACATCCACACATTACAAGATCCTCGGCATGAGCTGGGCCGGCTGGGTGTTTGATTTTTATGACCTCATTCTCTTCACTTTCCTGCTCATCCCTATTGCAAAAGAATACAATTTTACAAACCTGCAGATGTCGTACGTGCTTGGTGCCAGCCTTGCAGCAACGGCGATCGGGGGCGTGATCTTCGGCATCCTCAGCGACCGTTACGGCAGGAAACCTGTCCTTCAATGGACCATTCTCACTTATTCCATTGGCACATTCCTCTCGGGTCTTGCCGGCAGTTTCTGGCTTCTTATGATCTTCAGGATACTTACAGGCCTGGGAGTAGGAGGAGAATGGGGGACTGGTCAGACTTATGTAGGTGAAACTTTTCCGGCGAAAGTCAGGGGACGGTATTGCGCCATGATGCAGACCGGCGCCCCTCTGGGTATAGCACTTGCTTCGATTGTCGGAGGACTCATTTCACCCCACATCGGCTGGAGAGCCTGTTTCTTTGTTTCGGTGCTCCCTGCTTTCCTGGTGCTTTTCATCCGAAGACACCTGCCCGAATCGGACCTCTGGCTGAGAAGGAAAAAAATGTCGCTTGCTGCAGCAAAGGACAGGTATAAGAGAAATGCAACGGTTCTGCAGTTCCAGGAACTCTTATCCAAAGAAAACAGAAAATATTTCATCCTCGGGCTGATACTCGCGATCTTTGATATGTCGGCCTACTGGCTTACCTACTCATGGATGCCGGGTTACCTTCATAACGAAAGGAATTTTTCACTAACCAAATCCGCATTATGGATACTGGTCACGCAAACCGGAGGTTTCCTTGGATATCTTTTTTTCGGTTTTATCGCCGACAGGTATGGAAGAAGGCCGGCTTACAGCATCTATTCGGTGATCATGGCCCTGGGCCTGGTCATGGTGACGATCTTCTGGGATGATATAGTCATGTATCCCTTCATCATTCTCGGCTTTATGTTCATGGTGGGTTTTGGCACCGGGATGTTCGGGGGTTTCGGATCCCTCTTTTCTGAACTTTTCCCGACCTCGGTGCGCAGCACTGCCATGGGCTCGGCATTCAATCTTGCAAGAGGGATTCAGTTCTTTACACCTGTTGTAATTTCAGTGATAGCAGTGCATTACGGGCTTGGCGGGGGTATCTCCCTTGCAGCCCTTTTCGCCCTGCTGACCGGTGCCTGGATCTGGACTTTCCCCGAGACAAGGGAAAAAAAACTGGCGCAGGGAGATTAATTTATTATATTTGAGATTCAATGATCAAGGGTCATGAAACGAAAGCTGATATTCTTTGGCATTCTCGCACTGATCATCCTTATTATTCTACTGAGGATCTTTTCGGGAAGCACTAAAAAGACGAGCCAGGCGGCGTCCCCGGCAAAAGTTGCAATCCCTGTCGAGGTCATCATTGTCAAAGACACCTCCCTGGTATACAGGATCAGCACTATCGGCTCGCTAAGGGCCAACGAAAGTGTTGCCATCGTTAGCGAGATCAGCAAAAAGGTAACGGGCGTTTTTCTAAAAGAAGGCAGCCTGGTGGCCAGAGACCAGGTATTGTTCAAACTCGACGATTCCGAGCTGCTTGCAAGGCTCAACAAGCTGACCATAGAAGAAAAACTTGCAGCGATCAATGAATCCAGGGAAAAAGCACAACTGTCGAAAGGCGGGATCAGCCAGGAGCAATATGATAATACGGCCAACCGCCTCAACACCATCAGGGCCGAAACAGAGATACTGAAAGTTGACCTCTCAAAGACCGAGATCAGGGCGCCTTTCGCCGGAAAGATAGGGCTGAGGAACGTTAGTGAAGGTGCTTGGGTTACCCCGAATCTTGTCCTGGCCAGTTTGCAGGATGTAAGCAAAATCAAGGTGGATTTCTCAGTCCCCGAGCGTTATGCATCTGACCTCAGGCAGGGATCCCTCATCCATTTCACCACCGACTATTCTTCAAAACCAACCCTGGCAGTGATAGACGCCGTGGAACCCGATGTGGAAAAGCATACAAGGACGATTCCTGTACGCGCCATCTGCGACAACAAAGACGGCAGCCTGGTACCCGGTGCTTC
>CAIJYT010000263.1 GCA_903824935.1 uncultured Bacteroidales bacterium | reverse complement strand
TTATTCATCAAAACCGTTTGAAGATTGGAGTATCAGGGATTGGCCTGAACGTTATCAAAGTCCTGCATATCCTAATATTTATGCTACAGGCATCGCTTTTGCACCCCCTCATTCTATTTCAAAACCCATGAAAAGCCCCAATGGAACAGAGATATTCCCTTCTCCTCCACGCACGGGAATGCCTTCGGGAGTGATTGGGAAGATTGTTGCCGAAAACATCTCGGAGATCATTAAAAAAGGAGGAACCAATCACCGCCATCTTGCAAATATGGGCCGTATGGGCGCGGCATGCATTGTTTCCGCCGGGTTTAGTATGACTAAAGGTCTTGGAGCCACTATGACGGTTTCACCGGTCGTTCCCGATTGGGAAAAGTATCCCGACTGGGGTCGCGATATCAATGCAACAGTAGGGGAGATAGGTCTGGCCGGTCACTGGATAAAGTTATTCCTCCATTACATGTTCCTGCATAAGGCAAAAGGTTATCCTTTCTGGTGGTTGTTGCCTGAATGATCCCGGTTTACCATTTAAAATTTTGATAAAAATGAGCGAAAACAAGTTATCGAAGGCATATAAGGATGAGTTTTATCCGCCTATTCCTACAAGGGGAACAAAATTCTGGAGGTCGAATTTTCTGTATCAACTGTTCAAATTCTTCAGGCTGAACCTGAAGATCATGAGCATGGTTGTAAAGGGGCATTCGTGACTTCTTAATTCTGTTCTTTCAGCAAAATATCGTTAATTGCTTCCTTCATCGATTCCTTAGGTAATGCTCCTACAGCCATTTGCGGTTGCCCGTTTTTCGGACAGAAAAGCATAGAAGGAATACTTCTGATCCCAAAAGCTGAGGCAAGTTCCTGTTCAGCTTCGGTATCTATCTTGTAGATAATAATCTTGCCGGAATATTCTTTTGAGAGTTCTTCCAATATTGGAGCCACCATCTTACATGGACCGCACCAATCGGCGTAAAAATCAATAAGACAAGGCAGATCGCCTTCAAATTTCCAATCCTTATTGGCTTCGTAATTGAATACTTTATCAAGAAATACCTGTTTTGTTAAATGTTCAAGTGCCATAAAATGATTTTTTGGATAAAATTCGTTTTTAATAATTGCTTGTTTATTTATTTGCTGTTGGTTGTAACAGCAAGGATTGTATTTGTTTAATATAGTCTTCTTTTGCGGCAAGACCTACTGCCATCTGTGGCTTTCCGTTCTTTGGAACATATAGAATAGATGGGATTGAACTAATATTAAATGTTTGAGAAAGTTCCCTTTCCTGGTCTGTGTTGATTCTGAAGAATACAACTTTCCCCTTATATACTTGTGCAAGTTCCTCCATGATTGGAGAAACCATTTTGCAAGGCCTGCACCAGTCAGCATAAAAATCAATGACACAGGGCTGATCCCCTTCATATATCCAGTTATTTGGATTTTTCTGGTAGTTATAAACCAGTTTTTTGAAGGTTTCAGTGCTCATCTGATTAACAACACCTTCTTTGATTTCTGAAGTTGCGCTTCCAGTGTTATTACCGCCAACGCTGTTACATGAGCTAAATGCCATTATAAAAAGAGCAGCTGAGATTATTGATAATTTTTTCATAACGAGTTTGAATTTGAATTTCTCGGCAAAGATAAAAACAATTTTACAATAAAGCGCTTAACTATCACTATTCTTTTTATATTTGCATTGAAAACTAATTCTAATATGAAAATACCCTTTGCTAAACTTGAAATAAAATCATTAGTTACCGAGGAGGCATGTTTGGCCTTAATTGCAGATCAGAAGTGGGCTACTGGGTTTACCTGCAGGCAATGCGGTAATACAAATTATTGCAAGGGTAAAACTCCTTATTCACGTCGCTGTACCAGATGTAAGCATGAAGAATCTGCTACAGCCCATACGATTTTTCATCGCTGCAGGATACATCTGCCCGAGGCTTTCCGAATTATGCATATGGTATGCAATGAGCCGGCTATTTCTTCATATGAATTAGCACGCCAAATGACCATTCGCCAAATGACCTGCTGGAAACTAAAAAACAAGTTAATGGAATGTGTGTCTGAAAAGGGAGAGATCGATATTTTGTATTCAGGGGAATCGCACTGATTTATTATTGCTCTTAGTCCAATGAGCAGTGCTTAGAGGATAGTTTTTTCGTCAGGATTGAATACTTAACCGACGGTCGAATTCTTTCAATAGATAATCTTTCGTTTTAACTCCTACAATGCGTTTCACTTCCTTGTTATTCTGAAAAAGTACCATTGTGGGAATACTACGGATACCAAATTTAGCAGCGGTTGCTTTTTGTTCATCCACATTAACTTTGGCAATAGTAACTTTCCCGTTTACTTCTTCTGCAACCTCATTCAGAACCGGAACCATCATTTTGCAAGGCATACACCAGGAAGCCCAGAAATCCATCAGCACCATGCCGGCCTTGATTTTATTTTGGAAGTTCTGATCAGTGAAAACCTTGATCTTCTCCCTTAAGCTATTTAAACTTCAGTGTTTATAATTTAGACGAACAGAAATCTGAAAACTTGCGCTTAAAATGATTTTTCCTCACAGACTGCCTCTTCCGTACATGTAAAAAAGTCTTATTTTAGCCTTGCAGATAACAATTCTCCATATATATCCGGCCAGGATGCTAAGAATTCAAATGACTAAGCTGCGATGAGCAATGTAAATGAACGGATCATCGGGATCATTGATTTTGTAAGGGGCTGTTACGAGGCACAAACCAGGGCATTTTCGGCTTTTGAATATGAGTATCTCCGGGAACTGATCCTGAAGAACAAGGTTACATCCGTTCTTGATGTGGGAACAGGAGAGGGAAATTTTATTTCGGGGCTGGCCGCGCTGACTCCCGATGTGATGTATAAAGCCGTTGATGCTGATCCTGAGCTGATTTCATCTGCCCGGGAGAAGCACAGCGCAGCAAACCTGTCGTTTGAAAACATCCTGTTTGACCCTGCCTTCGCATCAGGAAATTTTGATCTGATCACGGCAAGATTCGCGGTAGAGCATATGAAAAATGTTCCTGAGTTTATTTCGGATGCCTATACAAAACTCAGGAGTGGCGGGATCCTGATGATCACCGAGTATTTCATAGATACCAGCTATGCCGGGAACAGTACCTGGAAGCTATTCAGGGATAAGGAACTTGAGTTCTACCACAACATCGGGTCTCATCCAAGGATATCCCTGGCATTGCCGAAATATTTGAAAGACCAGGGCTTCTGCAGAGTGGAATCTGTTCTCAGGCATGTCTCACCCTCAACGGTGGGATACATTGATTTTTATAATGTGATCAGAAGTTATGCGAATCTCTACAGCGCCATTGAACCGGGATTATGGACTGAAGGTTTGAGGCAGCACATCCTTGATTATTGCGACAAGGCACATGCTGATGTTACCGACCGGGAAGATGTTCTATTTATCAGCCAGACCATGGGAAGAAAGCCCTGACAGGCCCGGCAGGTTTTATACCTGGTTCCGGTAATGGAAAAATAATGCCAATGGCCGGTAAAATGCATGTGCAAACTTTGAAAAGGCAAACAACAGCACAAGTTCCATTGAAATAACAGTATGAGCCAGTAAAACGAACTGGTTTATGATATTGTTTGCTCCAAAGGCAACTGAAACTTCCAGCCAGAAACCTGTTATCCCGGCAATCCAAAGGAACCAGAGAAAGGTCCAGTCGGCCGGGCTTGTTTCGCTATAGATCAGGGTTACTTTTTCCCATCGGTAATTAATGGCCTGGCTGGTACCGAAGATCATCAGTAATCCGGCCATGGTACCTAAGATACGGCTTGGATACAGGATGTTGGATGCAGGATCTTTAAACATAAAATCGATACTTGTTGCAGCTAGCAAACCGATGAATCCCCACATGATGGACCAATGCACGAACCAGGGTTGTTTGTACCAGGCTATACCTCTCCAATGAGAATCTTCTTCGGCGTCGCAGTCTTTGTAACGGTCCATGGTACCAGCTTCACTGAGTACCATCCATAATGCTTTGAAAAAACCGACTGTTGATTTTGCATCTTTTTTCCTGTTGCGGTTGAAACGTATGCTCATTGAAAGAACGCCCCATACCATGGAAAGACCTGTGAAGCTGAAGATCACAAGACCCATATTATGGATAACTTCATAGGGCAACCAGTTAAATATCCAGCGTGCTACTTCGTGTTCGGGTTTAAGTGTAAACAGGAAGAACCCGAGAAAAACAGCGACCAGCATGGTAACCGCTACAAAGGCAGGCGGGCTCTTGAACATCAGTTTTGTGAGACCCGTAGGTTCATATTCCGATATTGCATACCGCCTCACGGCTGCAAGGTATTGGCCCGGACCTGCCTGTCTTGGGCATGTTTCTGTACAATCTCCGCATGAGTAACAAAGCCAGGGTTCCACGCTGCTGAGTATCTCTTTTTTGAGTCCCAGTACTCCCAACCTTACCGTCAATCGGGGAAAGCTTACATTTTTCTCACTATGACTGCAAACTGCCGAACAATTGCCGCAGTTGAAGCAGGCATCGAAATCCTTTGCCCCGTATTTTTTTAGTTCATCTGCAAAATGTGGATCTATCTTGGTCATTTCGCCTGGTTTTTAAGTTTGTAGAGGAAGTATTCATCATTATCGTCAATACCGGCCGACTCAACAATATAATATTTGTTCATAGTCATCAAATGCCAGGTTACAAGTTCAGAAGGCTGTTGAATGCCTGCAGCAATCTGGGGAATGGTTTTTGGTTCTTCCGATAGGTTTTCCATGATTGATTTCCATATCTGTGGAAAGTCTTTCATTCCTCCTGCATCTCCATCCTGTCCTGATTTCCCTTTTTCAACATTCAGATCTACTGCTTGCGAAAAGCCGTCTATCATCCCTTCGATTTCAGCATTGGTATACTGGGCAATGTCAATGGCGTCGGCAGGGCATATTGGGGCACAGATCCCG
>CAIJYT010000262.1 GCA_903824935.1 uncultured Bacteroidales bacterium | reverse complement strand
AGACGGGCTTTAATTTTTTTGTCTGATTTCTTTTTGCACATTACAAAAAGCAAGAAAGGATATTTTTTTTTCTTTATCTTTGGATTTGCTAATTCATCTTTTAATGAAGCCGGGGTTTATCTCAGCATTCATATTTCTTTTGCTGAATATCCAGTCAGCTATCAGCCAGGTTAACATCAATTTTACTGTTCCTGACACGGTATGTGCAGGCGATTTGGTAAGGATTACAAATCTCACTACCGGTGGCAGTACTTTCTATTGGAATTTTTGTACCGGCGATGCAAATACCAATCCCGTTGGGGTAAATATCGGTAACCCGGGGGGCCTCCTGAGCATTCCAACATATATAACACTTGTAAGGCAGAATAACGATTGTTTCTCTTTCATAAGCTGCCAGGGAGTGGGAGTGATCAGGTATTATCATGGCAATAGTTTTGCCAATAATCCGCAAAGCTGGGTAAACCTTGGCACGTTCGGCGGTATGATAGACTTCAGCGAAGAAGGTATACAGATAAAAAATGACAAAGGGAACTGGTATGGATTCGTAAACAGCTACAATACCATGATCAGGCTGAACTTCGGAAATTCACTCTGGAATATGCCCAATGCGACGAATCTTAACATTTCTCCGGCTTTTAACATGGCTCACGGGCTGGCGCTGGTGAATGACAACGGGAACTGGGTGGCCCTTGTTGCCTGTTCTTTAGGCAACAGCCTGTTCAGGCTGAACTTCGGGAACTCACTGGCAAATTCTCCGGTTGTTACCAACTTCGGAGATATTGCCGGGTTTACAAGCCCCAAAGCAGTATGTATCGTGAATGAGAGTTCAAGCTGGTATGCTTTATTAATTACCGGGAACACCACATTGGCCAGGATCAGTTTCGGAACTACTCTGCTTAATGCACCGACAGGTAAAAACCTTGGCAACCCGGGAGGATTAAACACCGCGGTAGGCCTGACGCTTCTCAGGGATTGTAATTCGACTACCGGGTACTGGACTGATTATATCGATCCGGGTCAGCTTGGTAAGCTCACTTTTCCGTCAGGGATAACCGGTCCTGTTACAGGCCAGGTCCTGGGCAATGTTGGAAACCTTTCCCAATCACATTCATTTTCAGAATTGTTCAGGCAGAACGATACCTTGTTTGCCTACATTACAAACAGGTCAGGCTCGATCACACGATTGATGTTCCCTCCATGTAACAATGCCACCGTTCCGTCTTCCACATCCTATAATCCGCCTCCTTTTTCCTACAACAGCCCTGGCACATACAATGTCAGGCTGATCGTTGACGAAGGATTGCCTACCGAAACGGTTTTATGCAAACCAATAGTGGTTGGAAATTCAACTCCTTTAAACCTTGGACCCGACAGGGGCATCTGCCCCGGGGCCAGCACGGTCCTGGATGCCGGGGCAGGCTTCGGATCTTATCTCTGGTCAACGGGTGAAACTACACAATCCATTATAGTAGGTAATGCAGGGAAATACTGGGTGGCGGCAAGAAGCAGCAGCTGCACAGGAACCGATACAGTGAACATCAGCATATATTCCCCCGTCCATCCTAACCTCAAACCGGATACCGCGATCTGCCAGGGGCAGAAATATGTCCTGAACCCGGGCCAGGGTTTCAACTCCCTGCTCTGGAACAATGGGGAGACTTCCGGAACGATAGCAGTTTCTGCAGGCGGGCAATACTGGGTTCATACCCTGGATAAAAACAATTGTGCCGGGGCGGATACCGTGCTTATCACTGTAAGACCTGCAATTAACTTACAACTGGTGCACGACACAGCCATCTGTTCAAACGTGCCTGTAATTCTTCATGCAACCGTTCCCGGTGCCCGGTATCTCTGGCAGGACGGATCAGGGGACTCGCTGTTCACTGTCACTGACCCGGGGATTTACTGGGTAAGGGTGAGCCGCGACAGCTGTGCAGTCCAGGATACATCGTATGTACATGACTGTTCAGTTTCATTATATTTCCCGAATGCTTTCACTCCCAACGGAGATGGCTTGAATGATTACTTCCGTGGGGTTGGGCCGCAGTTTTCAGAATTCAAACTGATCATTTATGATCGCTGGGGACAGGAAATTTTTACCACAAACAACCAGGAAACAGGATGGGATGGAACATTCAGGGGCAAGCCCTGCCCGGCCGGGGAATATTCCTTTATAGCCACTTTCAGATTGTTTACAAACACAGGCACATCCGGGGCGGAACACGGCAACGTTACACTCCTGAGGTGAAAGGAGATCTTATTTTACGTTCAGTTAATGTTTGATTCTCTGAAATTCGGCAGGCGCATCATGCCCTGCCATCCTGATGCTCGCGTTGAGTTCAAACCCTATCAGCAGTACAAATGCATTGGAATAGATCCATAGCATGACTACCAGCAGCGTGCCTATTGAGCCGTATAAGGCGTTATAACGGGAAAAGTTATCCATATAAAAATTAAATCCCTGGGTGGAAATAACAATAAGCAGGGTGGATAAAGTAGATCCTGCAGTAATGAACCTGAACCTTTCATTGCGTGAAGGGGCAAGAAAATACATGCTTGATATTGCAAGGAACAGTACCAGCAGTATGATAAGCCAGCGCAGCACCTGCAGAAGGAAAATAAAGAAATGAGCGTTGACAATAATGTCTGGAAGTGCCAGCTTGAGAAGCTTGAACCCGAAGGTCATCAGGCCGATGGCGATGATGAGGAGAAAAGAAATTATGATGACCAGGAAAAATGCGACAATATATTGTTTGACAGTCTTCCTGGACTCTATATCATGGTAAGTATTGTTGAATGCTTCGATCAGGCTTTTCATGCCTCTTGCTGAAAAGTAAAGCGCCAGGATAAAGTTGAGGATGAGGACCCCGCTTCGAGGCCGTGTGATGATATCGGTGATGGTTTCACTCACGGTAGCCCAAACCATATCGGGCAAGAAGTCTTCAAGCAGGTTAAGAAGAGTAGGCTGGAAGTTTGCTATAGGTATGAACGGGATGATTGAAAACAGGAAGATCAGGAACGGGAATATGGCCAGGAAAAAGGAAAACGAGATAGCAGATGCCCTGGTGGCGATATAACCCTTCTGCATCCCTTTTAGAAAGAATCCGAAAACATGGAATAACGGAAGTCCGTCAAAACCAGGAAGAATTATTTTTTCGGAAAGACGGATCAGGAACGCAATGGGTTTCCATTCGAGGAACCTCTGGATCATGCATTTAGCATTTTGTGGAGCTGGGGGGATTCGAACCCCCGTCCAAACAGGCAGTAAAACTGCTTTCTACATGCTTAGCCATCGATTGATTGTCGGGAGAAGGTTGGTCGGTGGCAGACCGGCCTTAACCGTAGTTACCTTTATTTCGGATGTTCACCGGAACCTTGAACAACCTATCCCATCATTTGTGGTGCCTCGGTCGGGACGCCGTTGGGACGGGCTTCCCGGGAGACAACTGTTGTCTAATCTCTTAGATTAGGCAGCCAGTCTGTAAGCGAAGTTATCGCCGTTTAATGTTGTGCAGATTCGTATTTACGGGACTGATCCACGAACTCCCGGCATGCTTACAATCCCACTTCCCTGCTGTCAAAACCGGTCAACCCCAGTGAGAATAAGGCTGCAAAGATACGAAAAATTCGTGAACCGTGACTCGTGACTCGTAATCCGGTTCACGGTTCCAGTATGGTGCTTACAAACTTTGATATATCGTATTTTTCGGTGAAAATCTTATACAGTTCGCCTATGATGGGATACCGCTTTGTTTCCCCGGTTTCCCTCAGTATCTTTTCATAAAAAATGGAGGTTGCGGTCTTCCCTTCAAGTACCAGTTCATGAGAAACATGCTCGGTGAAAAAGCCTTTGCCGATAAGAAGTCCGAGCGTGCGGTTCCGGCTCAGGTCGTTCAGCGCAGTAAGGGTAAAATCTCCGTAACCGCAGTACTTATATATAGTCTCTTCCTTACCTCCGAAATATAACATGATGTTCATCATCTCCCTGAAAGCCCTTGTCAGGATAAGGAAACGAAGGTTGGGCGAATTGAACTGGGCATCGACAATACCCAGGGCTATTGCATAAATATTCTTGAGTATGCTCAGGATCTCAACCCCCTGTATGTCTTCACTGAAATCAAGATAGATAGTGGTGCCGTGAAAAAGCGATGAAATTTCCTTCTTTACGTCATCTCCAATATATCCCAGGGTAAAACCTGTTGGGATGCGGTTAATGATCTCCTTGGCAAAACTGGGACCTTTCAAGGTGCATGCCAGGTTGCTAAAATTCTGTTTCAGGCATTCCACAACAGTGAGTTCCTCGCAGCCGAAACCTTTTGCCAGGTTTACCAATATTGCGTCTGCCGGTATATTTGAACGTATTGAATTAAGATAATCAAACAAAACCACTGATGGAATGGCAAGGAAGATCACCGAAGAACCTTTCATCAGGCTCACGTCGGTCGTTGCCCTTAGCCCTGTATGAAGATGATGGCCGGGGAAATATCTTGC
This sequence comes from uncultured Bacteroidales bacterium, assembly GCA_903824935.1. GTDB lineage: Bacteria > Bacteroidota > Bacteroidia > Bacteroidales > FEN-979 > CAIRDP01. Next base: position 13,021 of record CAIJYT010000262.1, on the reverse strand, counting down.
ATTGATATGCTGTTCATTTATTGATTTGACAACGTTCTCTTCAACAGATACCAGGAGCACCTCCCGGCATCCGTTTTCCGATAAAATGTTTCCAAGCGCAGTACCGATGGTACCGGCTCCGATTATTGATATTTTTTTCTTTGCATTCATCCCTGATGATCAGTTAAATTCTTTTGGAAATGCTGCGAAACGCAAGGTGAAAGAAGCGCCGGGCTGACGAATGATCTCATAATGAGCTTCCAGCTGTTCAACCAGTATCCTGATGATCTGGGAACCAGTGGAAGTGTTTTCTTCAAGGGTGAATTTTTCAGGCAGGCCAACTCCGTTATCCCAGACTTTTAATACATAGATGATAGACTCCAGGCCTTCCTGTTCAGACTGGCTTGTTTTGTCGAGATGCAGCTCAATCCATATTTCACCCTGTTCATTGTTCGGGAAAGCGTATTTATAGGCATTCGTCAACAGTTCATTTAATATGAGACCCAGAGGCAATGCTATCTCTATCCTTGTAGCACATTCCTGGACTGAAATATTGAGTTTTATGTTGTGTTTGCTGAACGCACTGCTGACAATGCTTGTAAGGCGTTCCAGGTAAGGCCCAAGGGGTATGGCATCAATACTCTGGTTACGATAAAGCTGTTCATGTACAAGCGACATGGTCCTCACCCTGAGTTGCAGGTCGATCAAAGGCAGATCCAGAGTCATTGATTTGGAAAACTGCCTTTGCAGATCCATCAGGCTGATAAGGATCGCAAAATTATTTTTTACCCTGTGATGTATCTCATAAAGCAGGACATCCTTCTGTCTTTCATTTTCGGCAAGCAGCTCTTCAAACCGCATACGATCGGAGATGTCCCTGACAACAGTTACCAACTCATAAACTTCCCCGCTGATGGGATCAAACAGTGGATTTATATGGCTTTCAACCCAAAACGAGCTCCCCGTCCTCTTCCTGGCTTTGTATACCAGGGTTTGTGGGGTTTTGCTCTGCACAATTGATTCTATCGACGACCGGATCTGCTTCCGGTAGGCAAGGTCTATAACTTCAAAAGAATCTGGTCTTGTTAAAAGTTCTTCTTCTGTAAACCCGTACATTGAATAGCAGCTGGGAGAGACAAACCTCCTGTTCAGGTTCCTGTCGAATAAAGAAATGACATCCGGTGAATGCTCTGACAGGAAGCGGTATTGATTTTCACTCTCTTCAAAATGATGCTCCGCTTCTATATGTTCCCTGATCTCATTTTCCAGCTTGAAGTTCAGCACCTGCAATTCCTTCTCAGACCTCTGGGTCCTCCTGGTGATCAAATGAACGATCATTCCAACAGTTACTACCAGGAAAAGAATGATTACTATCGAGAGCATCTGCAGCCTGTGATTACGCAGCTCAAGCTGCTGGGTTTCATGCTGATGGACAAGAAGGTTGTGGCGGTCTTCAACCTCCCGCACGAGGCGTTCAGCTTCATAAGTCCTTTTAACAACCTTATTTCTCTCCTCCATAACCTTCTGGTGGTACCTGAAATATGCCTGGTAATGTTCCAGGCTTTTTGAATATTGTTTCTGAAGGCCGTAGCAATCCGATAAGAGGAGATGCGCTTCTTCGGTGAGATTATTGTGCTTTAACTCAATACTTCTCTGAAGCCCCAGCTGAAGAAAATACAGGGCTGAATCATATCTTCCTGTTTCCATATAGGATCCGCCAATATTGATAAGGGAGGAATTGATCTGGCTTTTCACGCCGATCTCCAAACGGTCATTGTATGCTTTTTTATTGTATTTCAGGGCGAAAGCCTTATTCCCTATAACAGAATAGGCATGTGCGATCCTTGTATTCAGTACGCTTACCTCGAACAGGTTCCCCGTCGGGTATAGGATATGTATAGCCTTCCGATACATAAAAATCGCCCTGTTCAGCTGTTTCAGTTGTATAAAGGCATCACCTATAAGTTTATAAGCCCTGCCGAGCAGGACGGTGCTTTTAAGCATGCAGCTGTGACCGGCACTACGGTAAAAATAGTCCACTGCTTCCTGATAATTCCCCTTACCCATCTCAACAGAACCTTTGGTAAAACAAAGTAATGCAATCTGCAATGGGTCCTTCGACCTGGTTAAAACAGTGTAAGCCTTGTCAACGTATGGATCGGCCCGGTATGGTTCCTTGATCCGCAGAAACACCTCAATTATAGACTGGTATATGTATATTTCATGGTCGGCATCTTTCAGAATCTGGTAAATCTCAAGGCTGTTAAAATAGTATTGAAGGGAAAGAGGATAATTATCCTCATTGAGATTTGTAACTCCAAGGATCTGCAGAGCCTTGGCTTCACCTTCAAGATAATGAGAACTTCTTGCAAGATTTAAGCTCCGGATGGCCAGTAAGATAGAACGGTGGGGATCCTCGTTATTGTTTTTTGTGGCTAAAGCATTCAGTGAATCAACTTCCCTGATTATTGAAGGAAGTTCAGGGATGTCGGCGGTTGCATAGGCTGAATTTCCTGCAAAGCAGAGAATCAGGATGATAACAAAAAAAATAAACGATCTTATAAAACCCTTCATCATTCGCCTGGAAAACAACGCAAATTTAGAAAAATATAGGCTCCTAGAGATGTTATTCCCTGACAGCAGGAACTCAATGCCTTGAGAACTGCATTACTTCCTGACTGCTTTCAGGCTCATATCAAGGCTCTGGATATGATGCGTGAGTGCACCCACCGAGATGAAATCAACCCCGGTGGAAGCGTAATCCCTGATATTGTTTTCATCAATGCCCCCGGAAGCTTCAGTCTCAATAGAGCCGGCTATCATCCCTAAGGCTTTTTTAAGATCCTGAACAGAGAAATTGTCGAGCATGACGCGGTCGACCTGTCCGTGATCAATCACCTGCTGCAACTCAGTAAAGTTCCTCACCTCGATCTCAACCTTCAGGGATTTGCTGTTTTCCTTCAGGTAACGCTGTACTTCATCGATGGCTTTAGCAATGCCACCTGCATAATCAACATGGTTGTCCTTGATCATGATCATATCATACAGGCCCATCCTGTGATTCATGCCTCCCCCTGTCCTAACTGCATATTTTTCGAGTTCGCGGAGCAGGGGAGTAGTTTTCCGGGTATCGAGGATTTTTGCATGAAAACCTGCAGTGAGCCTGACCAGCCTGCTGGTTGCAGTGGCAATACCACTCATCCTTTGCATAAAATTCAAGACAAGACGTTCGGCCAGCAGGATTGAAGACACCTTTCCTGAAACTTGAAAAGCGACATCCCCTTTTTTAACTTTGGCCCCGTCGTTAAGGAAGGGACTCATTACTAATTCCCTGTCAACATGGAAAAATACTTTTTCAGCCACCTTCATGCCGCAGAGGATGCCGGCAGCCTTGATGATCAGCTTTGCCTGGCCTTCGGCCGATGGCGGAATGGTTGACTTCGTGGTATGGTCCCCGTCGCCCTCGTCTTCGGCTATAGCAGATGTGATGATTTCGTCGAGGTTCATGATCTGTTATTCTGATTGAATATGCAGTTGAAAGATGCGATACTCCTCTTTGCTTTTCCTGAGCATGAAATAAAAACTGAATTTCTTTCCCCCCGCACTAAGGCTGCCCATGATGAATTTCGATCCATCGGTGGAATTACCTTCCTTGTTTACCAAGACTTCGCCTAAGGGCCGGCTTGTAAAAAAGTCTTTAATGATCCTTGCAGCCTGAGTTTTACTGTAACTGTCCTTAAACCCGGGAATGTTCAGGTCGACCATCTCGTTGAAGTATTTACCGAGGTCTCCTGAAGCTCCCTTTTTGAAAATCTGGATGATGTCGGCAGAGGGGTCGGCCTGTGAATACACCCGCTCTGTCATCAGCATACAGGAAAAACAAAAAAGGACAAACAGCCTGGTCATCATTTTATTTTTTTCAAAAATAGTATTTTTAATTATTCCGATATTTGCCGGAGCTGAAAAGCATGATCGCATGAAGATACGGTTTATTGTCATAGGTAAGACAGATGAGGGTTATTTAAAAACAGGCATCAGTGAATACATGACCCGCTTGAAACACTATATAACGGTGGAATATACCGAGATCCCTGCATTGAAAAATTCTTCATCCCTGACTATGCAGGAGCAGCAGTCACGCGAAAAAGATCTTATTGAAAAGCATCTGAAACCTGGCGAGGCGGTTGTTTTGCTGGATGAACACGGAAAGCAGATGACATCGCCAGAACTCGCATCGTTTCTCAACCGGAAAATGGTTTCGGGCACCAAATCGCTGGTCTTCATTGTTGGAGGCCCGTTCGGCTTTCATTCAGACTTGATAAAAAAGAAACTTGAAATGCTCTCGCTTTCTAAGATGACCTTTTCGCATCAGATGGTAAGGCTGGTCTTCACAGAACAGCTTTACCGGGCGTTTACCATCCTCAGGAACGAGTCATATCACCATGAATGAAGCCATGTACAAGGCTTCTGTTAACATTTTTTTAACGCTGTGCTTAACAATTATTAACAAGCACCCCTGTAACAGGTCGCTGAGCTTTTATAACTTTGCGCCATCAAATTTTATCCTATATGGTTGAGACGGACATTAAAGCCCTGAATGAGCGGATCCAAAAGGAAAGCGCTTTCGTGGACATGGTTACTATGGAAATGCATAAGGTGATCATAGGTCAGAAACATATGATTGAACGCCTTCTGATTGGTTTACTTGCTAACGGGCATATTCTTCTTGAAGGGGTTCCCGGCCTGGCAAAAACCCTGGCTATCAAAACTCTGGCCGGTATTATCGATGCGAAGTTCAGCCGAATCCAGTTTACGCCCGACCTGCTCCCTGCCGACCTTGTCGGAACACTGGTGTACAGCCAGAAGAAAGAGGAATTCCAGGTCAGGAAGGGACCTATATTCGCTAATTTTATCCTGGCGGATGAAATAAACCGTTCGCCGGCCAAGGTCCAGAGTGCGCTGCTCGAAGCAATGCAGGAAAGGCAGGTTACCATCGGTGACCAGACTTACAAGCTTGCCGAGCCATTCCTGGTACTTGCAACGGAGAACCCCATTGAACAGGAAGGCACTTACCCGCTTCCCGAAGCCCAGGTTGACCGTTTCATGCTCAAAGTTATCATAAACTACCCCGATAAGAAAGAGGAAAAACTGATCATCCGCCAGAATATCGGGAATGAGGTTTTCGCATCATCAGCCATCATCAAACCCGAGGATATCCTCAGGGCCAGGGCTGTCGCAAGGGAAGTCTACCTGGATGAAAAAATTGAGAATTATATTACTGATATTGTATTTGCCTCGAGGTTCCCGGCCGATTACAAGCTCAAGAAATTTGAAGGACTCATAAGCTACGGTGCTTCACCCAGGGCTAGTATATACCTGGCCCTTGCATCCAAAGCATATGCATTCATCAAACGCAGGGGCTATGTGATCCCCGAAGATATACGTGCCGTTGCACATGATGTGCTTCGCCACCGTATCGGGCTTACTTACGAAGCCGAAGCAGAAAATATCACCTCCGAGGACATTATCAATGAGATCTTAAATACAGTAGAAGTACCCTAAAAAAAATAGCGAAATAGCGAAATAGTGAAATAGCGAAATTTCGCTACTTCGCTACTTCGCTACCTCGCTACTTATGCTATGGAATCCTCCGAACTCTTTAAAAAGGTCAGAAAGATCGAGATCAAGACCCGGGGTCTGTCAAACCAGATCTTTTCGGGGCAGTATCATTCTGTCTTTAAAGGCAGGGGGATGGCTTTCAGTGAAGTCAGGGAATACCAGTTCGGTGATGATATCAGAAATATCGACTGGAATGTGACAGCCAGGTTTAACCATCCCTACATCAAAATATTTGATGAGGAAAGGGAGCTTACCGTTATGCTGCTGATCGATGTGAGCGGGTCAAACCATTATGGTACCAGGAAAACCCTGAAGGAGGAAATGATCACGGAAATTGCTGCAGTGCTTGCATTCAGCGCGATTCAGAATAACGATAAGGTGGGGATGATCTTTTTCAGCAATGTCATCGAGAAGTTCATCCCACCTAAAAAAGGGCCATCGCATATTCTCAGGATCATCAGGGAACTTGTGGATTTTAAGCCTGCTGAGAAGGGGACAAATCTTACTGAGCCATTGCGTTTCCTGACGAATGCGATTAAAAAACGATGCACCACTTTTGTTATTTCCGATTTCATGGATCGTGGTTTTGTCGATGCGATCAAGATCGCCAATAAAAAGCATGATCTTATATCGGTGCAGATCTACGATGAACGTGAGACAATCCTTCCCGATGTTGGTATCATCAGGGTGATGGATGCGGAAACCGGGGCTCAGCAGTGGGTCGACACATCGGATTTCAGGCAGAGGGCCTATTTTAAAAAATGGAATGACGACCAGCAGGCTTTCCTTAACGATACGTTCAAGAGAAGCGGGGTTGACTGGGTTAAGATCAGAACTGACCAGGATTATGTTAAACCACTGATAAATCTCTTCAGGAAACGGGGAGCAAGAAGATAATGGATATGCAGTTTATGCAAACAGTTTATTGCAGCTGAATTAAAAAGTACATGAGGATAATACGTTTCATCGTTATTGCTTTGCTTCTTTTCGCTGGACAGCCTTCCTGGTCCCAGGATGTAAAGGCAACAGCAAAGCTTGATACCGGCGCTATGCTGATTGGCGACCAGGTGCGGATGAAGCTTAAGTTTGAAGCGCCTTCGGGAACTCAGGTGATCTGGCCGGTTTTCAGCGACACCATACTTGGCAACATTATTGTGATCGGCCGTTCAAAGATCGACAGCAGTTTTTCAACTGACAGGAAATCCCTTACACTGACCCAGGAAGTCAGGCTTACCAGCTTCGATTCAGGGTTTTATACCATTCCTCAGATACCCTTCAGGTACAGGATACTTCCCGATACATCAGTAAGGATTGCATCTTCAGGCCTCAGCATGCTGATGGTACACACCATGAAAGTGGATACCACCAACGTGATCAAGCCCATCAAAGGACCCCTTAGAGTGCCTGTCACTTTTCTTGAAGTTTTACCTTATATCCTTATAGCCCTTGCTGTTATCGCTCTCATTATTCTCCTGGTATGGTACCGGAAGAAGAGGAAAAAACATGAGCCCCTGATCCAGATAAGGCCTAAAGTGAGGTTACAGCCTCATGAAAAAGCTTTGCAGGAACTGGAAAAACTAAGGACCAGAAAATTATGGCAGGAAGGAAAGGTGAAAGAATACCATAGTGAGCTTACCGATATTCTGAGAATATATATTGAAACAGGCTTCGGGATTCCTGCCATGGAAAGCACAACCTTCGAGATCATTGAAAAAATAAGGCAGGACAAAGTGTTTGCGAATACCCTCATTGAAAAGCTTGACCTTATACTGCAGAATGCCGATATGGTGAAATTCGCAAAGGTTGTCCCCCTGCCCCAGGATAATGAAACTGCCCTTAACGCAGGAATTGAATTTGTAAACCAGACTGTAAGGCCGGTGGCAGAAATACCCCGGGCTGAAACAGTGAACAGGATAAACCAGCTACCACAATCATAAAAGTATGCACGGACTGACTTTTGCAAACCCGGGTTTTCTTTTCCTGCTGCTGATCGTTCCTGCGCTGGCGGTCTGGTATTTCTACCGCCGGAATGTGAATCCTCCAGTCATGCAGGTCAGCTCCACCCGCGGTTTCAGGAAGGATTATGTGCAGTGGAGGCATTATCTGTACAATGGACTGTATGTTACCAGGCTCCTGGCAATCACCCTGCTGATCATTGCCATGGCAAGGCCCCAGACGAGCCTGAGCCGGCAATCGATCAATGTTGAAGGTATAGATCTTGTTATTGCACTTGATATCTCCGGCTCCATGCTGGCCCAGGATTTCAGGCCCGACAGGCTTGAAGCGGCAAAGGATGTCGCCATGGATTTCATCGATGGGAGGCCCAACGACAGGATAGGTCTCGTGATCTTCAGCGGCGAGTCATTTACACAATGTCCCATCACTACAGATCATGCGGTGCTTAAGAATCTGTTCAAGGAGATCAAAAGCGGGATGATTGACGATGGTACCGCCCTGGGTGACGGACTGGCGCTGGCCATAAGCCGGCTTAAAGACAGCAAAGCCGTAAGTAAGGTGATCATCCTCCTGACCGATGGTGTTAGCAATATGGGATCGGTAGACCCCTTATCGGCCGCAGAGATCGGTAAACTTTTCGGGATAAGGATATATACTATCGGAATAGGGACCATGGGCTATGCTCCCTACCCGGTGCAGACTCCCTTCGGGATACAGATGCAGCAAATGAAAGTTGAAATTGACGAACCCTTGCTCGCCAGGATATCCCAGATGACCGATGCCAGGTACTTCAGGGCCCAGAATATTACCAAACTCAGGGAGATCTACAGGGAAATTGATAAAATGGAAAAAACCAGGATAGATGTGACGGAATTCAGAAAAAGAAAAGAGGAATTTCTGCCTCTTGCGATGATCGCGTTCATTCTCCTGGCTCTTGAGGGATTTATAAGATATGCAGTTTTAAAAACCATACCGTAAAGTAACATCATGTTCAGGTTTGCACATAGCATTTTCTTCTTCGCGTTTATCCTGATACCGGTATTTGCTGCTGTTTTCATGGTGTTCATGATCAGGAGGAAGAAGGCGATGGATCTCTACGGGGAAAATGCACTCCTGAAGATCCTGGCACCTGAATTCTCAGTTGCCAAGCCAATTATAAAATTTGTACTCCTCTCCCTTGCCATTGCGGCAGTTATCATGACCCTTGCTGATCTGCAATCAGGGTCAAAAATTGAAAAGGTCAAAAGGAAAGGGATAGACCTGGTGATCTGCCTCGACGTGTCAAACTCAATGCTTGCCCAGGATATACGGCCAAACCGCCTTGAAAGGGCCAAACAGGCGATTTCAAAACTTACCGACAAACTCGAAGGGGACAGGATCGGGCTGGTAGTTTTTGCCGGGAGAGCATTTACGCAATTGCCTATCACCACAGATTATGCAGCTGCCAAACTTTTTGTGAGCACTGTCAATACCGGGATGGTGGCCACCCAGGGGACCAATATAGGCGATGCACTTAAGCTGGCAATTTCAAGTTTCGGAGAAACAAAGCATAATAAAGCCATCGTTCTGATAACGGATGGTGAAGACCATGAAGGACAGGTGCTGGAACAGGCTGAGGCAGCCGCTAAATCGGGTATCATCCTCTATGCGATAGGTATGGGATTGCCGGAAGGAGTGCCGATCCCTGTTTTCCAGGGCGACATCCAGACAGGTTATAAAAAGGACAGGGATGGCAATACAGTCATTAGCAAACTTGACGAAACGATACTGAAACAGATCGCCAATGTCGGTAAGGGGATGTATGTCAGGGCAAGTAATTCAGATGCAGGGCTGAATACTGTTTTTGATGATCTGGAGAAGATTGAAAAATCGGATATTGAAAGCAAACAGTTTTCAGATTTTGAAAGCAGGTTTCAGTATTTCGCAGGCCTTGCCCTGTTGATCCTGGTACTTGACCTTTTCGTTTTCGAGAGAAAAACCAGGTGGCTCAGGAATATTAAACTTTTCAGGGATTTTTAAGATGAAAATAAAGCTGATTTTATTGTTGCTTTTGTTCCTGCCTGCGGTTCATGTTCTTGCACAGAAAGAAAATAAGCTTTTGCGCAAAGGCAACAGCCAGTACGACCAGGGAAACTTTAAAGAAGCTGAGAAGGATTACCGTAAGGCTTTGGAAATCAATAAAGAGTCTGTTAAAGGGCAATTTAATCTCGGAACAACAGTATACCAGGAAAAGAATTTTGAGGAATCGGCCAAACTGTACGGTGAGCTTGCAGGCAAGAACCAGGACAAGGATATCCAGGCAAAGATCTACCATAACCTGGGAAATTCCTATATGGAAGCCAAGCAGTATGACAAGAGCATACTGGCCTATAAAAATTCCCTGATGAACAATCCTTCGGACCTGGATACCAAGTATAATCTTGAATATGCTAAAATGATGCTCAGGAAACAGCAGGATCAGCAGAAAAAAGACCAGGATAAAAAGAATAAGGATAAACAGGACCAGAAGAAGGATAAAAAAGATCAGAATAAGGACCAGCAGAAGAAAGATCAGCAGAAACAACAACCCCAGGACCAGAAGAAGCTAAGCAAAGAAGATGCGAACAGGATGCTGGAAGCGCTGAAAAATGATGAAAAGAAGACCATGCAGAAGGTGAAAAAAGAAAAAGTCAAGGTGCAAGTCACAGGCATTGACAAAGACTGGTAATCAATTTTAATGTAAATTGAGAGCGGTAATCGGTGTACAATAATATATATATGGTGTTCAGAAGGCTTTTATTGATTGTTGGATTTCTCGCCATTTTCATTTCCGGCTTCTCCCAGGATGTTACATTCCAGGGGTCAGCCAAGACAACTGTCGTTGTTGGTGAGTCATTCACATTGACTTATACCCTGAACAGCCAGGGTACTGACTTCAGGGGACCCAGGCTGAGTGGTCTGGATGTAATCAGCGGACCTTTCACTTCAACATCTTCCTCCATTCAGTCGGTCAATGGCCGGACGACCATGTCGGTTCATTATTCTTTCCAGTATATACTTCAGGCCAACCGTGAGGGCACCTTCGATATCCCTCCTGCAACTATTAACATTGACAGGCGCACCATAACATCGAATTCAATAACCATAAAAGTTGTAAAAAGCGGGGCCTCCCAGGCAGGAAACAGCCAGGGGCAGCAGTCCGGAAACCCCCAGCAACAGGCTAATGTTCAGTCAAGTCCCAATGATGTTATGCTGAAAGCATATGTCAGCAACTCAAGCCCGCTGCAGGGAGAAGGAATATCGGTAACATACAAAATCTTTACAAAAGTCCCTGTTTCCCAGATCATGTTTTCAAAGGAACCTTCCTTCCCCGGATTCTGGTCGCAAAGCCTGACCAAGGAAAAGGAGAAACTGCAACAATACACCCAGGTAATTGACGGCCAGCAGTATATCGTGGCTGATTTGCGTAAATATACCCTTTTCCCGCTGAAGAGCGGAAAGCTTACTATTGAACCACTGGAAGTGGTTTGCCAGGCTCAGATCAAACGGCAATCCAAATCGAGAACCGGGGATCCTTTCTTCGACGATTTTTTCAACGACAGTTTTTTTAATACATCTTACACCCCAGTTGAAAAAACCCTGCGTGCCAGCCCTCTGGTTATCAATGTAAAACCCCTTCCTGTTTCCGGGGTACCTGGGGATTTTGCAGGAGCAGTCGGGAATTTCACGTTCCATACTGAACTTGACAGGACCAAAGTCAAAACAAATGAACCCATCAACCTTAAGTGTGTGGTAAGCGGTGAGGGTAATCTGCAACTCATTGATAAATTGAACTTTACCTTTCCGCCGGATTTCGAAACCTACGATCCTAAAGTGTCAAATGATATAAGGTCATCAGAAAAGGGTGTTAGTGGTTCCCAGGTTTTCGAATACCTTATCATCCCGCGCAAACCGGGAAAGTTTACCCTGAAACCGGTTTCCTTCTCCTTCTTTGACCTGAAAAAGATGAGATACGTCACCCTTACAAGTCCAGAGTATACCATAGATGTTGAGAAAGGGACAGGGGAGGCTTCAAACGTCACATATACCGGCGCTAATCACGAGGAAATCAAATATATTGGCAGTGACATCAGGCATATAAAGAACCAGGCATTTGAAGTGGTTAAAACCGGGGAATACTTTTTCGGCTCAGTGGTATTCCTGTTATGGCTGATAATACCCCTGCTCCTGTTCATCATTTTTATACTTCTTTTCAGGAAATTCAGTAAACGAAGAAGCGACGTTTTGCTGATGAAGAACCTGAGAGCGACTAAAATAGCGCGCAAACGCCTGAGAAAAGCTGAATTGTTCATGAAAGAACAAAAGCAGGAAGAATTTTATGTGGAGATATCCCAGGCATTATGGGGTTACCTGGGTGATAAATTCAGCCTTCCCGTTGCTGAGCTTTCCATAGATAATGTTAAACAGACCCTCATCAGCAAAGAAGTCAGCGAAGAACTGATCCAGAACTTTATTGATACACTTAACAACACCGAATATGCCAGGTTCGCCCCGGGTGAGAAATCGGTTAACATGGAACGTGTTTACAATGAGGGCCTTGCTGTAATTTCAAGGATAGAAAGGGAATTGAAATGAGCGGAAAATTGAACCTGCGGAATTATTATAAAGGATTGGCGGCATTTTTCATCCTTGGCATTATTTCATTCTCCTCTTTTGCCTCAGATTACCAGCTCCAGGTTGCCAAAGGCAATACGGCTTATTCTGCGGGCAAATACAAGGAGGCCGTACAGGCTTATACATCACTTGTCACGCAGGGTCTTGAATCAAAGGATCTTTTTTACAACCTTGGCAACTCATATTTTAAGCTCAACGATATACCCCATGCAATCCTTTGGTATGAAAGAGCTAAACGACTTGATCCGGGTAGCGAGGATGTGACCTTCAATCTGAACGTTGCCAATAGTAAAATAACAGATAAAATCGAACCTCTGCCTGAGTTCTTCCTTAAACGTTGGCTCAGAAATCTTACCGGCCTTTATTCTGTGGATGCCTGGGCGAAATCAGGGATCGCTTTCCTTATTGCGGCACTGGCGCTGTTCTCCCTGTATGTTGCCTCAAGGGTGCTTATTTTGCGTAAGTTAGGGTTCTGGACAGGTTTTCTGACTTTGATTTTTTCTGTGATCTTTCTCCTCTTTGCCTGGACTGGTTATAACTCCCTGATATCGGAGCAGTCGGCTATTATAATAAATCCCACCGTAACAGTAAAAAGTTCTCCTGACGAAAAAAGCACCGATATTTTTGTCATTCATGAAGGGTGCAAGGTTCAGCTAGTTGACCATATCGGAAACTGGTATGAAATCCGAATAGTCAACGGAAGCGTTGGCTGGGTTGAAATGGGGAATTTCGAGAAGATCTGACCATGGTTTTTTGCTTTATTTTCCGCATCTGAAAATTTTTTTGCAGATAAGGTTTTTTCATTTATATTTGT
>CAIJYT010000261.1 GCA_903824935.1 uncultured Bacteroidales bacterium | reverse complement strand
TTTCGCTACTTCGCTACCTCGCTACTTCGCTATTTCTTTTCAAAGTGCCCTAAAATTATTTTTAATCCCGTAAAATATCCCCCCGGGCATTGCCGTTTGATTAACATGAACGTCATTAAAAATCAACGGTATGCCTATGAAGAGACACGCTACGCTTTTTTCTTTGAATTCAAATACTTCAAAGGAGAACAGTTTTTCTGCTGAACTGCGGAAAAACCAAATGGAAGTTTCTCCCAGTGATGCAGTGATCCGGAACATCCTGAATTACTCAAAAGCACTCGCAGTACTGAAAACACATGACTCGATTATCCGACTGGTGATGAACTAAAAAAAAGAGGCCGCTCAATGAGACGGCCTCTTTTTCTATGTGATTCTACAGGATTAAATCCTTTCTTCCTTGATACGGGCTTTCTTACCCCTGAGTTCCCTCATGTAGAAGATCCTGGCCCTGCGCACAACACCGTGCTTGTTTACGTCGATCTTGTCGATAAAAGGGGAGGAGAGGGGGAAAATTCTTTCAACTCCAATGTTCCCTGAGATCTTCCTTACAGTAAAGGTGGCGTTTATTCCTTTACCTGAACGCTGTAAAACCACTCCCTGGAAATTCTGGATACGTTCCTTGTTTCCTTCTTTGATTTTATAGTGAACGGTAATGGTATCACCGGCTTTAAACTTAGGATATTCCTTCTTTTCAATTACGGTATCCTCAACAAATTTGATGATCTCAGCTCTATTCATGACGTCGAAAAATTAATGGGGTTCTATACAAAAAGTTTGCAAATATAGGATTTTTTTTTGAATTACAAATCTATTCCTAACCGTTTTTTTTCGTTTCACGATTCACGATTCACGATTCACGGTTTACGGTTCACGGTTTACGGTTCACCAAGTAATCCGGGTCTGCGTTTTTTGGTCCGATCTATGCTTTGTTCGTGCCTCCATTTCGCGATGTCCTTGTCGTTGCCCGATAACAGGACATCGGGGGCTTTCCATCCGTTGAAATCATACGGACGGGTATATGCAGGAGGAGACAGCAGGTTATCCTGGAAAGAATCTGAAAGCGCTGAAGTTTCATCATTCAGGACTCCCGGCAACAATCGTATCACTGCATCTGCAAGCACTGCTGCAGCAAGTTCACCACCCGAAAGCACATAATCTCCTATTGAGATCTCAAGCGTGATGAAATGCTCACGTATCCTTTCGTCAATCCCTTTATAATGCCCGCAAAGGATCAGCAGGTTCTGATCAAGCGACAGCCTGTTTGCAGTTTTCTGGTCAAGCAGTTCCCCGTCAGGGCATAGATAGATCACTTCATCATAGGCGGTTTTTCCCTTAAGTTCCTCGATGCAGCGGGCAATAGGCTCAATCATCATAACCATGCCGGCGCCTCCTCCGAATGCATAATCATCAACGGTTTTATGCTTGCCGACTGACCAGTCCCTGATATTGTACAGGTTGATCTCGGCAAGGCCTTTCTCCTTTGCGCGCTTGATGATTGAATGGGAAAACGGCCCATTAAACATTTCAGGGAATAAGGTAAGAATATCGATCTTCATACTCAGATAGTCAGGGTTAATCCGTCGTACGCAAGCTGGACAAAACCGGGAAGCTTGCTGTTCACCTCGTTGTGGAGGCCTACAAAATGGCTGAGATGAGTCAGGTAAGCCGCTTCCGGCCTGAGTTTTGTTAATATTTCCACAGCTTCCCCCACCGAGAAATGCGAGGTGTGCTTTGAATTCCTGAGGGCGTTGAGCACAATCACCTTAGAACCTTTGATCTTCTCCAATTCTTTGGGAGAAATGTGCGAAGCATCGGTGATGTAAGTAAAATCGCCTATCCTGAAGCCTGTCACAGGCAGTTTTTCGTGCAACACCTTGATTGGGATGAATTCCACACCGAACACACTGAAAGGAGTCTCATCAATATTATGTATGGTCAGCTGCGGTGCTCCGAAATACCTGGATTCTGAAAAAATGTATGGGAATTCGGTCTGTATCGCTTCCATCACCTGCCTGCTGCCGTAGATATCGATCTTTTTATTCAGCACATAATTAAAAGCCCTGATGTCGTCCAGGCCGGCAATATGGTCACGGTGCTCATGAGTGAAGATGACAGCATCCAGGTTGTTGACATTTTCCCTCAGCATCTGTATCCTGAAGTCAGGGCCGCAGTCAATCACGAAGGTATACCCGTTCACTTCGAGCATGACCGAGGTTCTCATCCTCTTGTCGTGAGGGTCTGGCGATTTGCATACAGGGCAATCACAGGTGATCACCGGGACGCCGATGGAAGTGCCTGTCCCCAGAAAGGTTACTTTGATCGGTATGTGGTTTGAATTCTCCATCAGAAAATAAGTTCGTCGATCTGGGTTTTATCAATCTGCAGTTGTCTCTTTAAATCCTCTATGGATGCCATGGTCCTCTCTTCTCTCAGCCGCTTGTGAAAAAACAGGGAAAGGACTTTGTCACCGAGATGCTCGTCGCCCTCGGTAAGGTGGATCTCCACAAGCGTGTCAATAGGCGATTCCTGGTTCTTGCGGATAAAGCACATGCCTTTCCTGGAGTGAGTCCCGAAGTTCACTGTAACCGCGTAGACCCCGTTGGGAGGCACGAGTTTGCAGTCTTCTTCAATCTGCACGGTATAGCTTGGAAAACCGATTTCGGCCAACATGATGTTGCTTGGCCTCGCCGGCCCCATGATAATATAAAAATGATCAAGGTAGGCATTGGCTTTTTGCATGCTGCCTTCCATGATAGCCTTGCGGATCTTGGTTGAACTTACCGATTCATTCTGTATGTCCTGTTCAGGGATCTCTTCTACATCAAACCCGCTTACTGTACCGAGTTTACGCAGGGCATCATAATCTCCTTCACGGTTGTGCCCGAAATGATGGTTGAAACCTATAACGATTTTCTTTGCATGCAGCTTGTTCAGGAGAATATCCCTTACGAATTCCACTGAAGTGATCTTCGAGAATTCAACAGTGAAATCCACTATGATCAGGTTATCCAGCCCGGCTTTTTCAAGCAGGTAGATCTTTTCCCTTTGAGAATTGATCAGGTAGAGACCTTTCCCTGCTGTTTCTGGGTAAAGAACTTTGCGAGGGTGGGGGTGGAAGGTGATAAGTGCCGTTTCGCCTCCCGTCTCATCAGCATGATCCCTTAAATGCTGCAGGATTACTTTATGTCCAATATGAACTCCGTCGAAGGAACCGGTGGTGACAATTGCATTCCGGATGTCCCCGACGTCATTGAAATTATGAAAAATTCTCACGTTTTATTCACTTAAATCGTTCGTCGTTTTTCTTAGCGAAAAATGCGACCTTCTCGAGGGAAGTGATCATGTCATATTCCTCGAGGTATACATACGCCGGCACGTTGAGCGGCTTGGGTGTATAGTTCAGTATCCCTTTGATCCCCGAAAGCACAAGCGCTTCAGCAATTTCAGGAGCCTGTTCCGACGGAACTGTAATTATCCCGATCGAAATATTATTCTGTTTGATGATTTCCGGTAGCTGGTTGATGTGATAGCAGGGAACTCCATCGAACACCCTGTTTATCTTTTCGGGGTTGACGTCGAATGCTGCGATCATGCTAAGTTTGGAACGTTTTCCTTTAAAATAGCTGATAAAAGCCTTGCCCAGGTTCCCAAGCCCGACCACTGCAACCCTCTGCCCCCGCTCCGAATCAATGATCTTCCCAATCAGGTCTATCAGTTCTTTAATGTCATACCCCTTTCTCAGGTTGCCCGAATACCCTATAAGCATGAGGTCCCTCCTCACCTGTACAGGCGTTATATGCAGCATCTGTGCAATTTCATGAGAAAAAACATGGGTTTTCTCTTTTGATAAAATCAGCAAAAGAGCCCTGCGGTACTGGCTCAGACGTTCTACGGTCTTGTGAGGAAGATTTTTTATAAACATGGTCGATCTATTGGAAGTTTGACTTTAAATATACTGCCCTGATCCGGCTGGCTGCTTACCTCGATGGTCCCCTTGTAGTTCTCGATGAGCTTTTTTACTATGGCAAGTCCTAATCCGGTGCCGGTTATATTCCTTGTTTTTTCTGATTTAATCCTTACAAAATCATCAAATATCCTGCTGATATCCTCCTGGCTCATCCCAATCCCAGTATCCTCCACAAGTATCTCCACACATTCTTCATTCTTATGCAGGGTGCAGTCTACCGTTCCACCCTCCCTGTTGTATTTTATAGCATTGCTTATCAGATTGTTGAAAATGATCTCCATTTCCTCAGCGTCAGCCATCACGTTTACCGCTTCTTTACCGTTAAGATTGATTTTAATATCCTTCTGAATTGAATAGGGCCTCATGGTATCTACCGCCATCCTGGCAATATCCATCAGGTTGATCAGCTTTATATCGCGCTTTCCCTTTCCCAGTTCAACCTTGGTGAAGTCAAGCAGGTCGAGTATGAGTGTTCTCATCCCTTTTACCCTGTCGAGCATGCGGTCGATCATGAAATCGTAACTTTCAAGCAAAGGGCCTTCATGCCTGTCCTTGATAAGGCCCAGGTACCCTTCAATTGAGTTTAACGGGGCCTTGAGCTCGTGAGAAAGCACACTGAGGAACTGGAACCTGATCTGTTTGCCTGTTTCCTGAAGCTTGTTTGTCATTTTCTTCAGGAATACCCTCTTTGTGATATTTTCTATTGATGATTTTAGTTCCTGGGGGGTGAAAGGTTTCGGGATAAAGTCGTAAGCCCCGTCACTGGTTGCTTTCACAGCAAGCTCAAGAGAGGCATACGATGTGATCATCACCACGATGATATTCATCTGTTTCCTGCGGATATGCTCAAGGACTTCTATTCCCTGTATGCCCGGCAGTTTGTTGTCGAGAAGAAGTATGTCGGGTTTCTCTTTTTCTATTGATTCAATCCCGATCTCACCCGTTGAAGCTTCCCTGACTTCAAAGTCGAAAGCCTCTTCCATGAAAGGATAATCCACCCTGAAATTTCTAAGAATACGGGCTATCCCGCTCCTGATGCCGGGCTCATCATCAATAACGAGAATCTTCAGAGTGGACATGTGTAAAGTTTCACAACAAAAATAAGTTAAAAAACGAGTACTTCAATGGCTTTGTTAATTTTTCACAGGTTATTGTTAGGTATTTTAAAGCTGTTACATGAAACCCCTGTGATTATTGCTCTTTATGCATGTGAGGTTAAAAGCTTATCGATTTCCTGTTTAAGTTTCTCACTCCTTATGCCCTTCTCAAGAAAGGTATCGGCTTTGATCCACTTCCTGTTGTTTTCATCATTCAGGTCAAAACTCAGCCCTGTCTCCGCTGCCACACCGGTTGCAATTATAATAGGTACTTCGGGGTATTTTTTCTTCATTTTGTAACAGAGGATGAACCCGCTGTCTTCGTTCTCCATCATCAGGTCAAGGATAGCAAGATCGGGCTTTGTCTTTTCGAGGAGTTCTTCAGCTTCTTTCTGGCTTTCGGCCAGTATGGTCTGGAATCCGAACGATTCAACCCTGATTTTCAGCTGGTAGAGGTAGTCCTGGTCATCATCAACGATGAGGATTGTTTTTTTTGTAGTCATTTATATTTTTTTTAGTAGCGAAGTGGCGAAATAGCGAAATTAAGTAGCGAAAATCCTGTTTCGCTACTTCGCTACCTCGCTACTTCATTTTTCATACTCTTGGCAATGTTATAGTAAACGTAGTCCCTGTTTGTCCGGAACCCGGGTCATTATTCGAATCAACATGTATTTTCCCTTTATGCATTTTTACGATACCGTAGATGAGCGCCAGCCCGAGACCGGTTCCTTTGCCCATTTCCTTGGTAGTAAAGAAGGGGGTGAAGATTTTCTCCATATGTTCCTTGGATATCCCTGTTCCGGTATCTGAAACGATAAACCTCAGTTCCTGCTCGTCACCTTCAACCCCAAGGGTCAGTTTGCCTCCCTTTGGCATTGCTTCAACTGCATTTTTTTCAAGATTGGTAAGCACCTGCATCATCTGGTCTATGTCGAGCCTGGCCTGGGGATTGCTGATCCTCGACTCAAGCAACACCTCTATGTTATCGGGCTTCAGTATGGAATCTATGCTGTGCCTCAGGAATTTCACCACATCGGTTTCGCTCAGGTTAACCTGGTTCTTACGTGCGAAGTTGAGCAGGCCGCTGACGATCTTTTTACAGCGCTCGGCCTGTTCGGCAATCAGTTTAAGGTCATCCCTAACAGGGTCATCAACTGGCGATTCGTCTATAAGTATGTTTGAATACATGGTGATGACACCAAGAGGATTGTTAAGTTCATGCGCTATGCCGGCCGAAAGCTGCCCCATATGCGCAAGTTTTTCGGATTGCTTGAGTGCCTGTCGTGCCTTGGCCAGCTTCTCATTGGAGACATTCAGGTTTTTGATCGAGTCGTGAAGCTTTTCTATGGTATAAGGCAGGCACATTTCGGTCTCCGCCAGGTTCTTTACAATAGCGATGGCATGTTCTACACAGGTGTCATAACCGCAGGTACCGCAGTTGAGGTGGTCTTCGGGTTTGAACTTGCCCATGGCATGCAGGGCTTCCAGTATCTTATCTTCCGAAGGAATTTCAAAACGCCTGTCTTCGGGGCTGAAATCCTGGGAGTAATCGAGGTTGCTGAATTCCGCGACTTCTTCCTCCCATTGCTTCTTATCCATCGAAGCCAGTTTCTTTGTCACGTATTCCCCAACCGCAGCGCTCCTGGCAAACCGTTTCCCGCCGGGTGATGTGCCAGGTCCCATGATGCATCCGTCACAACAAAGAAGCATCAGGTGCTTGTTGCGGATAAATCCTTCTTCATACTCTCTTACGGCTTCCTTGAAATTAACCCTGCCTTCTGCAACTACTACCTGTTCCTCGGGAATAGCCTCGGTTGAATTCGCGGTGAAGTACAGGCCCCGGCTTACAGGGAATATAGCTCCTTTGCCGCTTGCAGGTGGATCGAACTCGGTAGGCTTGGAATTTTCCCAGCTGATATTGTTTTGCTGGAACATCTCCCTGAGTTCCCTGAAAGTGAGGACTTCGTCAACTTCTTCCGATTCGGCTTTCTTTGCAAAACAGGGTCCTATAAACACCACCTGCAGGTCATCGCCGTATTTCTTTTTCATGATCCTGGTCATGGCAAGCATGGGCGATGCAATAGGAGAAAGATTCCCTACCAGGTCGGGATGGTAATGCCTGATGAAGTATACAATGGCGGGGCAGTCTGAACTGATCTGTCCCTGCCCCGAATTATTCCTGATTTTTTTTTCGTATTCCTTTGCGACCATGTCGGCTCCGAAGGAAACTTCAACAACATAATCAAACCCAAGCTCCCTGATCATACCCACAAGAAGGCGGTGGTCGGGGATCTCGGTAAATTCAGCGGGAAAACTTGGTGCAATGCAGGCAGCGATTTTTTTCTCGGATTTGAGAAGTGCATTCACCTCATCCACAGAACGCAAAGAGTATTTGGCTCCCTGGCTGCACACTTTAACGCAGTTTCCGCAGCCGATGCAACGTTCATTGATTACCTCAGCCTGGCTTTTGATAATCTTGATAGCCTTGACAGGACATTCCCTCACACAGGTGTAACAAACGCGGCATTTATCCTTTACCGTATAGACCAGCTGACGGTGATATGCATGGCTCATTCGCTGATAATTTTTGACCTGTCTTTATGCAGGACTTCCCTGTTCCTCTCGCTGTTCGGCTTTGACAGGAATTTATCGAACAGTTCGTTAAGTGTAGGATTCTTATGTGCTACTTTAACAATTTCTTCTTCGTCAATATCATAGAGGGCTTTCATTCTTGATTTGAGCATTTTTTCATCTGTACCTATTTTTTGCCCTCCTCCGTTGATACAGCCGCCCGGGCAGGCCATCACTTCGACAATATGAATGTCGTCGCGCCCTGCAGCAATTTCGTCCATCAGGGCGATGGCATTTGCCAGCCCGTTTACAGCCACCACGTTGACAGGGAGTTTGTTGATCCTCATCCTGGATTCCTTCTTTGGCTTCAGCCCTCTGAGGTCATTGATTTTAATGGGGTTTAACTCCTGTCCTGTGTTTAAAAAATGGATGCTCCTCATCAGTCCTTCGAGATGCCCTCCCGAGACACCGAACAGCCTGCCCGATGAACTACTGATGCTGAATGCATTTTCGGCAGGTTCTGGCTCCAGGTTGTTAAGGTCTATTCCAAGCAGCCTGATAAGCTTTACCAGTTCCCTGATAGTGATCACCGCATCAACGGACCTCGTCCCGTTCCCTTCAACATCCGCTTCTGTTTTCTTTGAAGTGCAGGGCATGACAGATACCACGAAAACCTTTTCGGATTTTATACCGGCACTGCTTGTTATATATTGCTTTATAAGTGCCCCCATGATCTGCTGGGGGGATTTGACTGGCGAAAGGTATTCGACAAACTCAGGCCTGAAGACCTCAATATACCTTACCCATGAAGGGCAACAGCTCGTGAAAAGGGTTGTTTTTCTTGGCCAGCGTTCAAGGAATAAGGCTGCCTCTTCCATTATGGTGATATCCGATGCAAGCGAAACATCGAAGCTTTGCCTGAAACCTATCTTTTTAAGTGCGGAACGAAGGATATTCATGATATCCTTGTTGGATTTGAGTCCGAATTCTTCGGCGATGGCGCCTGGAACCGTAGGGGAGAACTGCACCACCGGGTAAAGATCAGGATTACCCAGTGCCTCGATGACCCGGGGAAGTGACTTACGTTCGGTAAGGGCGGCTGTCGGACAGGACATGATGCACTGTCCGCATTTTACGCATGCATGGTAATTAAGGCCCTTGTTGTATGAAGTGCCTATCCGGGTTGATGATCCCCTGCCTACCGAGTCTATGGCGGAGATTCCTATAATTTCTGTGCAGACCCTGCTGCAGCGTCCGCAAAGAACACATTTACCCGGGTCTCTCTGGATTGAAGCACAGGTTTTATCTATCTGGACCGGTTTATGGCTGCTGGGATACCTTCTCTCTCTTACCTGGAGCTCTTCCGACAGGTCCTGGAGTTCGCAGCTGCCGTTGCGGTCGCAATAAAGACAGTCGTCGGGATGATTGGCAAGCAGGAGTTCCACCAGGGCTTTCCTGGCTTTCAGCACCCTGGGTGAATGGGTGTGGATCTGCATCCACTCTTCCACCTGGTGGGAACAGGCAGGTACAAGATGTGTAAGCCCTTCAACCTCTACAACGCACATGCGACAGGATCCGGTAGGGGAGAGACTGCCGAAAAAACAGAGTGTCGGCACTTTAACACCAATGCGGTTAAGGACCGTTAGGATGGTCTCCCCCCGCTTGGCACTCACCTGCTGTCCGTTTATTTCAATAGTAAGAAGCATAATTCCTCTTTATTTAAAATATATTGCGCTGAATTTGCATACGTCAAAGCAGATCCCGCAACCTGTGCATTTTGATTCAATGATGAAATGAGGCATTTTAACCGAGCCGATAATAGCGTTTTCAGGACATTTTTTCTGGCAGATGTTACATCCGGTACAAGGGTCGACGTCGATGTAAAAAGTCCTGAGATCATGGCAAACACCTGCCGGGCAGCGCCTGTCGAAAATATGCTCTTCAAACTCCTCCCTGAACCATTTAAGAGAACTCAGTACAGGGTTGGGGGCGTTCTGTCCAAGCCCGCAGAGGGAAGTGTCGCTGATGACATGGGCAAGGTTTTCAAGCTGAACCACCCCTTTAAAACGTTCAAGGGTCTCATGAGCAGATTCCTCTTTGGGCCTTTTGGTGATCCCGTTTAGAATATCCAGCATCTTCCTGGTACCTTCCCTGCAGGGGATGCACTTACCACAGCTTTCCTTCTGGAGGAAATCAATGAAATACCTTGTAAGATTGACCATGCATGTCTTGTCATCAAGAATGACAAGGCCGCCAAGGCCTAATTTTGCCCCGATGCCGCTAAGGGCCTCGAAGTCGAGGGGCGTATCAAGTTCGGCCGGGGGAATGCATACTCCCGAAGGCCCTCCCAGCTGGACTGCTTTTAAAGCATTACCGTCTCTGACCCCGCCGGCAATATCATAGATGATGGATGAAAAGCTGATCCCCATGGGCACTTCAATGAAACCGGTTGAAGCGGCTTTGCCTGCTACCGAGAATAGTTTCGTGCCTTTTGAGGACTGCGTGCCCATGGATTTGAACCATCCGGGGCCGTTTTCAAGTATCCCCGGAATATTGGCGAGGGTCTCAACGTTGTTGATCACCGTGGGCTGCCCCCAAAGACCCTTTTCAGCAGGGAAAGGCGGTTTTGACTTGGGCAAGCCTCTTTGTCCTTCAAGACTGGTAATCAGCGCGGTTTCTTCACCGCATACAAATGCCCCGGCTCCCCTTCGTATGTTTATCGAGAGGCTGAACCCGCTCCCGAAAATATCTTCACCGATCAGGCCGTATTCCCTTGCCTGTTTGATAGCATATTCCAGTACTTTCAAAGGATTTTCATAATCGGACCTCACGTAAATGATGGCCTGGCTGGCTCCTATGGCATAGGAAGCAATGGCAAGGCCTTCTATAACCCGGTGAGGGTCGCTTTCAATGATGGCCCTGTCCATAAATGCCCCGGGATCACTCTCATCGGCATTGCAGATCATGTACTTCTGGTCACCTGCAGTGTCCAGTGCGATCTTCCATTTCCTCCCGGTGAGAAAGCCTCCCCCTGCGCGTCCTTTTAATTCGCTTTGTTCAATGATCTCACAAATTTTATCGGCGGGGTAATTCAATACGGTCTTATACAATGACTTATACCCCCCTCTAACGATATATTCTTCAATTGATGCGGGCGAAATTATTCCTGCATTTTTAAGGATATGCCTGGTTTGGAGGCTGAACCACGGAAGGTTGTCAATTAACCTTACGTTAGGCCATTCCTCCAGCCCTGCCTGCCTGTACTGTCCGAGTACAAGATCAGCCTGAACCGTATGGTGAAGGGCCGAATTAAGCACATCCTCTGCCTTATCCTCAGTCACATTATGAAAGGAGAGCCTGGTTTTCCCGGGCAGCTGAATGTCAAGAAGAGGTTCCGCAGAGCAAAACCCGTTACAGCCGACTTCAATAATACTGGCTTCAATTTTATTTTCTGCAATAAACTTCCTGACCTTGTCCAATGTGGACTTTGCCCCTGAAATGATCCCGCAGGTACCTGTCCCGATATAGATCACAGGCCTGTCAACGGTATCCCGCCTTATGCTTGCAATCCTCGACAATGAAGACTTGTCGAAAATACCGGAATAATTTTTTATGACTTTCTCGGTAAGGAATGCCTTGTTATCGCTTATATCCTGTACTGGCATGTTACTCGCTTTTTTCTCTCAGAGTGCGGATGATCTCACCCAGATCAGACACGCTCAAATGGTGATAATAAGTATCATTGATCCTGATGACAGGAGACTGGCTGCAGCCACCCATGCAATTAACCGTCTCAAGACTGAATTTTTTATCCCTGGTCACGGACCCGTCCTGGACCTTGAGCAGCTTCTCGATTTCTTTAAGGTAGGAAGATGAACTGCATAAATAACATGAAGTTCCCCTGCAGACCCTGATGTGGAAAATCCCCCTGCGCTTGAAACGGAACTGGTCGTAAAACGTGGCTACACCGTAAATCCTGTTGGTGGGGATGTTCAAATGAACAGAGACTTTCTCAACAATCTCATCGGTAAGGTAGCCGTTGGCCTCCTGGATTTCCTGGAGAAGAGGTATCAGGCTCTCGGGCTTCTTCAGGCTGTATTTTTCAAAAATCGCTTCCATGCCATGGTTTCAATCAGATACAAAAATAAGGGATTAATTTTAATTGCGGAAATTTTATTGTGAAAATATTAGCATTGTTATTAAATAAACAATAAACTTGTTTTTATTTTTTATTGAAAAAAAACGCCACTATTCGATGAAAGTGCTGATATATTTGTAATTTTGAAGCTTATGGCAGTCTCTTCTTTATTCGAAATCCATCACGAATCCTGCATTAAATGCTATTCCTGTGTAAGGATTTGCCCTGTAAAGGCAATAAAGGTGGATGTAAATACCGAAATGCCATCCATCATCCCCGAAAGGTGCATAGGATGCGGGAGCTGTTATTCTGCATGTTCGCCTGCCTCAATTACTTACCGTTCTTCCATACAGGAAACAAAGGAGCTTATTGCATCAGGGGCAAAGGTTGCAGCGATCTGTGATCCTGCGATTTCCGGTGAATTCCATGACATTACCGATTACCGCAAGTTTGTCCAGATGATCAGGAACATGGGTTTCGCCTATGTCACTGAAGTGTCATTCGGAGTTGACCTGGTTGCAAAGGAATACGGTAAGCTGCTTGAAGATTTTAAGGGGAAGTATCATATCATGGCCAATTGCCCAGCAGTGGTCTTTTATATTGAGAAATACCACCCCGACCTGATCAGCAATCTTGCGCCAATAGTTTCGCCTATGGCAGCCACTGCAAAAGTCATGCGTCAGCGTTACGGCCAGGATATAAAGATCGTTGCCATAGGCCCCTGTATTGCAGCCAAAGATGAAGCTTTGCGGCTTGAGGGCGATGCAAAGATAGATTCGGTGCTTACTTTTGTAGAACTTCGCAGGCTTTTCGGCGAATTTAACATCAGGGAAAGCCATCTTGAATTTTCGGAATTCGATCCGCCCCTGGGAAACAAAGGTTCGCTTTATCCTATAAGCAACGGTATTTTACAGGCAGCCGGCATCAACGAGCATCTCCTCAGCGGGAACGTCATCACGACCGAGGGCAGGAACAATATGCTGAACGCGGTCAAAGAGTTTGACAGCCGCATTGACCTCATCCGCCGTCATTTTAATATTTTTTATAATGACGGATGCCTGATGGGACCCGGAACTTCACCGGGCGGTGAGAAATTCCTGCGCCATGCACTGGTTACTGATTACGCAAATAAACGACTGAACATCCTTGACCCTGAAGCCTGGCAGATTGATGTGAGGGAGTTTGAGGGGCTGGATCTTAGCCGCAGCTACCAGGCTGATGATCAGAGGCTTGCACTTCCTTCTGAAGAAAAGATAGATGAAGTGCTGAAAATGATCAACAGGAGGGAGCAGAAAGATAATGACGTGGGCTGTGAATCATGCGGTTATCCTAATTGCCGTGAATTCGCAATAGCAATTGCCCAGGGCCTCGCCACCACCGATATGTGCCATATTTTCAGCGGGAGGAACCGGCAGGAATACATTCGCACCCTTCGCAGCACCAACGAAAAACTTGCGAAGACCCAGGAAGCCCTGAGGATATCAGAGGAAAAGGCCAAACATGAGAAAGATGGCCAGAAAGAAACCTATGCACTGGTTTCTTCCATGCTTCAGCAGCTCGTATCGGGAGTGGTGATAGTAGATGAAAACCTGAAGATACTCCATGCCAACAAGGCATTTATACGTATTCTCGGCGAGGAAGCGGCTATGGTCGATGAGGTGATCCCCGGCCTTGAAGGGGCTGACCTGAAATCGCTTCTGCCCATACATTTTTATAAGATATTCTCTTTTGTTCTTTCTTCGGATGAGGCGGTCGAAAGAAAAGACGTGCAGTATGGCGAAGGATTGCTTAATGTTTCAGTTTTTCCCCTGCGTTCAAAAAAATTCGTTGGCGGGATCATACGCGATATGTACATGCCCGAAGTTTACAAAGAGCAGATCGTCACCCGTATGAACGAGGTGGTGGATCAGAATTTCGACATGGTCCAGAAGATTGCATTCCTCCTAGGTGAAGGGGCTGCAAAGACCGAGCAGATGCTTAATTCCATTATTGAATTGCATAAATCGCAGAACAGCAAATAGGTCCTCGAATGGACGAAAAATTCTATATTGAAGTTGTTTGCAAGCAGAAACACCACGGCGATGCCAGGGTTTGCGGGGATGTGTTTTATTCCCGGAAGATACGGGAGGAAGGCCGCATCATAGCTGTGCTTTCCGATGGAATGGGGCACGGGATCAAGGCCAATATACTCGCCACCCTTTCATCCACGCTTGCACTCAATCTTACCCAGGAACATAAAGGCGTCGAGGTCATTGCAGAGATCATCATGAACACCCTTCCTGTCGACAGCGTTAAAGAGATGAACTACTCAACCTTCACCATCGTTGATATCGATGTGGACGGGGAAGTTAAGATTCTCGAGTATGAAAATCCGAAGACCTTGTTTTTCAGGGGCGCCAGGGCATTCGAGCCTGTTTGGAACGGTGTCGTCCTTGAAGGAGTAAAACATGCCGGGAAGGAAGTGCTGACCACTGGTTTCAGGCCTGTAAAGGAAGACCGAATCATTTTCTGTTCCGATGGGGTGGTGCAGTCAGGGCTGGGTTCCGACAAATACCCCCTTGGTTTCGGGCAGGAAAACCTGCAGGTTCTTCTTGCTGATGCAATCCAGGAAGAGCATGATATTTCGGCCGACAGGCTTGCATCGAAAGTCATTGACCGCGCTAACCTGAATGATGGTTTTCACCCTAAAGACGATATTTCATGTGCTGTGATTTATTACCGTGAACCGCGTAAGCTCATGATCTGCAGCGGACCTCCTGTCGATCCGGTGAACGACAGCCTGATGGCCGGCCTGCTTCAGCAGTTCGATGGCCGAAAGATCATTTCGGGGGCGACCACCGGGGACATGATTGCACGGGAGTGGGGGAGGGAGATCGTTGATGAGAATGTCATGACCGATCCGGAGCTGCCCCCGGTTTCGCATATGGAAGGTGTTGAACTGATCACCGAAGGGATACTCACGCTAAGCAAGGTGAGTGAACTGTTAAAAAAATACAATTCAGCATATGAACTTGGCAAAGGACCTGCCGACCTGATTGTAAAGGCTATTCTTGAATGTGATGAGATTCATTTTATTGTGGGAACCAACATCAACGTGGCTCACCAGGATCCGACATTGCCTATGGAACTTGAATTGAGACGGACGGTGGTTCACCGGATTGTGCGCACACTTGATGAGAAGTTCATGAAAGAAGCGAGCATGAAGTTCTTCTGAAAATTTTTCTTCTATATTTTGCCCGGACTGGTTTTCTCGTATAAACAAAAGCCCGCAAGAACTTTCGTCCCTGCGGGCCAACCATCAAGTATTAACCAAAAAAACCAAAAGTTTATGAGTTGTACTCCGCGATGATGTCTGCTACGCCATCGGGAGCCACGCGTCCGTATACTTTTTCGCCAACCAGGACCACCGGCGCCAATCCGCAGGCACCAACGCACCTGAGACAACTCAGTGAGAATTTGCCGTCGGGGGTGGTTTCACCAACCTGGATCTTCAGCTGGCGTTTGAATTCTTCAAGTACCTTTTCAGCTCCGCGCACATAACAAGCGGTGCCAAGACAGATCGAAACGGGATGCTTGCCTTTGGGCTGCATGGTAAAGTAGGAGTAAAATGTGACCACTCCGTAAACGTGGGCCACCGAAATACTGAGTTCCTTGGCTATGATTTCCTGCACTTCGGCCGGAAGATAGCCGAAAAGGCCCTGGGCCTTGTGAAGAACATTGATAAGCTCTCCTTTCTCGTTGTTGAAAGCCTTGCAAACATCTTTCAACTCCTGGATCTTCTTTTCCGATAATTTTATCTTGGCCATAGTGGGTATATATTCTGGGATTAGGACTGTTAGAAAGTAGCGAAATAGCGAAGTAGCGAAGTAGCGAAATCTATATTCAAAATGATTTCAAATATTTTTCTGCTTTTCATTCTTCAACTGTATTATCATTCTATTATTTCGCTACTTCGCTACTTCGCTATCTCGCTACTTGATTTTCGCTATTTACTCTTCCACAAACACCCCCGCACTCTTATCAAAGTAATGTGTGTGCAGCAGGTGGTGTGATTTTTCCCCGCATGGGGTGCCTAAAAATTCTTTATACAACTCAAGTATGAATGGGTTCTCATGCGATTTCCTGATGGGTTTGCCCTCATCTTCACGGTAAAGGGCAGAAGCCCTTTCTTTGATGACCTGGGAATCTCCGTGGTGGAAGGGTTGTCCGCCTCCTCCTATGCAACCTCCCGGGCAAGCCATAATCTCAATTGCGTGGAAATGGCTCTTGCCGTCGCGGATGTCTTCAAGAAGTTTGCGGGCGTTGCCCAGTCCATGCGCAATCCCGATATTGATGGGTAATCCGTCGAAATCGATGGTGGCTTTACGCACGTTCTCAAGTCCTCGGAGTTGGTTGAAATCAACCTTCTCTAGTTTCTTTCCAGTATAAAGTTCATATGCGGTGCGGCATGCGGCTTCGATCACCCCGCCGGTTGTGCCGAAAATGACAGAGGCGCCGGTAGACTCTCCGAGGGGGTTGTCAAACTCATCCGCAGGCAGTGAATTAAAGTCAATATTTGATGCCTTGATAAGATGGGCAAGTTCACGGGTTGAGAGCGAATAATTCACGTCGGGATCGCCGTCGACCTTGAATTCATCACGCTGGCATTCGTACTTCTTAGCCAGGCAGGGCATGATGGAGACCACTACCATGTTTTTGCGGTCAATACCGAGTTTCTTTCCAAAATATTCCTTGGCAATGGGCCCGAACATCTGCTGGGGCGACTTGGC
>CAIJYT010000260.1 GCA_903824935.1 uncultured Bacteroidales bacterium | reverse complement strand
TCGATCCATGTAGCCGTCGAATCCCGGGGCTTACTAAAATGCTGGAATGAATTTTCAACAGACAGTATTACCAAGACAGCTTATATAACCGTCAGCAATACACTGATGCCTGCCGTTAATTTTGCATCCGACAAGCAGGTGCTCTGCATCGGGGATACAGTCAGGTTCACCGATCTCACACAATACTGCCCCAATGCATGGTCATGGCAATTCACCCCTGATGCCGTTACCTATGTTAACGGCTCTTCGGCTACAGATCAGAACCCACAGGTCGTTTTCAATATTTTTGGACCTTACGATGTGAAACTTACTGCCACCAACTCTAACGGCCCGGGCTCCCTCACAAAAACGCAATACATACTGAACGGAGGTTACAGCACTGCTTTCCACGAAAATTTCGCAGGAGGTTTCTCCGATCATCATTGGACTATAGTAAATCCCGAAAATGACATGACCTGGGATACCATTACAGTGCCAGGGCTCGCAACGGGAAGCAAAGCCGCCAGGATGAATTTATATAATTATCCATATGTCGGCCGTCGCGATCAGCTTATCAGCCCTCCGCTGTTGATGCCTTCTACCCCTCCCATCGAACTGAGCTTCAGGCATGCTTATGCACAGAGACTGGCAATCAAAGATTCGCTGATCATCAAGATCTCTGAAGACTGCGGAAAGACCTGGACCCGGATCTGGTCAAAGGGTCCTGACGGAACTGCAACAAATTTTGTTACAGCTCCTCCTTCAGCAACTTCATTTGTCCCGCAAAGCGCCAATGACTGGTGCGGAGGTTCTTACGGCGTAGGATGTTATACCATTGACCTCGCTGCTTACGCTGGGAAATCGAATATAAAGCTGATGTTCGAATCCTATAACAGGAACGGGAACAACCTTTATTTAAGTGATATACTCATACAGGGAGAAGTCGGTATCAGGGAGCAGGCTGTTGACATTGAAGGCATATCCATTTATCCGAATCCTTCACACGGACTGTTTACACTTGAGTGCAAGGTATGCACAGAGGCACAGCACCTGAGCATATTAACAACCGAAGGCCTGGAAGTCTATACCAGGAACATTCAGGAAAGCAGGAAATCCATGAAAGAGACAATCGACCTTAGAGGCCTGGCAAAAGGAATTTATTTTGTAAGGCTGACAGGCAATAACGGTACAAAAGCCGGAAAGATCGTTATCGACTAAGGGGTTCCTTTAAACTCCAGACCCGTTTAATGATACTGTTTTTCAGCAACACTGTCGCAAACGGCCTCATCAGGCTTGATGAGGATGAGTCAAGGCATTGTCTCAAAGTCCTGAGGCTTGGCATTGGCGATATCATTCACGTGACCGATGGCAAAGGGTACCTTTACGACGCTGAGATATCAGGAACAAGCTCAGGATGTGTTTCTGCAGCAATATTAGCTACACATACAAACGGATTTTCAAAAGGGTTCAGGCTTCATATTGCCATAGCCCCGACTAAAAATTCCGACAGGTTCGAATGGTTCCTTGAGAAATCGGCAGAGATAGGGATTGATGAGATCACCCCACTGTTTTGCACGCGATCCGAGAGGAACAGGGTCAACGACGACAGGCTCAAAAGGATCCTGGTTTCAGCGGTCAAACAGTCGCTTAAAACCAGGCTGCCTTTGCTGAATGCCGCTGTCAGCTTAAAAGATTTCCTGAAGGAAAACCTGGCCGGGGAGAGGTTTATCGCAACCTGCATTAGCGGGAAAGAGGAAGAAATTCAGAAGGTATATACCAAAGCTCATGACGCTGTCGTTCTGATCGGGCCTGAAGGCGACTTTACTACAGAGGAGATTGCAGATGCTGTCAAGGCAGGTTACCTGCCCGTAAGCCTGGGCGAAAGCCGGCTGAGAACTGAAACAGCCGGGGTATATGTCACAGCTGCGATGAACCTGATCAACAAAATGTAAACCATGAATCACGGAATGACGAAAATGAAGAATAAATTGGCAGCAATGCTTTTCCTGGGGATCCTGGGCTTAGCATGTACTTCATTTTCACCGGGATCATACCAGGTAGCACTTTTAAAATACAGCGGAGGAGGCGACTGGTATGCCAACCCCACCTCACTTCCGAACCTTGTGAAATTCGCCAACAGGAGCATGGGAACCAGTATCAGCGAAGAGATTGCTACCGTTGATGCCGGGAATCCCGAGATCATGAATTATCCCTTCGTTCATATGACTGGCCATGGAAATGTCGTCTTCTCGGAGCAGGAGGCGAAAAATCTCAGGAAATACCTGATAGCCGGCGGGTTCCTTCACATTGACGACAACTACGGCATGGATAAATACATCAGGCCGCAACTAAAACTTATCTTTCCCGAGCTTGAACTTGTGGAAGTACCATTTTCATACCCCGTCTACCACCAGAAATTTGATTTTCCGAATGGCTTACCCAAGATCCATGAGCACGACGGCAAACCGGCACAGGGCTTTGGCCTGGTCTGGGAAGGCCGCCTGGTTGTGTTTTATTCTTATGAATGCGATCTTGGAGACGGATGGGAAGATCCTGAGGTGCATCATGACAGTGAGCCCACCAGGCTTAAAGCCCTTCAGATGGGGTGTAACCTTCTGAGTTACGCTTTTACTCTCAAATGATCCTTTTTAATATCTTTGTTATACCATGGGAGCTTTATACGAAAAACTGAGGCAGGATATCCGCTTTGTCGAGGGCCTTACCGCCTGCCTTAACTGCGGCACCTGCACTGCCATCTGCCCTGCTGCCGAATTCTACAATTACCAGCCCCGGAAACTTGTTGACATCCTCCAGACCAGGGATGATGAAAAGTTAGAAGAGCTTCTGAAAAGCGATACCATCTGGTACTGCGGGGAATGTATGTCGTGTGTAACCAGGTGTCCCAGGAATAATGCCCCGGGCCTCCTCATTACAGCCCTACGCTCACTTTCACAGGAGCTGGGATACTTCGTTGAATCTGAAAAGGGCAGGCAGCAGTTGGCAATCAAAAGAACAGTGGGCCACTGGATCCTTGAATACGGGTATTGCCTCTATCCCTCCCAGATCACGCCCGAAAATCATCCCGAGCAGGGCCCTGTCTGGGAATGGGAATTCCAGAACATGGAAAAAATCATGGACAGGCTGGGTGCCAATTACAAAAAAGCCGGGCCGGGAGTTCTCCGGGCCATTCCTCAGGAAGACCTCGATGAGATTAAAAAGATTTTTGATGAAACAGGAGGAACTGAGAGGTTCGAAAAAATAGAATACTTCTCAAAGCAAAAAGCTGAGGAGATGGGAATGGAGCTCGGCGACGGCCTTCAGAATGATTATATCAGACACATATATACTGCAGTGAACAAAGATCATACTACCGAAACATGAAAGTTGAAGGCAAACGACTGATATGGAATGACTACCAGAAGGAAATTGCAGGAGACAATTACTTTTACGTCAGGAGCTGCGTAAGGCAGAACTTCTTCCCGGGAGCCGAAAAAACCTTCCTCAGGTATATGAAGGAGTTGGGAAAGGATGTCTTCGAGAATCCCTCCCATACCACCTGTTCGGGAATAGGATACCATTCCGACATAGTGCCCTTTGAAACTGCAATGACCATGGTGGCAAGGCAGTTTGCACTGATGACCGAGGCGGGTTACAGGAACTTCGTCACATCCTGCATTACAAGTTTCGGCCTTTACAGTGAGGTTCTTGAGACCTGGCATCATTTTCCCGAAATTGAAGAAAAGATAAGGGTTCACCTGAAAAACGCAACAGGCCGGGAGTTTGTCAAACCTGAAAACCTGGCCCATGCCAGCGATGTGACATTTAAACTCAGAAAAGAAATAAGCGATGCAGGGAAATACCGTCTTGTAAACCATGTTACCGGGGCTCCAATCAGGGTGGTGGAACATATAGGATGCCATTATTCCAGGATGTTCCCCAGCAAAGGTGTGGGTGGAGCCGAATATCCCTATGTACTCGTAGGGATGATCGAAGAATGGGGAGGCGAAGTCATTGATTACCCTGAACGCCGGCATTGCTGCGGGTTCGGCTTCAGGCAATACCTCGTAAAAGCAAACAGGGGCTATTCAATATCAGCTTCGAAAAAGAAATTTGATTCGATGAAACCCTATAAACCCGAACTCATCCTCACCAACTGCCCGGGCTGCCCCATGTTCCTCGACCGCTGGCAATATGCCATTTCCGAAATGGAAGGCACTACCTACGGTGAAGGAGGCCAGGGGATCCCCGTGGTGACCTACGAAGAACTTGCCGGGCTGCTCCTGGGATATGATCCCTGGGATCTCGGTCTCCAGGTCCACCAGGTCCCTGTTGAACCTCTTCTTGATAAGATCGGCATCCCATACGACCCGGAGAAGAAATTTCTCGACAAGGAAGGGAACTCAATGGGCCAGCCTAAATCCCCTACTCACCTTAAATTTTATTGATATGGGTAAGTCCGTTATCGTTATTGGAGGTGGAATTGCAGGAATGACAGCAGCAGGAATGCTTGCCCGCCAGGGCTATGAAGTCACCCTCCTCGAAAAAGAAAATGAAACCGGCGGGCATGTGGCTCACTGGGACAGGCTTTTCCCCGACCGCAGGAAGGCATCCGAAGTACTTGAATTCACAGGGGAAGGGATGAAGGATGTCCATGTTGCCAGGGGGATTTCAATAAGCAGGATAACCAGGCAAAACAATGAATTTACTGTCACCTGCGGGATGCAGGATGCAGGATCCGTGATGAAATCACACTTTACTGCCAATGCCCTGATCGTTGCCACGGGTTTCGACCTGTTCGAAGCCCGCAGGAAAGAGGAATACGGGTACGGCATATATAACAACGTGATCACATCCGCAGACCTTGAAGTAAAATTCAAATCAGGGAAAGGCATTCTTACCGCCGAAGGGAAAATCCCGAAACGCATTGGCATCATTCATTGCGTGGGATCCAGGGATGAGAAAGTGGGAAACCTATACTGCTCTAAGGTATGCTGTGTTACAGGCGTCAAGCAGGCCATTGAACTCAAGGAAATGTATCCCGGCTCAGTGGTGTTTAGTTTTTATATGGACCTGCGGATGTACGACAGGAATTTTGAAGAGCTTTATTATGAGGCCCAGCAAAAATGGGGCATTAGTTTTATCCGCGGGCGTTTGTCGGAATGTGCCGAAAATCCTGATGGTTCCATTGTGATCAGGACAGAGGACACACTTACAGGGAAACCATTGAAAATGACGGTTGACCTGCTTGTTTTGCTTGTCGGATTTGTGCCTGCTGCCGGCACTGCATCCGTAGCAGGCATGATCGGTCTTAAGACAGGGACTGATGGTTTCGTCAACCCAGCCGACAGCCATATTCAAAACAATCTCAGCGGGATTCCCGGGGTTTTCCTCACAGGAGCAGTGAAAGGCCCGGTGTCGGTTACCGAGGCTATAGCCGATGCCAGGGCTGCAGCTGCACTGACGTCGGAATATTTAACAGCAAGCATTGAAGAGCATGCCTGATTTCGGATATACCATAACAAAGGACCGACAGCTTGATCATGACCATGGCGACTTCAGGTATATCAGCCTGGTCAGGTCTTTCGAACCTTCGCTGGATCTTTGTATTGGATGCGGCAGTTGTAGTGCAAGCTGCTCTGCGGCAGGGTTTACCGATTTCAATATCCGCAAACTCCATACAATAATCCGCCGGGGTGAAGTCGAGTCCGTTAAAACCGAACTGAAAAAATGCATGTTCTGCGGTAAATGCCAGCTGGTCTGCCCGCGGGGTGTTAACCTCAGGAACCTGATCATGGCGATGAACCGGGCTATTGAACTATTGGGATGATAAAATTTAATTTATTCGTTCTTCCGTTCAGTCTCGGGCTTATATATATAGCCTGGAGCATAGGCATGCATTATTACCGCTGGATTAAAGCACTACCTGCGGTTGACAAGGTCAAATTATCTGCCGGGATACGGAATCCATCCAAGATATTTGCCTCCCTTAAAGAGATCTTCCTCGAATCGCTCATCCACAGGAAACTTTGGAAACGCAATCCCATGCTGGGATACATGCATATGAGCTTTGCCCTTGGATGGTTTCTCCTTATCGTGATCGGAAACCTGGAATCAAGGATCTACCACGGCTCACATATCAATGCCCCCTATTATCCCATTTTCCTGAAGTTTTTCATCCACGACCGGCTGGTCCTGTTTTTTGAGATCTTCACGGTCCCTGCGTTTTTCAGGTTCATCATGGACTTTATACTGCTGTTCATTCTGAGCGGGCTGGTGCTTGCCATGATCAAACGGAAGCAGTCGAAATGGTTCGGGATGAAACAAACCACGAATCACAGCCTGTTCGACCGTATTGCTCTTACATGTCTCTGGTTGATCTTTCCGATGAGGCTCCTTGCCGAAAGTTATACTGCGGGCTTCTTCGGCGGGGGTGGAGGATTTCTCACACAAAACCTTGGCAGGCTTCTTTTCTCGGTAACTCCAGGTTCCGCCGAAATGATAGCATATTATTTCTGGTGGTCTTACTCGCTGGTACTCGGACTGTTCTTCATCATGATTCCCAATTCCAGGTATATGCACATTCCCTCGGAACTCCTGCTGATAGTGTTCAGGCATTGCAGCATACAGCCGAGGAAGTGGGGATCGAGTTTTTCGAGCCTTGAAGCCAATTCCTGCTCACGCTGCGGAATCTGTATCGATGCCTGCCAGCTTAACTTTGCAGCGGGGATCAGCGGGATACAGGCGGTGTATCTCATCCGCGGTCAAAGAGAACAGTATATTCCCGAGAACGTTGCAATGACGTGTATGCTATGCGGCCGCTGCCAGGAAGCCTGCCCTGTCGGGATCAAAGTGGATTCGCTGAGGCTTATCAAAAGAAGGGAAATCGGATCGGGCCAGGTTTCGTCCTTTTCTTATCTCAGCAACAGCCGTCCCGGCTTTGCCGATGTAGTCTATTTCGCAGGCTGCATGTCGCACCTTACGCCAACTATCACCAGGGCAATGGAAGGCATCTTCACTGAAGCCGGGGTGAATTACCTCTTTCTCGATCGTGGCGGAAGCGTTTGCTGTGGAAGGCCGCTTATGCTGGCGGGTAAGGACAAGCAGGCCAACGAACTGATAGAATTCAACAAGATCCTGATACGGCAGACCAGGGCCAAACTGCTGGTGACCTCCTGCCCTATCTGCTACAAGGTTTTTCGCGAAGAATACAACTTGCCGATCAGGATAGAACATCATTCCCAGTATATTCTTGACCTTGTAAAGGATGGCCGGATTGCATTACAGAGCCAGCACCGTAAAGTGGTTTACCACGATCCATGCGACCTTGGCAGGGGCGGAAATATCTATAATGCCCCCAGGGAACTCCTGGGTAAGATCTCCGACCTGCTTCCTTCAGAGAATGAACGCGCAGATGCCTTATGTTGCGGCGGAAGCCTTGGCCTGCTGAATACGCCGGTGAGTAAAAAGGATGAGGTTACAAAGAATGCCCTTGAAACCCTGCTTAAGAATAGACCTGATTTATTAGTGACGGCATGTCCCCTTTGTAAAAAGACATTCTCAAAACATTCAAAAACGGAAGTACGCGATATCGCCGAAATGGTGCATGATGCGATCCCGGGCAGGCAGACAAGGAAAACCCGTATTGTAAATGAACCAG
Source organism: uncultured Bacteroidales bacterium (assembly GCA_903824935.1). Taxonomy (GTDB): domain Bacteria; phylum Bacteroidota; class Bacteroidia; order Bacteroidales; family FEN-979; genus CAIRDP01. The sequence goes on along the minus strand of CAIJYT010000260.1, from coordinate 7,981 downwards.
AAGCCGTTAATTCTTAAAAGAGTTTAACTGCCCCAGAAGTACCTGTATCCTTGCCTCAGTATCTGCCTTCTTCTTTTTCTCGGCATCAACGACCTTTGGAGGTGCGTTATTCACAAAGCTATCATTACCAAGCTTTTTCATCACCGATAACAGGAACCCCTGCTCATAACTAAGCTCTTCTTCTATCCTTTTAATCTCCGCTTCAGGGTCAATGTTGCTGACCAGAGGGATAAAACACTCGGTGGTTCCGACAATAAAAGAAACAGAATCGGCCGGCTGGTCCTGTGAATAATTCAGTTCTTTCAGGTTGCAGAGCTTCACCACCACATCATCAAAATGGCTAGAAACTCCTTTGTCTTTTTCACTGCGGATGAAGACCTGTATTTGTTCCTTCATGGGGATGTTTTTCTCAGACCTTACAGATCTCACCGAAATGACCAACTCCCTTATGAAGTCGCATTCCCTCACCAGGCCCTCATCCACACTTCCAGCCTGCGGAAGGCTTTGCTGCATGATCGATTCCTCACCCGAATTATGTAAAACATGATATATTTCTTCGGTGAGGAAAGGCATGAACGGATGCATAAGCCTTATCAGTTTTTCAAAAAACGCGAGCGTGGCTTCATAGGTCGGGCTGTCGATAGATTGCTGGAAGGCGGGCTTGATCATCTCGAGGTACCATGCGCAGAAATCATCCCAAACCAGTTTATATACATCCTTCAGTGCTTCGGAAAGCCTGTATTTATTGAACTGTTCGTTAATATCCCTGAGAGCTGCATTAAGCACCGAATCAAACCATTGCACAGATATACGGTTTGAAGCAGGCTGTATTGCCTCACTGTCGACTGACCATCCTTTAACGAGCCTCATGGCATTCCATACTTTGTTGCAGAAGTTCCTTCCCTGTTCAACAAGGCTGTCGTCATAGAGAACGTCATTCCCTGCTGGTGAACATAGCAGCATCCCCATGCGCACCGCATCGGCCCCGTATCGTCCGATAAGCTCAATCGGTTCAGGGCTGTTGCCAAGTGATTTCGACATCTTGCGCCCCTGCTTGTCACGAACGATACCTGTAAAATATACATTCCTGAACGGGACCTGTTTCCTGTATTCAAGTCCTGCCATGATCATTCTTGCAACCCAGAAAAATATGATCTCCGGAGCCGTAACCAGGTCCATCGTAGGGTAATAATAATTGATATCCGGATTGGAGGGTTCCCTGATCCCGTCGAAGACAGAGATCGGCCAAAGCCATGACGAGAACCAGGTATCCAACACATCCTCATCCTGCTTCAGGCCTTCGGCTGTGATCCGTGATCCGTGATCCGTGATCGGTGAATTGGCGAGTGCCAATGCTTCTTCCTTAGTTTTAGCTACGACAAAACTTCCGTCGGGCAGGTACCAGGCAGGTATCCTGTGGCCCCAGAGAAGCTGTCGCGATATACACCAGTCGTTCACGTTCTCCAGCCAGTGCCTGTACATATTTTTATACTTGGCCGGGTGAAAGCGCACTATGTCATTTTCAACAACATCCAGGGCGGGCTTTGCAAGCTCGGTCATCTTCATAAACCATTGAACCGAAATTCTGGGTTCTATCACCTCATCGGTCCTTTCGGAATACCCGACTTTATTGGTATAATCTTCAATCTTTACGATATGCCCGGCAGCTTCCAGATCCTTCACTATCTTTTTTCTTACCTTGAAGCGGTCCTCGCCAACGTAAAGGCAGGCGGCTTCGCTGAGTGTACCGTCGGGATTGAACGTATCGACCACTTCAAGTTTGTATTTCAGGCCCAGGTTGTAGTCGTTGATATCATGTGCAGGGGTCACCTTAAGCGCTCCTGTACCGAATTCCCTGTCTACATATTCATCAAATATTACCGGCACCGCACGGCCTATCAGCGGGACCAGGATATTCTTTCCTTTCAGTCCCCTGTAACGATCATCTTCGGGGTGAACGCATATAGCGGTGTCTCCCAGTATGGTTTCAGGCCTGGTAGTGGCGATGGTGACCCATTCATCTTCGCTGCCTTCAACCTTGTACCTTACAAAATAAAGTTTCGAATGGACTTCCTTATAAATAACTTCCTCGTCCGATACAGCCGTGAGGGCTTTAGGATCCCAGTTTATCATACGGGCTCCCCTGTATATCAGTCCTTTATTATACAAATCTATGAATACATCAATCACAGTCTCATAGCGGGCCTCATCCATAGTAAAGCAGGTACGTTCCCAGTCGCAGGAAGCTCCAAGCTTTTTGAGCTGTTCAAGAATGATTCCCCCGTGCTTTTCTTTCCATTCCCAGGCATGTTGCAGAAATTCCTCCCTGCTAAGGCTTGCCTTGTCTATGCCTTGTTCCCTAAGCTTTGCAACCACTTTGGCCTCGGTGGCAATAGAAGCATGGTCGGTGCCTGGCACCCAGCATGCATTCTTTCCCAGCATGCGGGCACGGCGGACCAGGATATCCTGTATGGTGTTGTTGAGCATATGCCCCATGTGCAGGACTCCAGTTACATTGGGAGGAGGGATAACAATACAATATGGTTCCCTTTCATCTGGAACGGAACGGAACATTCCCCTTTTCATCCAGAAACTATACCATTTCTCTTCAACGCTTGACGGGTCGTATTTCGAAGCAATTTCCATGACAGGCCTTTTAAAAACAGGGCGCAAAGGTAGAAAAAATAGGAAAGCGGAGGTGTCAGAATAACCTGCTTCTCTTTACAAGGTAGGGTAAAAGGACCTGTTGGAAGGAGCCGTTGATGTCGGCCTCAACAAGATCTATTTTGTATTGCCCGCAACGGAGTACCAAGTCTTTCCTGAATTTTTCAATGCTTTTAAGATACTGTTCCTTCACTTCCTGTGGAAACAGCCTGATTTCCTGCCCCGACTCGAGGTCTATGAACTTATATGGGCGATTGTCATAATTAAATTCCAGTTCCTTCTTTTTATCCACCACATGAAACAGAACAACTTCATGCTTATTATGTTTCAGATGCTGCAAGGCGGAGAATATCTCCTCAGACCCATCCTGGTTTTCGAACATGTCGCTGAATATCAGCACCAGTGAACGCTGGTGTATCCTCTCGGCAAGTTCATGGATCACCTGGGCCAGCGCGGTTTTTTTCCTGGCTTCAGGGGATACCGGGTGAAGCAGGTTTTCGAGTTCAGTGTATAAGTATTTGTAGTGAACCGAATTTGACTTGCACTGGGTGTGCAGCTCAACATTATCGGAGAAAAAACTCAGACCAGAGGCATCCCGTTGTTTCCTCAGAAGAAAAAGCAGGGCGGCCGTGAGGTATATCGAAAACGTGATCTTATTGGGGTGTTCAATATCAGGTTTGCCGATCACAGGGTAATACATCGAAGAAGAGTTATCGATGAAGACCTGGCAGCGGAGATTGGTTTCCTCCTCAAACCGTTTTACATACAGGCGGTCGCTGCGTCCATAAAGTTTCCAGTCGATATTCCTGATCGATTCCCCCGAGTTATAAAGGCGGTGTTCGGCAAACTCAACAGAGAAACCGTGAAACGGGCTTTTGTGAAGGCCTGTAATAAATCCTTCGACCACCTGCTTGGCAAGAAATTCCAGGGAAGAGTAACGTTCGAACTGACTTTGATCGAGGACAGGCATGGGAAATAGCGAAGTAGTGAGGTAGCGAAGTAGCGAAATAATTTCGCTATTTCGCTATTTCGCCATTTCGCTACTTATTAAATATGTTTTTCTATCAGGTTCTTGTAATTTGCCTTAGGAACAGCTCCGACCTGTTTGTCCACAACTTCTCCGTTTTTGATGAACAGGACGGTAGGTATATTGCGCACCCTGTATTTGGCAGTGGTTACAGGATTATCATCGACATTAAGTTCTCCGGCTACTATCCTTCCTTCATATTCAGCGGCGAGTTCGTGGATGATAGGCCCGACCATACGGCAGGGGCCGCACCATTCGGCAGACAGGTCTACTATGACTAATTTATCGGCCTTTTCAACCTTTTCAGTAAAATTGGCATCAGTGAAAGTTTCAAACATAGATCAAAATTTTAAGCAAAATTAATAAATCATTTCCATTTTATTCAGAAAGCCGGAAACTGATACCCGGAATAGCGTTTACGGCATGTATCATCTCTTTGGCATTAACCCTGAACTTTTTAGAGGGAAGTTCTACATTCAGAGATTCCAGGGTGTCAACAACCCGTATCCTTAACTGGCATTTCCCCTTGTGCTTCCTTACTGTATTACGAATACTTTCAACTACTGCATCATTAACTTCATCGACAGGAATGGTAAGCTCCAGCACCTTGGCGTGCTTGTCTATGACTTCAGCAAGAAGTGATACATTCTGAACCCTGAGGGTCAGCTGGTCGGGATTATCGAAACGTGGTTCTATCTTAACTTTGATGAACACATGCTGGCCTTCCTCCATGAAATGTTTGTAACGGAGATAGTCTTCAGAGAAAAGTGTAACCGAAATGAAATCCACATAATCCTCCACCACGAAAGAACCAAAAGGCTTTCCGGTTTTACCGGTTTTATGCAAGGCACTGACGACAGTTCCTGCAAAACAGACTTCCTTGCCTTTATACCTGGGCATATCTGCTTTCAACTGTTCGGTGCTCACATCACAGAACTGCCCGATCTCAAGTTTGAAATCATCGAGGGGATGCCCGCTCATATAAAACCCGGTGATCTCCTTTTCATACCTTAGCTGCTCAATCCTTGACCACGGGGGACAATCGGGTAATTTGAGGTCGTCCATTTCGACTTGTTCAGCTTCGCCGAAAAGCGATTGCTGGGAGCTGTTCTGCCTTACATGGTATTCGGTGGCATGCTTTAAAACACTTTCGAGAAAAGTTGATTCGTCCCCGTTCTGCTTGTAAAAAAACTGTGCCCTGTGCATCCCTTCAAAACAATCAAATGCCCCGGCCCTGGCCAGGGCTTCCATACAACGCTTGTTGATATGATGAGACGACACCCGCCTGGTAAAATCAAAAATGCCGGTAAACGGACCGTTCTTTTTTCTTTCGGCAGCGATAGCCATGACTGCGCCTTCACCAACGTTTTTAATAGCTCCCATCCCGAAACGAATCTCCCCTTTGCGGTTCACAGTAAACCTTAGTTCACTCTCGTTTACATCGGGGCCCAGTACTTCAATCCCCATCCTCTTGCATTCATCGAGGAAAAGCGTGATCTCTTTGAGATCGGTAAGGTTTCGGCTAAGTACAGCCGCCATGAATTCAGCGGGGAAATGTGCTTTGAGGTAGGCCTGGCGGTAGGCTACGTATGCATAACAGGTCGAATGTGATTTATTGAAAGCATAATTCGCAAAAGCTTCCCAGTCCTTCCATATCTTGGTGATGGTTTCCTCCTTGATGCCGTTTTTCTTGCAGCCATCGAAGAACTTCGGTTTGATCGTGTTCATCAGCGACTCGATCTTCTTCCCGACTGCCTTGCGAAGGTTGTCGGCATCTCCCTTTGAAAATCCGGCAAGCTCCTGCGAAAGAAGCATCACCTGTTCCTGGTATACAGTAATCCCGTAAGTGTCCTTCAGGTATTTCTCCATCACAGGGATGTCGTACTCTATTTTTTCCCTGCCGTGTTTACGGTTGATAAACCTTGGGATATATTCCATCGGGCCGGGCCTGTAGAGTGCATTCATTGCGATCAGGTCCTCGATTACGTTGGGTTTCAACTCCCGGAGGTATTTTTTCATGCCATCCGATTCAAACTGAAAAATACCGGTTGTTTTACCCTGGCTGAAAAGCTCGTATGTTTGCGGATCATCGAAAGTGATGGTTTCAATATCAAGGGCTATGCCTTTCGACAAATTGATATTTTCAACCGCTTCCTTGATGATGGCCAGGGTTTTCAACCCAAGGAAGTCCATCTTCAGCATACCCACCTTCTCAATGAATTCCCCGTCGAACTGTGTAACAAGAAGCGTCGATTCCTTGCTTGTTGCAACGGGTATGTATTTTGTGAGATCTTCCCTGCCGATAATTATCCCGCAGGCATGCAGGCCGGTCTGTCTGATCGATCCTTCAAGCTCCTCGGCATATTTTAAGGTATCGGATATTAATTTGTTTGATGAAAGCTTGGCGGCTTTTAATTCAGGGACTTCTTCAATAGCTGCTTTCAGGGTGATGCCCAGCCGTGCAGGGATGAGTTTGGACAAGGCATTCACCTGGTCAATCGGCATTCGGTGAACCCTGCCAACATCCCTGAGAGCCCCTTTCGCAGCCATGGTGCCGAAGGTTATAACCTGGGCCACTTTATCGTGGCCATACTTATTTTCCACCCATTTAAGCACCCTGTCTCTTCCGTCCTCATCAAAATCTATATCAATATCAGGCAAAGAAACCCGGTCGGGGTTGAGGAACCTTTCGAAAAGAAGGTTGTACCTTAATGGATCAACATCGGTTATCCTGGTACAGAATGCAACCACAGAACCTGCTGCTGATCCACGCCCCGGGCCAACGGCAACACCCATATCCCTCGCAGCATTAAGAAAATCCTGTACAATGAGGAAGTACCCCGGGTACCCCATTTTCTTGATCGTGGCAAGTTCAAAATCAATTCGTTCACGGATCTCATTTGTGATCTCGGGATATCTCTTTTCAGCACCCTTGTATGTGAGGTGCCTCAGGTATTCATCGGCATCGGTGAAGTTATCAGGAAGGGAAAAGTCAGGCATGATAGGTTTCCTGTTCAGATCATACACCTCGATCTTTCCCAGTATCTCCATAGTATTTTCAAGAGCTTCGGGGATATCGCTGAAAACAGCCTGCATTTCTTCCTGGCTTTTAAGCCATTCCTGCCCTGTATATCTCAGGCGGTCAGGGTCATCAATGAATTTACCTGTATTGACGCACAGCAGCCGGTCATGCATCTCCGAATCCGACTCATTAAGGAAGTGTACATCATTAGTGGCGATGAGCCTGATGTTTAATTTTCTTGATATTTCAATAATAGCATTGTTAACTTCAACCTGCCTTTCATAAACACTGGCATCGCGGGTAAGGTCGGTGATTTTATGCCTCATCAGCTCAAGATAGAAGTCATCTCCGAAAATTTCCTTGTATTCGGCTGCAACCGCCTCGGCTTTGTTCTTGTTCCCTGCCTGTATAGCCCTGGCAATCTCACCTGCAAGGCAGGCGGAAGAAGCGATTAGCCCTTCATGGTAATCTATGAGTATCTGTTTATCAATCCTTGGCTTATAATAAAATCCCTGGGTCCATGAATAGGAGATAAGTTTAACCAGGTTCTGGTAACCTGTCAGATTTTTGGCAAGAAGAATGAGATGATCACCTTTACGGTCTGCGTTATCAACTTTATCCAAACGGGACCTTCTGGCAACATAGGTTTCACAACCGATAACCGGTTTGAAATCCGGGATCCTTGACGCAGCTTCAACAAAAGCTTTGGCACCGAAGAGGTTGCCATGGTCGGTAACTGCCACTCCTTTCATGCCCAGTGAAGAAGCTTTTTTGACCAGGGACTTCATATCGCAGGCCCCATCGAGGATGGAGTACTGGGAATGGACATGTAAATGAGTGAAATTCTGCATCTTAATAAAAAAGGCAAGGGAGGTTAAACGGAATTCAAAAATACCTGTTTAATGATTTCAGGAAATGATTGTTGAAAACTAAAAATAAATGGTAGCTTGCCTCCCCTACTTGAAATCCTTAAGAAGATTTAATATTTTTGCTGTAAAGTATAATGTCATGATACCTATATCACATTTTCATCCCCTTTCTGTGCATTTTCCGATTGCACTTGTAATTGTGGCTTTCATGTTTGACCTGGTCTCAATGATAACTAAGAAAGAACCCTGTCTTTCAAAAGCTGGGTATTATCTGCAAGTCCTTGGTATGCTGGCCGCGATTGCAGCCTGGGGGACTGGTCATTTTATTGCAGGAACCACTTCTATGGAAGGTGAAGCCATGCAGGTGAAGGAGCAGCACGAGCTGTTTGCGACAATGGC
>CAIJYT010000259.1 GCA_903824935.1 uncultured Bacteroidales bacterium | reverse complement strand
CTTCGCTACTTCGCTACTTTCTTTTATTTCGCTACTTCGCCACTTCGCTACTTCGCTATTTAAAGAAGCTGCCCACTTAAACACCCTCTCTCCCAGGGCACGAAATTCCAGTTCATCAAACAAACGTTTCAGCCGTTCCTGGTCGGGCTGGTCAACAATAAGTTTTGAAGGGTCAAATGCAATAGGGACGTCAAGGATGATAGTAGCGAGGCTTTTCGACATCAGGGCCTGGTCTTTGAACTCAATGACTTTCTGGCGAAGCTTTTCATTAGTCACCTTTTCGGGATGCTCCACCAGGTTCTCAACCGAGCCGAACTCGGATAAAAGCTTGCGGGCCGTTACTTCGCCCACGCCGGGGATACCCGGGATGTTATCCGAAGCATCACCCCATAAACCCAGCATATCGATGACCTGGAGAGGATTGCTGATACCGAATTTCTCGCAAACTTCCTTCACACCCATGATCTCAACATCACCTCCGAACTTACCCGGTTTGTAAATTAAGGTGGTAGCGCTTACGAGCTGACCAAAGTCCTTATCGGAAGTCATCATATAGGTAATCCATCCCGCAGCCTCAGCCTGCTTGGCGAGGGTGCCTATCACATCATCCGCCTCAAAGCCATCCACAAACAGAACAGGAATGTTAAACGCGTGAAGAAGTTCGTGAATAAGAGGAAGTGAGGAAATAATATCTTCGGGAGTTTCCTGGCGGTGAGCTTTGTATAATTCATAGCCCTCATGGCGTACGGTAGGTGCGATCGTATCAAAGGCAACACCTATATGAGTGGGTTGTTCCTTGCGCAGTACATCAAAAAGAGTGTTGGCAAAACCGAAAACCGCCGAAGTATTGACGCCCTTTGAATTCACCCTGGGATTATTCTTGAAAGCATAGTAAGCCCGGTAAATCAGGGCCATTGCATCAAGAAGGAATAATTTATTATCAGTCAAAATAAGGGTTTTGCACAAAGATACGAGAATCAGGCTAAAAAAATTTCCCAACAAAATCTTGTTTATATTTTCTTTGGGCGGATGTCATTTTTACATATTTAAACATATACTTTTATGCTAGTCAAAACAACTCTATGATAAAAAAGAAACCTGCAGAAAAGAAAATCTTCGTGTTGGATACCTCAGTTATCCTTTATAACCATGACGCGATCAATAGTTTTGAAGACAATGATGTGGCTATACCCATCACCGTGCTCGAAGAACTTGACGACTTCAAGAAAGGCAACGACACTATAAATTATGAAGCCAGGGAGTTCATCCGCATCATGGATAAACTTTCGGCCCGGTCAACGCTGACCAAATGGATCTCTCTGGGCGGATCTAAAGGAGGGAAGTTCAAAGTCGTGATGAACGAGCACAGCGATCTTGACAGTAATAAAGTTTTCGGCGAGAACAAGCCCGACCACTGGATACTTAACGCTGCCCTGATGATGATGCAGGAGAACCCCGGCAAAAAGGTAGTCCTGGTTTCAAAGGATATCAACCTGCGGCTGAAAGCCAAAGCATTGAATATTGCTGCTGACGACTTCCTTACAGGCAAGGTCAAGGATGTGGAAGGACTGTATGGAGGGAAAACGACAGTGGAGGGTCTCGACAAGACCATCATCGACCTGATGTACGAGACCGGCTTCTGTTTGCCCGAGGATATCGGGATCAAAAACCCCATCCCGAATCATTACTTCATTCTGAAGAACGGAAAGAGTTCGGTGCTTGCTTTTTATAATGCGGCTACCGAAAGGATAGAAAAGATAGAGAAGCATTCATGTTTTAAGATCACCCCTCGCAATGCAGAGCAGGTATTTGCTTTTCATGCCATACTTAATCCTGATGTCAAACTGGTGACGCTGCAAGGGATAGCGGGCACAGGCAAGACATTGCTTGCTCTCTCGGGTGCTCTTGAACAGAAAAAGAATTTCAAACAGATCTACCTTGCTCGCCCCATAGTTCCATTGAGCAACAAGGACATCGGCTATCTGCCCGGCGACATCAAGTCGAAGCTCGATCCTTACATGCAGCCGCTCTGGGATAACCTGAACTTCATCAAGAACCAGTATAACGAGAAAGACAAGGAATACAAGGTGATACAGGAAGCGGTCGAGAATGAGAAGCTTGTGATCACGCCACTGGCGTATATCCGCGGCCGCAGCATCGCCAACGTTTGCTTTATCGTGGATGAAGCCCAGAACCTCACGCCTCACGAGATCAAGACGATCATCACGAGGGCCGGGGAAAACACCAAGATCATTTTTACGGGTGATATCCACCAGATCGATACGCCATACCTGGATGCGCAGTCGAACGGGCTGTCGACGCTTATCGACAAGATAAAGCATCACGAGTTGTATGCTCACATCAAGCTTGAAAAAGGTGAGCGCTCCGACCTTGCGAATCTCGCGAATGAGCTTTTGTAAGCTGTCCTATTTGCCTTGCGCTTGCACATCACGCCGCCGCTGACGTTACTGCGTCGCTAATACTGGCCGATTGCCGGGGCCCAACAAGATCGAATTCGCTCCTTGTACCTAAGGCGGCTTGTGTGATGTACTTCGCGTGCTCAGTTATTTTACTTAGTGGGCCTCCCTAGCAGTTCCTGATGCTTTCGATGCAGAGAAAATAGCTCATCAGTTCAACATGTGCATAAGAACAAACACCTGCCTTCGCCAGCACTGGAATTTTCCTGCGATTGCATCAGGAAATTTGCGTTAAGAAAATCAAGGTCTGAGCCGTAAAAATTCCTCTCTTTTAAAGACCTGCGAAGCAGGGCTGTCTAGGAATTTTAGGCGAAGACCACAGATTTTTAGCAAATTTTCGTAAGCAAAGCTGGAAAAATCCAGTGCGGGCGAGCTATTATTGCTCCTCGTATGCAACAGTAAGCATCGTTTGTCCGACGGCTTTGAGGGTATTCGCGTCAATTGATGCGAGATTGTCGTGGGTGGTATGCCAGTAAGGATAAAACCCCGATTCGGTGGTTTTGTCGAGATGGATCAGATCGACAACAGGAATGTTGAGGTATTTCATCATGAAGATATGGTCGTCGGTAACCAATCCGCCTTTTTCATAAAGGAAGTAGGATGAAAAACCTATACGGTTCGCATCGTCCCAGACTTTTTTCTGGATATCAGCGGCATACTGCTGGGAGAATCCTTCGAGCATAAAGGTTGCACCGGGCGCCCCGACCATGTCAAGAAGTATCCCGTATCTTGCTGAATAACCCTGTTTATGAGGGTTTTGGGCCCAATATTGTGATCCGAGGCCCCACCATTTTTCGTCAGAGATCTTTGAGTCCTGGGGAGGGCCGTAATCTTCAAGATCGAAAAGCACCAGGTCAACACCAATAGACGGCTCTTTCATGCTGAACTGCCTTGCGACCTCCATCAGAACCCCCACACCGCTGGCCCCGTCGTTAGCTGCTTCGACCGGTTTGCGCCAGTTCTTCGGATCAGGATCATGATCGGCCCATGGCCTTGACTCCCAATGAGTGCAAAGGATGATACGGTTTTTCAGTTCAGGCTTCCAGGAGGCGATGATGTTTTTTCCTTCAAGCATTTTCCCGTTATACGCCTCCATCCTGCATTTCTGAACGATGACATCCTTGCACCAGGATTTCATCTTTGCAGTTATATATGCAGCACATTTTTCATGAGCCGGCGATTCCGGAACACGCGGCCCGAAAGCCAGCTGGGCCACCACAAATGCATAGGCCGAGTCCTTGTTGAATTCAGGAACAAGAACCCTTGCGGTTTGCGCAGCTGCAGAATCCGCTGCTGTTTTCTCAGCCTTTCTTGGACCATTGGTGCAGGAGAATGTAAGAATGAGAATTATTGCAAGAAGGAAAGGTCTCATGGGAAAAGATTTATTTATAAAAAACAAAATTAATATATTTCAGCGAAGCATTTTACACCAGCCGCATTGTATGGAGCGATGCACTTTACACAAGCCGCATCAGGTGCGAGGAGCCTGGAAAATGCCAGAGGAGCCTATCATCATATCGCTCCGCTGCCACCGTAGCGGCTGTGTAAAGAGGCGAGCAACAGCGGCGGTGTGATATGCGAGCGACAGCGGCGGTGTGATATGCGAGCGACAGCGGCTGTGTAAAGAGGCGAGCGACAGCGGTGGTGTGATATGCGAGCGACAGCGGCTGTGTAAAGAGGCGAGCGACAATGGCTTGTGCGATATGCTTCGCTCCGAACAGCAGCGTTGCAAGTAAACAAGCTCAGGATTTCCTGATACGTTTTCTATTAATCCACATCGCCAGAGAGCCGAAGTAGAGCAATGCGCCAAGCCACGAAAACCACCTTGCGATATAATCACCATGCATTGTATAGAACGTCATCTTGTCGTTTGCATTCACCGTAGCTTTAATCACGGCCGGCACCCAGTACTTCGTTTGATCATGCGCATCTCCGCGCTGGTCGATAACAGCGGAGATCCCGGTATTGGCCGACCGCAATATGCTTCGCCTGGTCTCTATCGCACGGAGGTGGGCAAAAGCATAATGCTGTCGGTGGCCCGCCGTGTTTCCCCACCATCCGTCGTTGGTGATGATACACATAACCTCCGCCCCGTTCTTTACGAACTGGCTGAAAAACTCCCCGAAAATGGATTCGTAACAGATACATGCAGCCACGGGAGGCATATCGATAACCTTATATACCTTACGCACCGAGTCAGTTCCGAGACTTCCGACTATCCCGCCAAGGTTGATGGCAAATTTCTCAAGCCATCCGAAAGGGCCATAAGACGGCAGGATCTCTACACCCGGCGTGAGTTTTGATTTATGATAAAATTGTAAAGCCGGATAGCGGCTTACCATGATAGCTGCGTTGTACCTGTTGTACCATGCGTTTTCCTGGGTAAACTTCCTTGCTGTATGTGGAATTTTTTCTCCCGGCTTAAAGGCATAATACGTTGAACCTCCTACAATGATATTCAGGTTGGGATACTTTGTGATGATCTGCCTCACCAACAAGACGCTTTCGAACGTCTCTATCTGGTTCTCCCACATCTCCTGCTGCAGGGCCGATTCGGGAGTGACCAGTAAATTTGTTGATGAATCGATGGCCTGACCAGCAATGTTCATGATCCTGCTCACAACCTGCATGGGAGGAAGGCTGTATTCTTCGGAATACGGATCTATATTGGGCTGTACGATGACTGCGTTTACAGGCCGGGACTTTTCGTGGTAGGAGTAGTACATCAGGTAGGAGAGAAGGATAGGCAGGATTATAAGTAGCGAAATAGCGAAATAGCGAAAAAGCGAAATTTTGAATTTTCGGGGTATCTGATTTTCGCTACTTCGCCACCTCGCTACTTCGCTACTTAATAAACAAAACATCCCAATATTCACCACCAGCACCCATACAGTTCCCCCAAATGCCCCGGTGTATTCATACCACTGCACCCACTTATAGTAAGAAGAAAAGCCATTACCCAGATTCAGCCAGGGCCAGTTGAGGTCCCAGTTCAGGTGAAGGTATTCGAACATGACCCAGTAGCAGACCAGGGCCAGATAAGCTGCAGGCTTGCTGTTCAGCCTTCTTTTTGTGCCGCTGAAAAATGCGAGGATGATCGACATGAACATGGCATTAAGGACTACAGCCAATATTGCCCCTTCACCTGTTGAGTTTACTATCCACCAGGTAGTGAGGGCATTCCACAGGAGGAAACCGGGATAAGACCAGAAAAACACCGAAAACCGGTTAAATCGCTCCCGGTTGGCGCTGATGAGCTCCTCCATCCGCAGTAAGGGAACAAAACCTATGAACAATAAAGCAGGAAATCCTCTTTCGGGCCAGGCTAAGGTAAGCAGCAATCCGGAAAAAAGAGACAGCAAAACAAGCCGAAGTTTCAGGTGTTTCATAAAGATTCATTATGAAAAACAAAGGTAGGCAACCATTTTCAACCGGCAAAGATCATGATATTCATATTCGCAAATTATTTATAACTTTACAGATTCTGTTAATCGGTTAACAACATGAAGCCTGAAGAGGTTATTAATAACCTGGATATCATTGAACATTTCTCGGAAGGCTTCATGCTGATCAACAGCGAAGGCAAGATAATTCTCTGGAATAAAGCCCTGGAAGAGATTTCGGGCCTTAAAAGGGAAGAGGTGCTGGGCCGTGAACATTACAAGGTGATGTTCGAACTGGTTATACCCGGGAAAAGGACTCCTGAAACCCTGCAATATTTTAAAACTTCGCTGGAGCAGGCAGTGAAAGGCAACCACCCGCTGATCGAAAATGCCTTTGAGGGTAAGATCCAGACCAGGAAGGGAGACATTAAAACAGTACTTCAAACGGCTTTCCTGCTGAAGACTGAAAACGGAGTAAACCTGGGTGCAGTATTGAGAGATATTTCGGAACGCAAGCGGATAGAAGAAGAACTCAGGCAAAAAGAATCCCGCTATCGTTTGATCTTTGAATCGGCCCATGACTCTATTTTCCTGATGGACAAGGATGTCTATATTGACTGCAATCCCAAAACCCTTGAGACGTTCGGCTGCAGCCGTGAGGATATTTTGGGTAAGAGCCTTTATCTCTTTTCTCCTGAATTTCAGCCCGACGGCCATAAGTCCATGGATAAAGCCATTGAAAAAATAAGCCTAGCTCTAAGCGGACAGGCCCTTACCTTCGACTGGGTGCATAAACGCCTCGACGGGCATGAGTTTGACGCTGAAGTAAACCTCGACCCGGTTTTGCTTGAAGGTAAAACCTACCTGCAGGTTATGGTGCGCAACGTCAGTAAAAAGAATAAAGCCAACAGGCAGCTGCAGAAATTCAGCCATTGCCTTCTGAATTTCACTTCCGATTCACTTCAGAATATCCAGGAGATGACAAGGGCTTTTGCAGATATCGTGGGTGCTGATGCTGCAATTTACAACCGGCTTGAAGGGGACATGCTCACGAGCATTGGTAAATGGGGTGTCTCATCCGATTATATATCAAGGGATAAGGCTGAGGGCCATCTTTGCTATGATGTCATCGTAAGGGAGTCAAGGGAAATGTTCCTCGTAAGAGACCTCCCGTCGACTTCTTATTTTGCTACGGATCCTAATGTTAAGAAATACTTACTGAAGACTTATATGGGTTATCCTGTGAATTACGGGAACAAGACCATTGGATCGCTCTGTGCGGTTTTTTCTCAGGATTTCAACCCCGACGAAGCAGATAAACTGATACATACCATGGTTGCTTCTGCCGTCGGCATGGAAGAGGAGAGGCTGAACGAATACCTGAAACTCCAGGAGAGCGACAGCAAATACCAGGCCCTGACTCATTTATTTCAGCTGATGGCCGACAATATGCCGGATCTTTTATGGGCCAAAGACCTGGAAAAGAGATATATGTTCACCAACCGCTCTCACAGTCAGACCATTTTGAATACATCGAATGCGGAAGAAGCGATTGGCAGGTCCGATGTGTTTTTCGCAAAAAGGGAAAAGGAAAGCCATCCGGAGGATTCAAAATGGTTCACCTTCGGGGAAGGCTGCAGTGATTCAGATGATATCATCATGAAGACCCAGAAAGCCGGGAAATTCGAAGAGTCCGGTTTTGCGAAAGGGAGGTATATGATTTTCGACGTTTATAAGGCACCTATTTTTGATGAGGCCGGTAAAATGATAGGAACTGTAGGCACGGCCCGGGATGTGACAAGGGAGAAAGATGTAGAGAAGAAGATCAGGAAATACACCGAAGAACTCCAGGAACTGAACAACTCAAAGGATAAATTCTTTTCCATCGTGTCGCACGACCTGAAAGGCCCGTTCAATGCGATACTTGGTTTTTCGGATATACTTACGAGAGAGTGGGACGATTTTACAGATGACGAGCGCCAGCATTTTGTCCGCAACATCCATTCATCGGCCCAGAATACGTTTAAACTTCTCGAAAACCTCCTGGCCTGGTCACTTGCCCAGACAGGGAGGCAGAATTTCAATCCCTTTCCTGTCGACCTGAGCGTGGTTACAAACGATATGGTCATCCTTCTCAGGGACCAGGCCGAGAGAAAGCAGATCAAGATGTTCACAGCGGTGAATTTCGGCACTGTTGTCCTTGCCGATGAGCAGATGGTGAGGACAGTCATCCGAAACCTAATCTCAAATGCCATCAAGTTCACTCCCAATGGAGGTCAGATCAGGGTCTTTGCCGAGAATATTAAAGATGAAGCAGAGCAAAGAGAGATGATAAAGATCTGCGTTACCGACACCGGGATAGGAATACCCCGGGAAAACCTGGATAAGCTTTTCCGCATCGATCAGCAGGTGAGGACCTCCGGCACGGCCAATGAAAAAGGAACCGGCCTCGGACTTATCCTGTGCAAAGAACTAACCGATAAGCACGGTGGTAAGATCTGGGCTGAAAGCGAAGTGGGGAAAGGGAGTAAGTTCTGTGTGAGCCTGCCGAAGATATAGCTGGGTAACTTGGTAACTTGGTAACTGGGTAGTTGGGGGACTGGATATCCAGCAACCGCGGCGAAGCCGCATTACCCAGTAACCCAGTACACGGCGCGAAGCGCTTTATCCTTTACCTAGAAACTCCGGAATCCTATTATTTCCCTGACTTCCCTGATCGTTTTCGAAGCTGAAGCACGTGCTTTCTCGGCCCCCACTTTCGCGACTTTGCTGATATAAGCTTCGTCGGATGAGATCCTGAGGATTTCTTCGCGTATGGGGGTGGTGAAGTTAATAATGTCTTCGGCCAGCTGCTTCTTCAGGTCCCCGTAACGGATCTGGCAGGTCCTGTATAGGCTGTCGAAATGCTCGTAAGTTTCTTTTGAAGAAAAATCTTCAAGCAGGGTAAACAGGTTCTGAACAGCCTGTGCCTTGGGCGAATCGGGTTCAGTGGGGCCTGTATCTGTTGTTGCCCTCATGACTTTCTTGCGGATGACTTCCGGGGCGTCAGCTAAAAAGATCGCTGAACTTTCGTTGTCGGACTTCGACATTTTCATCGATCCGTCAAGACCTGGTATTTTTACAAGTTCTTCGCCGAAGTTATAAGCCTGTGGCTCAGGAAAATACTCCACCTTGTAGATGCGGTTGAAACGGTTGGCAAAGGTCCTTGTCATTTCGAGGTGCTGTTCCTGGTCCTTGCCAACGGGAACTTTATGGGCCTTATGGATGATTATATCCGCAGCCATCAAAGTAGGATAGGTAAGCAGGCCTGCATTGACATTATCGGGCTGGGTGCGGATCTTTTCCTTAAATGAGGTGCAGCGTTCCA
Source organism: uncultured Bacteroidales bacterium (assembly GCA_903824935.1). Taxonomy (GTDB): domain Bacteria; phylum Bacteroidota; class Bacteroidia; order Bacteroidales; family FEN-979; genus CAIRDP01. The sequence continues at coordinate 5,192 of CAIJYT010000259.1, read as the reverse complement.
ACTCACCCACATAAGCATTCATGTTAAGAAGCAGGTAAAGTTCTGCTGTTTCGGGGAGATCACTTTGGATGTACACCGTAGCTTTCTCAGGGTCGAGTCCTGCTGCAAGGAATTCGGCCAGTACGGTTTTAACATTGCCGTGAAGGTCGGCAGGAGTCGGATGGGTCGTAAGGGAATGGTAATCAGCGATAAAGAAATAGCAATTATTCTCCTGCTGCATCCTTACGAAGTTCTTCAGTGCGCCGAAGTAATTGCCTAAGTGCAGGTTCCCTGTGGGCCGTATGCCGCTGACTACAGTTTCCATAAATTGATGTATGATTTACGATGCACAATGCACGAATGCGTTAAATTTCGCTACTTCGCTACCTCGCTACTTCGCTATTTACATTTTTATCTCGTCCCCATTCGTATTATAGAAATGGTATTCGAGGAAATGGTATGAGTTCTGGTGTTCGAGTTTCAGTTTAACCTTGTATTTCTTTTTCCACTTCGACAGTTCATTGGTAAAGAAGCCTTTGGTAAGGAAGGCATGGGTAAAAGGATGAACAATCAGGGTGAGGTCCTTCTCGTTCTGTTCGCGGACCAGGTAACTGAGGTTGTTCTCTATCTCGTCGGTAAGCAGTATGCTTGGCCGTATTTCCCCGCTGCCGTCGCAGGTAGGGCATCTCTCGAGGATCTGCACATTCATTTCGGGCCTTACCCTCTGGCGCGTGATCTGCACCAGTCCGAACTTGCTCGGGGGAAGTATACTGTGCTTTGCACGGTCGCGTTTCATTTCCTCCCTGAGTTTATCATAAAGCTTACGCCTGTTCTGGCCCAGGGTCATATCGATGAAATCGATCACAATAATGCCACCCATATCGCGAAGCCTGAGCTGGCGCGCCACTTCGGCTGCAGCTTCAAGGTTGGTTTCGAGGGCGTTCATCTCCTGGTTCTGATCCTGGTTCACCCTGTGCCCGCTGTTGATGTCTATCACATGAAGGGCTTCGGTATGCTCGATAACCAGGTATGTCCCGCTTTTGATGGTGACAGTCTTGCCGAAAGTCCCCTTGATCTGCTTGTCGATGCCGTATGCCTCGAAGATCGAAACTTTGCCCGTATGAAGCTTTACGATCCCTATCTTGTCGGGGAAAATTTTACCGATATAAGCCTTGATCTCTTCAAACAGAGTGGCATCGTTGACCACGATATTATTAAAGGATTCGTTCAGTGCATCCCTGAGGATTGCTGAAGTACGGTCTATCTCGCCGATGATCTTCATCGGGGGTTTGGCTGCACCGAGTTTCTGGCTGATCGTCTCCCAACGCTTGTACAAAGCCCTGAGGTCGGCATCCAGGTCGGCTACCAGTTTATTTTCTGCAACAGTACGGATGATCACCCCGCAGTTTCGCGGCTTGATACTGGTAATGAGCCGTTTTAAACGGTTACGCTCTTCGGCAGACTTAATTTTCTGAGAAACAGAGATCTTGTCGGAGAACGGGATCAGTACGAGGTACCTTCCGGCGAAAGCAAGTTCCGAAGAGACCCTCGGGCCTTTGGTTGAGATAGGCTCCTTGGCGATCTGGATCAGGATATTCTGACCGGATTTCAATACATGATTGATCCTTCCGGTCTTTACGATCTCGGGTTCAAAGGCGAAATCGCCGATGTTGAGGTTCTGGCCTGTGCCCGACTGTGCCTGGCGAATGTATTTAAGGAGGGATTGCACCTGCGGACCGAGGTCAAGGTAGTGAAGGAATGCATCCTTCTCATAACCTACATCCACGAATGCAGCGTTTAACCCTGGCATGATCTTTTTGATCCGCCCTAAATAGATATCACCTACGGAATACTCGTTGTTCGACTTTTCCTTATTAAGTTCGACGAGAAATTTGTCTTCCAGAAGGGCGATTTCGACTTCCGATGAAGTCGAGTTGATGATGAGTTCCTTGTTCACTTAGTAAATAGATTGATCACAAAAGCCGGATGAGATCCGGGAGTTGTAATGAACATAGGAATTGTAGCAGGGAAGGCTCATGCTAGATGCATGAGTTACTTCTTCTTGTGCCGGTTCTTACGCAAGCGTTTTTTACGCTTGTGTGTCGCCATTTTATGTCTCTTACGCTTCTTTCCGCTCGGCATAATCCTGTTTATAAATTTGCTTACTTAACCCTTACGTGATTCTTAACCTTGTTCACGAAAGTCTTGGCTGGTTTGAATGCAGGAATATTATGAGCGGGAATGATCAGGGTAGTATTCTTTGAAATATTTCTTCCCGTCTTCTCAGCACGCTTCTTGATAATGAAACTGCCGAAACCCCTCAGGTAAACATTCTGGCCATTTACCATTGAATTCTTAATGGTTTCCATGAAGGCTTCAACGGAAGCCTGGACAGCGACCTTCTCGATTCCGGTCTTGTTAGCAATTTCTGCTACAATTTCTGCTTTTGTCATGTTAATTACGATTATTGGTTATATATTATTAATACTGAAGATTTTCGATGTTGCCCGGAATGGGGTTGCAAATATAAAGTTTTTTTGGGAAAACAACGGGTAAATGGAAATATTTTTACAAATCGTCGTGAAAATGTGAAAGATGTGGGAAAATTGGAGGACTGGGGGTCTGGGTGACTGGGTAACTGGGTGACTGGGGGACTGGGTGACTGGGTTGCCGTCGCGAAGCGCCACATTCCACATTCCGCATCCTGCATCCTGCATCCTGCATCCCAAAATCTCATACTTTTGCTGGTGAATGACAGACTTCCTTCCTAAACTCCTTACCTGGTACCAGTCCAACGCCCGCGACTTCCCTTTTCGCCGGACTACCGATCCTTATCTCATCTGGCTTTCGGAGATCATTATGCAGCAAACCCGCATTGAGCAGGGGGTGCCGTATTATGATAAGTTTGTAAGAGTTTTCCCTAGTGTATATGATCTGGCAGGTGCAAGCGAGGAGGACGTCCTTAAGCAATGGCAGGGGCTGGGGTATTATTCAAGGGCCCGAAATCTGCATTCAACAGCCAATGAAGTGGTTGAGAAATATGCAGGCAGGTTCCCCGAAACGTATGATGGCCTCAGATCCCTGAAAGGTGTTGGGGATTATACCGCTGCTGCGATAGCATCTGTTTGCTTCGGTCTGCCACATCCTGTTGTTGACGGAAATGTCGTACGTTTCATCACCCGTCATTTCGGTATCACCGGCCCGGTTGACAAGGCAGGGGTGAAGAAAGAGATCATGGAGGTGCTTCTGAACCTGATGGAGGAAGTTTCAGGGCTGGATAGTGGCTCCTCTGCTACGGAACTGTTGCGACCCACCAGCGGCTCGCTTCCTAAGCCAGGCAAGCCGTTCGCAAGCTCACTTCTCCGCCTGGCTTTTACAGAATCTTCGCCGGGTGGGGACCCCGCATCAGTTCCTGATGCAACGGAGCCACTATCCACCCACGAAACTTCAATTTTCGCTACTTCGCTACTTCGCCATTTCGCTACTTACACCGGCCCAGGCATTTTCAACCAGGCAATGATAGAATTCGGAGCGATGTATTGCGTTCCGAGAAACCCTGATTGCCGAGCCTGTATTTTCAGCGACAGCTGCTATGCGCTGAAACATCAAATGGTTGGACAGTTGCCTGTTAAAAAGCAACAGCTGGCCCTGAAACCCCGCTACTTCAATTACCTTGTGATCAATGTGAAAGGCAGTGATGGCCTTTATTTCGGGAAGAGATCCGGGAACGACATCTGGAAAGGATTGTATGAATTTCCGCTCATAGAAACAAAAGAAGCGGTTTCACCTCAAAAACTGTCATCATCCCCCGAATGGAAAAAGCTATTCGGCAGGAACAAAGTTGAAATGATAAGCCATACCGGCGATACCATCCACATACTGAGCCATCAGAAGATCATTACAAGATTTTACAACCTGGAAATCAAAAAACCTTCAGAAACTTTCGGCACGCTGGTACGGGCTGAGAAGATCAACGGATTGCCTGTTGCAAGGATAATAGAAAAATATTTTGAAATGTATCCGATGACAGGCGATTCACTGGTTTGAATTCCGGGGAGGGAAGTTACATGGACATAAAAAAACGAAGTTTTCAGCCGGCCTTATATCCAGTGCGGCCAGAAGCCCTCAGGAGTTTTTCCATATCCATATGAAATAAACCGAGAAGCCATCCGGCGGCAGCCGAAATTCTCCATAAAGGTAAAATCCCGGCGGGTGAAATAATGGCTTTGACGAAATCGCTGCGGGCTTCGGTGAATTCCCTGCGGATCAGCTTATGACGGCCTGAAACCACGTAAGTGATCAGCCGGGTTTTCCTGAAATGCCGTTCGAGGGTCTTTTTATCGATGGTAAGCGCAGATCTCAGTTCAGGCGAAAGTGAATCAAAGAAGCTGTAAACATACCGGATGCGTTTTTCGAGCAGCTGTATGGTGTAGGTTTTCGTGATCTGGTTGCTTTGCATCCTGTAATTGGCGAGGATTTCATTGATAAAATAGAATTGCCCTTTTGATGCCAGTTTCAGTATGGTCGGAAGATCGGTTGCCGGGTACTCATCAATGGCCTGGAATCCGCCGATCTCAAGCAATGCGGATCTGCGCATGGTGATTGTGACCGAGGGAATGAAATTATCGAGAAACAGTGCATTCAGGATGCTCCCGGCAGGGTCGTTGGACCAGGTTGCAGGTACCTCGCGGCCGATAACGGGAAGCACGGTGTGCACCTGTCCCGTTTCAGATGAAAAAGCATTGACCTTTCCGAAGCAGAGAACTACGCCGGGATTGTTTTCGAGGACCCCGAACTGTTTCTGAAGCTTATCCTTCGTCCAGAGGTCATCTCCTTCGAGAATGGAAATATATTTTCCTTTTGATATTTCCAGTCCTGAATTGTTCGTTTCGAACAGCCTGAAAATGCCTTTGTTGGGCTGTTGTACGTAAATGATCCTGGGATCGGATGCGGCCCGGGCTTTTGCTATTGCACCCGTGTTATCCGTACTTCCGTCGTCGAGGATGATCATCTCCCATTCCGAGAATGTCTGGCTGAGCACCGAATCAATGCAGTCGCCGATGAACAGTTCGTGATTGTAGGTCGGGACGAGGATGCTGAATACAGGCATATTAAAAAGCGAAATAAGGAAATAACAAAGTAGCGAAGTAGCGAAGTAGCGAAGTAGCGAAATAAGGAAATAACAAAGTAGCGAAGTAGCGAAGTAGCGAAGT
>CAIJYT010000258.1 GCA_903824935.1 uncultured Bacteroidales bacterium | reverse complement strand
CGTTTACCCGATTGTATGAAAGTGCCAGGCGAAAAATCGCATTGGCTCTCGCCGAGGCTCGTCCTATTGAAGTCGAAAAAGGCAGTGCTTATTATAGTAATGACTGGTATAATTGCCGTGCCTGCAATATTTTCTTTACGGCCCCTGAGATGGAATTGTCATCCGTAAGATGTCCTCTCTGCCAATCAAAAAATCTTGAAGAAATAACAACAAATTGAAATGAAAACAGCAATTGCATCTCAGAATTCAAGCTCTGAAACATTAATTGATAAACATTTTGGTAAATGTTCTCATTTCCATATTTATGATGATTCAAGCAGGCATACCGAGGTGATAGAAAATCCGGCTCAGGGTATTAAGGGATGTAAAGGCGATGTTATTGTAGATGAGCTGATTTCTAAAAATGTTAAAAGTGTGGTTGCAGGTGAGTTTAGTACAAAGGTTCAACAACTGCTAAACAAAAACCATATTCAAATGATTATTCACCCGGATACCCGAGTCCCGGTTTCAGAAATTATAGAATTATTAAACCATAAAAACAAATAAATGAAAATTGCTGTTCCCGTTCACAACGGATTTGTAAACGACCATTTTGGCCATTCAGATACCTATTCTGTTTTTTCTGTTTCACAGGAAAACAAGATCATTCATGCCGAAAATATTAAAGCAAACGAAGGTTGCGGATGCCGCTCCGGGATTGCTGAAGTTCTTGCTACTCATGGCGTTACTATCATGCTTGCGGGGAATATTGGTGCAGGGGCGATTCAACATCTGTATACCAATGGTATTGAAGTTGTACGTGGCTGTTCCGGCCTTGCCGAAGATGTAGTTACCGAATATTTACAGGGAAACATTACAGATAATAACCAAACCTGTCATCAGCATGAAGGATGCGACACTAAGCATTCCGATTAAAAAGATCAAGGTTTAACAGCTGTAAGTAAAAATATAGGGTATTCTTTTGTTTTATCTGCGGATAATACTTTACGCATCATAAAGCAAGGGGTGATTGTAGTCTTGGAAAAACCTTGCAGATGAAGTGTTTCAGCTAGTTTGTCAGGATCAAATCCGAAGTGAACACTTGTATCCCCATCATGAAACGAGCCATCTTCAAGGTATAGATCGGCTATTGCAAGTATTCCCCCAGTCTTTTGCTTTTAAATCAAATTCATTCATGATGTTAGGTTAGAAACGTATTTTCCATAAATTTACATACAATTCTCGGAAGAACTTATTTCAAATCGCAAATATGAAAGTAGTAATACTTGGCGCAGGAATTTCAGGCCATACGGCTGCCGCATTTCTCAAAAAAAAACTAGGCCGGCAGCATGAGGTGATTGTTGTTTCACCCAGCCAGTATTATCAATGGATACCTTCAAATATATGGGTTGGGGTAGGTAGAATGACGGTAGATCAAGTCAGGTTTAAACTTCCAAAGGTTTACAATCTCTGGGGGATCATATTCAAACAGGCAAAAGCTATCTCATTACATCCCGAAGGGGATGATGAAATCAAATCAGGATTCGTTTCCATTGAGTACACATCCGAAGGAAATACCGGCCAAAAAGAGAAGGTTCCCTATGATTTCCTGGTTAATGCAACCGGGCCGAAATTGAACTTCGATGCAACACCCGGACTTGGCCCCGGAAAGAATTCACTTTCTGTTTGCTCCTGTGATCATGCAACACATACATGGGATGAATTGCAAAAAGCAATCGACCTGATGAAACAGGGAAAAAAACAACGATTCCTCATAGGAACCGGCCATCCAAAGGCTACCTGCCAGGGAGCCGCCTTTGAATATGCACTGAACCTGGCATTTGAGTTTAAACAAAGAAAACTAAGCCACCTTGCCGACATAACCTGGATATCCAACGAATACGAAGTCGGGGATTTCGGGATGGGGGGAGCTTTTATTAAAAGGGGAGGGTATATTACTTCTACTAAGGTTTTTGCCGAATCGGTATTAGCCGAAAATAATATCAACTGGATCAAGCGGGCCGGCATTACAAAGGTGGATCCTGGTGTAGCACATTATGAAACCCTGGATGGAAAGATCAGTTCGATTGAATTTGATTTTGCCATGCTGATCCCTGCGTTTGCAGGTCAGGGTATTAAAGCCT
>CAIJYT010000257.1 GCA_903824935.1 uncultured Bacteroidales bacterium | reverse complement strand
TGAAAGGTGTCTTGTCTATTGTCAGCCCGCCCAGGTTGCTGCTTGTAAGTTGTGAGCTGATCTTCTGCATGGCATCATCCGAGAAAGGAAAATCCATAGAAAGAGCTATATGTGCATTTGTTGAATCATTGATCATGTAATGATCCATGGTACCGTATGCTTCAAGGTCAAGGGGGCCTCCGTTTACACCGAGAGACAGCCTTCCGTCGCCTCTCATCCTGCAGAGGGTCTGGTTAAGCGAAATAAAATTCCCCGGAAGGGAGAGGTCGGTGAGTTTGGCCGTATCGGCTATGCGGAATTCGGTAGTCGGAACATTATAGGTCAACATACCCGATGACACTGCCATGGCTGAATCACTGAAACTGTTCCTGCGGAGAAAGAAAGCAGGGTAAACTGCAGCTTCGGTAGTTGAGAACTCAAGGGCAAGGGCCACCTTCTCACCAAGCATATTGGCAGGCTTTGGATCGACCGGGATCATGATCTTCGAAGGATTGATATTGGCATTGAACTTTATCCATTCCGGTTTAAGTTTATGCAGGCATTCTGAGATCGGGCGGAAGCCTCCGTCAAAATTCAGTTCCTTCCTCGCCGCTTCAACCGTGACATCCCCCCTGAACTGGAACTCAGGACTGAGATTAAAGTTTGACGAGTCGGAAACAATGCCTTTAGCCACTGTCTGTCCACTGGAATCCACCAGTATGCTGTTGAATTCAACTTTCTCCCGTTTCCCGTCCCTGTCAATATAATCAAGCATCCCCCTTCCGGTATACTTCTTTCTGGAGGCGACAGACACTTCCGACTGGTAAAACTGGTGGAATTTCGATTTGGTATTTGCAATGATGATTGCACGTTTCAGTGTCTGCATCTGGGCATCCCGGAAAATCCTGACACTGCCCGAATCGGGAAAAACAGCTGCATCGGCAACCTTGATGATCCTTACATCCTCGGCATTGATGACATTCGTCCTTAGATTATACCTTGCCTTGGCTGCAAAAAATTTCAGAGAATCCTGCAGGGGGTGCACCGAGATGAACTCCGATCCCGTATAACCTATATTGATCAGTTGGGTAAGGCTCAGTGAATCAGGGATAGACTTCCGGCTTTGCTCATTGGCCAGCGAGATCTCCTCGTTATCTATCATCCAGTCGAAACGGTCCATTGAACAAACATACTTGTTCAAAGGAAATTCAACCTTTGATATCCCTACATTCGAACGGAATTCACCCCTGCGTTTGTCGAAATCGAAATGTGTCTGGTAATTCTTCGTCGAGATCGTAAGGTCGTTAAGGTCATACGATTTGATACGGAAATTCGCGATAAGAGCATCGAAAGTCCTGCGTTTGAACCTGAACCCCTTCGAGTCCATTTCGGCATCTTTGATTTTTATGGTACCTTTCCCGCTGAGGAGCGCGGGGGTAAGGGCCAGCGTGCCACCGAAAGTCGACTGGTTGTTATAAATATGCATTTCCTTCCTTATCGAGGCTACTACCATGGAATCTTTATATGGCAACCAGAACTGGTTAACCGAATCGGCCAAGACAGCCGGGTATTCGACATCACCAACCTGCTCGGTCATCGTGAAATTCTTCGCGGTCGTCCTCAGCGAGTCGGGCAGGAAGAGGTAAGATGATGAATGCGAAGTGGAGTTGAGAAACAGCAGTGTGCCGTCGCCCCTCAATCCCTGTTCACTGAGATCAATTTTTGAAATGAAGGTCCCTTTCCCTCCGTAAACAGGAAGGCCTGTAGCTTCGGTTGATTTTTCAAATCCAAGTGAATAGTCGGGACGCACTTTCAGCGGCTGGATTATTTTCGGGAATATACCTGCGGATGTAAGCACCCCTCCGAAATTCAGGCTGTCGGTATGCACAACATCCATACTCTGGATGGTGAAGGGGTCGACATCGAAGAAAAACTTATCCTTTGTGTACACCCCTCTCTGGATATTCTTCTTGTCATAATAAACCTGTGCAGTGTCCTTATTATGAAAGATCGGGTATTCTTTCAGGGCTTTCAGTCCTGCCTTATTATCAGGCTTGTCGATCTCAAGGTCGCCGGCCAGATGCCTGAGTGAGGTCTTGACTTTAACAAGCGGGAACCTTCCTGCCTTCGGATCCCAGGTCTTGCTCAGAACGTAAAACACCATAGAATCCACGTTGGGCAGGTTAAGTTTGAATTTATTGTATTCGAAGGAACAGTCTTTCCCGTAGAAGTCAAAGAGCCCGGCTTCTATCTTGCCATGGAACAGTACGTCCATATCCTTGCGCACGAGCAGCTCCTCTCCTTTTGGATAGATGGCTACATGCTGAGAATCACTGATATATACACTTTTTACACCCTGAATTTTCAGGTCGAAGTTATTCAGGTCAAGTATCGCATTACTTGAATTGGTCACATTGGAATTAAAAAAGATCTCGTCATAATCCTTCTTGCCATCCCTGGCCTTGACATAGTTGAACAGCTTATCCTTAACCCGGGCAACCTTATCCTCATAGTCATATACCAGGAAACCGCGGTTAGCCAGGTTAAGCAGGTGCACTTCCACCTGTTCCCTGGGTTTAGCCATATAGCGGGTTAGATCCTCGAGGCTTATTTCCTTTGATTTGGTTTTGTCGGTGAAACTCTTGATGACGTTCAGGATGTTGATCTCATCTATTCCCTGCAGCCTGTCGTAGCGGTCCCTTGAATAATAATTGGTGGATTCAAAAATTGCCCTGCTTTCCTTATTCGGGCCTTTCATCATTTCGAAGTTCAGCCTGGGCTGGTTGATGATCCACTTGAGCTGCTCACAATATATTTCAATTTTATGCCAGGAATCGAACCAGGGCGTAATGGATTTCACTTGTTCATCCCTGGTGAAAGTCAGCTCCCTGCTGCCGTCAAGATATTTCATCTCCAGGCCGGGATGGAAAATGGAATCGGTTTCATGATAGATCGATATGGAAGCCGAGGCGGCGTTGATCCTGTCGGGATGGATCATAAAAACCGGCGCTTTTATCTGCATAAATTCCTCGTCCCCTTTTTTAACCACTATCCTTGCATCCCGTTTATGCTCCCCGGAGCCAAGAACCCTGGCCCCTTCCATGGCAAAGCCCCCCATGTAATCCAGGTTATTGAACAGGTTCTTGATGCTGATCTCTTTATCGTAAGAATAAAAACGGGGGTAGGAAGCCCTTTCTGTATCCACATCCACCAGCACCTTATCAATAAGCTTTCCCATGATGGGTGAGGAAAAGTATTTTTTATTATACAGGTGAACGGAATCTGCAGTAAGTTTTGAATACCTGACAAGTACCTGGTATTTGTCAAGATCGGCAAAAACCTTATCCTGGCTTATGCCCACCCTCTGCCAGTCGACCCTCCCTTCATGCCCCACCCACCTCTGTGAAAGAGGGAAATAGACCCCTCGCGTTCCATAAATCAGCATAGAATCCTTGTTTACATGGCAGATCATGTCGGCTTTTGCGAATTGTATAACAGGAACCGAATCAAGCCTCATGGTAAAATTTGCCGGGGTAATCTTCCATTGGGTTGATTGGGATTTGTATATCATGCTTTCAGCGAACAGGGTGGTGGTGATATCTATAAAATTGTTAAAGTTCCTGCTGCTTTTATCCGAGATCAGTTTTTTAAGTATCAAGGACCAGGAGGTAAACAGTGCTTCAGGCTGATGTGAATCAACAAAAACATTCAGTGCTTCAATGTAATTGAAGAAATCGGGGAAGACGCGGATCTTCTTTTTCAGCATCTCATTGCAGAGGAAATAGATAACTTTCTTTTTTGACGGGTCAAAGGTTTCCTGGTTCCATTTCCGGACAAAGCCTGTCATGACAGGCTGGACCAGTTTCTGGTCATTATCGGAAAGCCCGAACAACAAGCCGTTAAGTTCACTTATAAACCTGGTTGAATCACCCGTAAACCGGGTAGTACGCTGGTTCTGAGCCTGCCCCCGGAGAACAGGAACCAGCAGGGCAGAACAGATCATCAAAACAAAAAAGGGTTTAAATTTCAGCATTTCTTAAACCTTACAGCCACCCAATGATTCAGGGCTGCCCGGGAAACCAGTTCCAATCCGAGCTTCGTTGTTTTATCAGTTATTATTTCCAGGTCCTCTTCATAGAAACCACTAAGTATCAGCTCCCCTCCCTTTTCAAGAAAGTTATTGTATACAGGCATATCCCTTAACAATACATTCCTGTTGATATTGGCAAAGACAAAGCGGTATCTCCCTTCAGGGATACTCAGAGCATCACCCTGGAGAACGATCATATCGCCCACATTATTTCTGAGAGCATTTTCCTTTGCATTAAGAAAGGACCATTCATCGTTATCTATGGCAACCACCGGTTTCGCACCCAGCTTTGCCGCAAGGATTCCAAGCACCCCTGTACCCGTTCCCATATCAAGCACGGCACGACCTTCGAAACTGATATTCAGCAAGGTCTCTATCATAAGCCGGGTTGTCTCGTGATGAGCTGTGCCGAATGACATTTTAGGTTCGATCACCAGTTCGGTCGCAGCTTCAGGGTCAGGTTTGTGAAAAGGTGCACGGATGTAGCAACTGCCTATCCTCACCGGCTGGTATGATGATTCCCATTCCTCATTCCAGTTACGCGAAGCTATCTTTTCGACCTTATATGTAAAACCAAGGTCTGCCGATTTCTTTTCAAGGAAATTGGCAACCAGCATGATATCGAAAGACTCAAGCTGTATATATGCTGAAAATAGCCCCCCGCTTTCCTCTGTGAAACTTTCAAATCCCAGTTCGCACATTTCCGCGGTAAGGATACCGGCAATTTCTTCCGAAACCCCGCTGATGCTGACCTCTATGTATTCCATCAGAGTGAATCAATGATCCCCATAAAATCATCTTCCTTCAGCGAGGCCCCTCCAATCAATCCCCCGTCCACATCCGGATTGCTGAACAACTCGGCTGCATTTTTCGCATTACAGCTGCCTCCGTAAAGAATGGATATCTCATCGGCCAGTTTCTTGCTGTATTTTTTTGCTATCAGCCCGCGGATGAAAGCATGCATTTCCTGGGCCTGGGCAGGGGTTGCATTCACACCGGTCCCTATAGCCCATACGGGTTCATAGGCGATGACCACCTGTGCCATCTGGTCTTTTTTAAGATGGAAAACCGATTCTGTGAGCTGTTTCTCAACCACCTTGAAATGCTTTTTGGCATTACGTTCGTCAAGGACCTCCCCGCAGCAGAAAACAGGGATGATATTATGCTTAAGGAGTGCGTTGAGCTTCAGGGCCAGGAACTCATTGCTTTCATGGAAGTACTTTCTCCTCTCGGAATGACCTATGATGCAGTATTCCACTTCCATGGATTCAAGCATGACAGGGCTTACTTCCCCGGTGAAAGCACCGCTGTCGTCGGGATAAACATTCTGAGCTCCGACCGAAAACTTAGCTTCGCAGGCTATATCAGTGGCCAGTTCAAGGTAAGGGAAGGGCGGACACAGAACTACCACTGTATTTTTCAGTTTACGGGTTTCCAGTGCATCTGCGACTTTAGCCACAAGTTCTTCCGCCTCCAGGAAGTTCTTGTTCATCTTCCAGTTCCCTGCAACGATTCGTTTTCTCATATAAATAATGTTTTTAAGTTTTTGATTAATGCTATTTTTCGTAACGGCCGTTATGGCGCTTCGCTTGTTACGGTCGTTACAATTGTCACGACCGTATTCTCACCCTCGGATCAATAGCGCCGTAAAGTATATCCGCCAGTATATTAATTAAAATCAGGATTACCGAAATGAATAAAACCGCTCCCATGATCACGGGGAAGTCGTATTTATCAAGTGCATTAACGATCACAAGCCCTATTCCTTTCCAGTCAAAGATATATTCCACGAACACGGCTCCTGCAAGAAGTGAGGCAAGCCAGCCGGTGGCAGCTGTAATTACAGGGTTCATGGCATTTTTCAGGGCATGTTTGAAGATGATCGTGCGGGGGCTGAGGCCTTTTGCCCTGGCTGTACGAATATAATCCTGGGAAAGCACTTCGAGAAGGGAATTACGGGTAAGTTCCACGATGATGGCCAGGGGCCTGATGCCGAGAGTGAATGCCGGAAGTATCAGGTTCTTCAGGTCAAGATACTCCCCCCGGCCCAGGTCATCAACCGAATACAGGCTTCCTGTCATGTTCAGATGGGTGATATGCGCCAGCACAAAAGCAAAGATCCAGGCATTGAGGATAGCTGCAAAAAATGAAGGAAGTGACATTCCCAGAACAGAGAACACGACTGAAATCCTGTCGATAAATGAATTCTTGTAAAGGGCGCAGACTATCCCCAGCCCAATGCCAACGGCCAGGGCAAAAGCCATAGCCACAATAGCCAGGATAAACGTATTTATAAAACTTTCAACAAGCAGCTCCGACACATTTCTCCGGGTTTGATAGCTCTGCCTCAGGCAGGGATACTTCAGGGCCAGCATCTTTTGATTAAATGCCAGCGCAAACACAGGAACACCATACTTGGCGGTATCATAATTAAAACTGTTACCAGGCCGTCCTGTCACATGGAACGAAATCGGGCTCAGGTCGTTCAGGTAAGCCGCAAACTGAACATACAAAGGCTTATCAGTGCCGAGTTCCTTCTTCATGGCCGCTACCGAAACGCTGTCGGCCCTTTGCCCCAGCATCATCCTCACCGGGTCACCCGGAAGGATATTGAAGAGGAAAAAGATAACCACGACCACTCCGAAAAGGACCAGGATGCCATAACCAAGCTTTTGAAAAATAAATTTTGTCATTTGAGATATTTCTCCGAGACCTCTTTCCAGTCAGGAAAATCCCTGAACGCCCATTTGTCGATCACCACCCCGTCTTTAAGCAATATCAGCCCGGGATTGGACCGGACCATAGTTTTCAGGATCACGTCATCGGCATTGAAAAAATCAAAAGAAGTACCGTGGGCCATGCGGAATTTCCTGATCTCATCCGGCATTGCAGTGGTAATGCAGATAAAGGACCGGCCATTGGCACGGACTTGTTTATAGAATGGCAGTATGCGAAGGAAGGCATCCTGATTTGTTTCTTTCAGGTTATAGGCGACCAGGATAAACTGGTAGTCGGGGTTTTGCATTACTGAAGCGGTTACATCATTCCCGTGCATATCTTCAACCAGCAGTGTAGCTGCTTTGCCTGCATTGGGATCCTCCACCCTCTGGCTGAAAAACGCCCATTGCGACATCCAGAGGGTATCATTCCAGGGATAATTCGAAGCCAGGTATTCTTTTTTCTCCCCGGTCTTTTTATTCCGGTAGGTCACAAAGAATTTTACAGGGAGGGATTCGGTCTTGTTCACCCTGTTTCCTTTTTGCCAGGCCATGAAATCTATGAGCGGAAGATGCCTTGCACTATATACCGACATCCAGGTAAATGCAGCCGCAAAAAGAAGCAGCACAACGACATCCAGGTTTAAACTGAGTGCCGAGCGGTATTTCTTCCTCCACATGAAAACCGGGACCACGAAAAACATAAGCACCAGGTTTTTCAGAAAAGTCTGCATATTGGTCAGCTTGACTGCGTCGCCGAAGCAGCCGCAATCAGGCACCAGGTTCCAGATGGCGTCAATAAAGGTGAGTACAGTAAAATAGGTCATCATCAGTAGCAGCAACCAGGCCATTTTCTTTATCCACAGGTTCAGCAACATGCTCACCCCTACCAGGAATTCCAGTGTGCATAACAGAATCGAAAGGAACAATGCAAACTGCCCCGCCCAGGGTATTCCGAACGCGACAAAATAATCCTCAATGCGGAAGACGGTCCCCATCGGATCAACTCCCTTGACAAAGCTGCTGAAGACAAAAACAAGTCCGACTAATATCCGGAAGACGGTTCTAAGAATTTTCATATTCCAGTCTGATCAGGGCGAATATTGCGTAATTAATAATATCGTAATAATTGGCATCCAGTCCTTCAGAAATGTAGGTTTTACCCTTGTTATCCTCGATCTGCTTGATCCGCAGGAGTTTCATCAGGATGATATCGGTAAGTGAACTTATCCTCATGTTTCTCCACGCCTCCCCGTAATCATGATTCTTGTTCAGCATCAGATCACGGGCCGCGTAAATATATTTATTGTAAAGCCTTTCACCTTCTTCCGGCCTGAGTTCCAGGTTATCTCCGGTCCCAAGTTCAAGCTGTATCAGGGCCATCACTGAATAATTGACTATACCTATGTATTCAGGTTTAACTCCCTCTTCAACCTTTTGAGTGCCTTTATCGTCAATGCTCCTGATCCTCTGCGCCTTGATATAGATCTGGTCGGTGATGGCGGTGGTACGCAGGATTCTCCATGCAGTACCATAATCCTTCATTTTAGTAAGAAAAATATCCCTGCAAAGGCTTATGCTGTGTTCGAATTCAGCTTCAGTGTTATGTTCTTTACTCATGTGTATGCGGATGAGATTTCCCCTGGCCCCGGCTGGTACCACTATTGACAATCAATTCCGGGTCCGGGCTTCAGGTTCAGGTGGCCTAAATTACAAAATATTTGGCAGAAGGAGTGGAAAACCGACAGAGGGAATTATGAAAAAGAGTTAACAGGGGACGAAATGAATATTGAATATCGATCAACGAATTTCGAATATTGAACTATTTTTCAGATGGTCGCAAAACAATCATGGCTCACGGTTCATCACTTTTCCCATCACCGGTCCATCCGCAGTTTGAATCCTGATAAACAGCATCCCGGTATGACCGGGCCGGAGGCTGACCTGGGCTGAAGTACCCGGGAACCTGAATTCATTCACAATAACACCGTCATCAGTCAACATTGTAACGGAGAGTATGGGGCTCAGGCAACGGATATTAAGCAACCCGGCCGAAGGGTTCGGCCAAATCGCAACTCCCCTGCGCCCTGTTTGTTGGATTCCAAAACTCTTTCCCTGCTGTCGCACCGTAAATCCCGTAACCTGTCCGTCGGAGGAATGCAGCTCGAATGCATTGGTCAGTTCATAATCATTCGTATTGGGCTGGATGGCGGTAAATACCACATACCCGTCGCCTTTGCCGCTGAGGCGGTTGGCACTGAGGAAATCGGGCATATAGCCCTGTATTGTCCAATTGGTGTCGCATTCGATAAACAGGCTGTCGCGGCTGCCGACCAACGGCTTTAGCACAACCGAATCTGTTGTGAGATGAAACGTATGGATATCGCTCCATGCCCTTCTCCAGACACCCACGTCGGAAGTGCCCACGAACACATCATGATCGCCAATGACGATTGACGGCCCCCCGAAGAAATAAGGGCCTGTGATATCCGAAAAACTGCTGCCCCTGTTCTTCGAATAAAAGATGCCGTTATTGCTCATGACGATCACGGTATCTCCCTTCACAGCAATACCACCGCATGCTCCAAACCAGGGATTCTCTATTTTCTCCCAGCTTGCACCGTGGGTGTACGAACGGTAAAAACCGTCGTAAGTTCCTGCAAATATGCAGTTTGCCCCCCCTGCAATGGTGTTGATACAGGTGTTGGTGATCCCGTTGTTCATCGCCTGCCAGGGATGAGTACCCGAAACACTTCTCCTCAAAATGCCATAATCGCAGGTTCCCACCCAAATATCAGTATCCGCTACGGTATTTAATACTGTAATGTCTGCGGATGAGAGTCCGTCGCTGAACGGGTAAAAGTGCATATCGCTCCTGCTTGCGCGGAAGACTCCCTGCCCGTTATTCCCTGTCCCGGCGAATACAAAACCTTTCCCCACAGCCACAGCATTGACATACATGCAGCTAAGCCCCGAAGTATCACGCACCCAGCTGCTCCCAAGATCAGTGGAATGATATACATGGTCCTCGGTCCCGGCATAATAGGTGGATCCTCCAAAAGCCAGGTCATGGAGCTCAAGTTTTACATGGTTGTAGCGTTCAAGCCCGTTGCTGATATCGGTCCAGTGATCACCTTTATCGGTGGTATAGGAAAATGCGTTGGTATTTGTCCCGGATATCATCCTCCCTCCATTAACCCTTAAAAAACAGTTCGTGGCGATAAGACCTGTACTGCGCCTACTCCAGCTGTCTCCCCCGTTCGCCGAAGTATAGATGCCTCCGAAGACCCCGGCAAAGACCAGGTTCCCTGCATAAACCAATGAATGAACATTCCAGAAATCCAGTCCGTTTACGATCTTCGTCCAGTTGATGTTTCCTCCCAACGGTGATTTAAAGATCCCGTTCCAGGATCCCGCGTAAATCGCACCCCCGGCAACTAACATGGAGGTCGCATCAACCGCTTCCCCCGACTGTATCAGCGTCCAGGACGATCCGTTATCATCCGAAGCCCAAACTCCTGAGGAGCTTCCCGCATAGATTGATGTGCCGCTGAACGCAGTGGAGCTGAATACATCCCCACCGAGGACCTGTGCCCAGCCGCCTCCTTGAGAACGGTAAAGTCCTACGGGAGTAGTCGCCCAGATGGCTCCGGCCCCTACCGAAAGAGTATTGATGGTAACCCCCTGCAAGCCCACGTTAACCCAGTTAGAATCGCCTATACTGCCGCGGAAAACCCCGAGGGCACTGCCTCCGCCTATATAAATATCCGATCCGCTGATAGCGATAGCGCCCCCGCTTGACGACGGGATCGGTATCGTTTGCCACGTAATCCCATAGTCGGCCGACCTGTACATCTGATTGTCCCCGCAACCGTAGATCATAGTTCCTGCCACCGCGAAACTGCGCACGCCCATTGCAACATTTACGCCGTAAGCGGTAGGAGTCCAGGTATTCCCGTAATCTTTCGTGTAAAAAGTTCCGCTGTACATCGTCGCAGCGAACACGGTTGAGCCCAGCACCGCGAGGCTCATCACTTCACCTCCGGTGACCCCGGAAGTCTGCACCCATTGCCCGCTTAGCGTTCCACAGTACGCTATCACCAGGACCCCAATTAGAAATCGTTTCATACAAAGCACATTACGGCAATAAAGGTAAGAATTCTCCCACCAAAAGTCAAGGACCTGATCCATCCTGCTAATTGAACATGAAGCCGAGGGCCTGCATACTGCTCTTTGCACCTGCAGTTTATGGTACCGTTTTACTACCTTTGTAAAAAAATCATTGTCCACTGTCAACTGCAACGGTAAATCACTGGACCTGTCGGTCCCGGCAGTCATGGGTATACTGAACATGACGGCTGATTCATTTTTCGACGGGGGCAGATACCTTACCATTTCAAGCCAGGTACAGAGGGCAGGACAAATGCTGGCCGAGGGTGCACGAATCATTGACATAGGCGCTGTTTCAACCAGGCCTGGCGCCTCAGAAGTTTCCTGTGAAGAAGAACTTGACAAGCTGATTCCCTCGCTGAAAGCAATTCGGAAAGACTTCCCTGCAGCTATACTCTCGGTTGACACTTTCAGACCTGCGGTGGCCAGGACTGCGGTTGAAGAAGGTGCCGATATGATAAACGACATATACGGGGGAAGGTTTGAAGCCGGTATGATGGAAACTGTGGCATACCTCAAGGTGCCCTACATCATCATGCATATGAAAGGCAGGCCGGGAAATATGCAGGACAACCCGACCTATTCGGACATCATAGCAGAGATCACATATTTTTTTGAGAAACAGCTTGCCGAGGCAAGGAACCATGGTATACGGGATATCATTATAGATCCCGGGTTCGGTTTCGGGAAAAGCATTGAACACAACTACAGTCTTCTTTCAGGGCTCGAATCCCTGCAATCACTGGAAGTGCCTATATTGGCAGGGCTTTCCAGAAAAACAATGATCTACAGGGTGCTGGGGACAGATCCCGCTCATGCGCTTAACGGGACCAGCGTTCTTCAAACAATTGCACTGATGAAAGGAGCCTGCATTCTCAGGTCTCATGACGTGAAAGAAGCCGTAGAAGCGGTTACACTGCTTGAAACCCTGAAAAAAAATTCACAAGAACAGTAAACATCATAAATAATGTTCCATTTATTATCAATCAGCGGATTGTTTAATTTCAGGATAGCCGATTTTATCGACATCATTCTTTTTGCCATTTTGCTTTATGAGGTTTACAACCTGGTGAAAGGGACAGCCGCTATAAGAATATTTGTCGGGATCATTGCCGTTTACCTTGCGTGGAAAATCGTCAAGGCTTTTCAGATGCAGCTGCTGACCGAGATACTGGGGCAGTTCATCAGTGTTGGGGTTATTGCCCTGATCGTCGTATTCCAGCCTGAGATAAGGCAATTCCTTCTCATGCTCGGGAATACACGTCTCATGCAAAACCGTAACCGAAGGTTCTTTTTCTGGAAGTTCAAGGTCCAGAACCCCTTTGTCTCCTGCATCGATGCAGTAGTCATGGCCTGCCAGAAAATGGCTGAAACAAAGACCGGCGCTCTTATAATCATAGCACGTGAAAGCCAGCTGGGCTCCTTCGTTGAAACCGGCCAGGAAGTTGATGCCAGGGTGTCGGAACTTATGCTTGAGACCATCTTTTTCAAGAACAGCCCCCTTCACGACGGTGCTGTTGTCATAACAGGAGACTCAATAAGGGCAGCAAGATGCATACTCCCGGTTTCAAAGCTTAGCTCTATTCCGTCATGGTACGGGCTAAGGCACAGGGCGGCTATAGGCCTCACCGAAAAATCTGATGCCATTGCCATTGTAATTTCCGAAGAAAGGGGCACTATCTCTTACAGCATCGGAGGAAAAATGATGGAGAGGGTAAGTCCTGCGGAATTATCGGAATACCTTGAGACAACGTTTACCAGGTAAGGCCTATTTTTTCCTTTTACCCGCTTTTTTCAATGAATCTGCCCTCATGGCGCTATCGGCCTGTCTCTTCTTTTCAAATTCCTTCACCATCTGTTCCGGTGTTTTGCCAAGGTTATTCAATGCCGACTGGGCATCATCCGCAAAGTCGTGACGAGGGTACTTCTCAATGAAAAGTATGTATAACTCCTGGGCTTTATCAAGGTTCTTAAGAATATTCTCATATATATAGGCAGAAAAGAAAAGGCACATGGCCGACTTCACATCGTTGGGGTATGTCGACCTGTAGAGATCGAACATCTCCAAAGCCTGTTTCCCGTTACCTGTGTTCATATAAAGACTGCCCGCCTTAAAGGTATATTTACGGGTCAGTGAATCAGTGGGAAAATTCTTAATGAAGGCTGTATACAATGTAAGAAGGCTGTCGGCTGCTTCTTTGTCGAGGGAAGTCGCTGTGGGCGAAAACAGACGGTTTTCAATAGAATTGATTTTATCAGCTTCTTTTTTCCTTGATGGACCGCAGGATATAAGTCCAAAAAGTAACAGGGGCAGTACTAATATTTTTATTTTCATATTTGTTCTATTTCTTTCGTTTTTTGACTTGAGGGAAAATCATTTTATAGGAAGTATCAACGTTCCCTTTGCTGATATCATTCAATCTCCTGTTAAGGAGAACCCGTTTCAGGGAATTTATCCTGTCGACCATCAGTATACCTTCGATATGGTCGTACTCATGTTGTATGATCCTGGCCAGCATCCC
Source organism: uncultured Bacteroidales bacterium (assembly GCA_903824935.1). Taxonomy (GTDB): domain Bacteria; phylum Bacteroidota; class Bacteroidia; order Bacteroidales; family FEN-979; genus CAIRDP01. The sequence continues at coordinate 2,227 of CAIJYT010000257.1, read as the reverse complement.
GTCAAACTTCCGGTCCTGGAGCCGGAATTCTTCATCGTACCACCTGACCCCGATCACCGGTTTACGTGAAATATCTTCCCTCATGCCAGGAAAACTCAGACAGCCTTCGTTGAAGATCCACTCTTCTCCTTCTTCACTGTATATTTCGGCATTGATGAACAGCTGCTTAAAACCATCGGCTTCGGGATGATCTTTTGCAAAGGCAGATGCATCCACCACGAACAGGCGCACCGACCGGTTCACCTGCGGAGCTGCCAAACCAACGCCGTCAGCCTCATACATGGTTTCCCATAGGTCTGTGATGAACTGGTTAAGGTCAGGATAAGAACTGTCAATTTCCTGGGCTTTCTTCTTCAAAACCGGGTGGCCGTATGCTACAACAGGTAAAATCATGCTTCTCTATGTTCTTTTCTTATCCTTTCCGATTCCATGAACGACTGCAGGATGAGGTTTGCACTTACGGCATCTACGAGGCTTTTATCCCTGCGTGCCATTTTCTTAATGCCCGATTCCAATATGGCCCTGCTTGCGATCAAGGATGTAAACCTTTCATCCACTCTTGCGATCCTGATGCCGGGGAAAGCCTGGGCAAGCTGTTTCAGGAATGGTTCAATAAAACGTTCCGATTCCGAAGGAGTATTATCCATCTGTTTGGGTTCTCCGACCACGAAACACTCAACAGGATTACCCGACACATAAGTCCTCAGAAATGGTAGTAATTCCATACTCGGCACAGTCTTCAATGAGGTAGCTATCATTTTGAGCTCATCTGTAACTGCCAGCCCGCATCGCTTCCGACCATAATCGATTGCAAGAATCCTTCCCATAATTCGTGTTACAAAATTACGATTTTTTTAAAACCCGTGGATCATTGAATGAAAGCATAAGACAGATATAATATCCGTTCCTGTGATTATGATGTAAGAATTTGTACATGGCACATGGTGCATTGTACATCCAACATTGTATATTTTCTTACCTTTGTGCCATAATATCACCTTTACATGTCAGATCAGCTGCGGCCAATCATTGAATCGGCATGGGAGAAAAGGGAACTCCTGGGCAAAGCCGAAACACAGAAAGCAATACGGGAAGTGATCCGTCTTCTTGACAAAGGGGAGCTGCGAATTGCTGCGCCCGTCATGGAAGGATGGATTATCAATGAATGGGTAAAAAAGGCCGTCATCCTTTATTTCCCCATCCAGAAGATGACGGTGACTGAAGCCGGGCCTCTTGAATTCCACGACAAGATCCCCCTGAAAAAAGGTTATAAAGCTCTTGACGTAAGGGTGGTTCCCCATGCCGTGGCCCGTTATGGTTCGTTCATTGCAAAAGGAGTGATCCTGATGCCGTCGTACGTTAACATAGGTGCTTATATTGACCATGGAACCATGGTTGACACCTGGGCGACTGTGGGTTCCTGTGCGCAGGTCGGCAAGAACGTACACCTGAGCGGCGGTGTCGGCCTGGGAGGCGTTCTCGAGCCTGTGCAGGCAGCGCCTGTGATCATTGAGGACGGCTGTTTCCTTGGATCCAGATCCATAGTGGTGGAAGGTGTAAGGGTATGCGAGGAGGCCGTGCTAGGGGCCAATGTAGTGCTTACGGCATCAACCCGCATCATTGATGTTTCACAAAGCAAACCAAAAGAATATAAAAGTATAATTCCTGCCCGTTCCGTCGTCATTCCCGGGAGTTTCGAAAAGCAATTCCCGGCCGGCAAATACCAGGTATCCTGTGCACTCATCATAGGCAAACGCAAAGCATCCACCGACCTGAAAACTTCCTTAAATCAAGCCCTGAGAGACTATAATGTCAGCGCATAATGATTTCGCTACTTCGCTATTTCGCTACTTCGCTATTTAACATATGAAAATCCTCGTAATCCAGACAGCTTCGATCGGTGATGTGATACTCGCAACGCCGGTGATTGAAGGATTGCGACACGCATACTCATCCGCAGTAATTGATATCATGATTAAAAAGGGGATGGAAGGATTATTTACCGGGCATCCCTTCCTGAACCGTGTGATCATTTGGGATAAATCCAATAAATACAAGGACTTCCTGAGGATATTAAGCGAGGTGAGGAAACAGAAATACGACCTTGTTGTCAATATTCAGAGGTTCTTTTCAACCGGTATGCTGACTGCTTTTTCCGGAGCTTCTGCCAGTGTGGGTTTCAGCAAGAATCCTCTCTCATTCCTGTTTACAAAAAGCATACCTCATA
>CAIJYT010000256.1 GCA_903824935.1 uncultured Bacteroidales bacterium | reverse complement strand
TTTACCCAACATTTGAGATGCCTGCAGGTTTAACTCAATGATTTCACCCGTTTGTGAAAGTGTAACATAACCGGAAGGCGCAAAATCGTATAATTCAGTATATTTATCAACGGCAAGTTCGGCACTTTCTTTTGCAAGCCTCAGGTCTTCGTTCTGAAGTTCCAGTTCTACCTGGTGAAGCTCCAGCTCATGAATAAGTTTCAGGGTTTCGGCTTCAGAAAGTTGCAAACTTGTTCCCGGGGACTTTTTTTTAAGCAATTCTTCTGCTTTTCGGCGGAGGATGTCGAGGTTCGGTTTTTTCTCTTTTTTCATTGGAATAGGCATTAGGTATTAGGCACCAGCTGCCTGATAAAACACTGAATAACCTTCACATTAGCTGCCAGATACACATTGCTGATGAACTCGACATTGATGGTCCGGCCGTCGGCTGTCTCTAACGGCAGGTTTTCATAACGAACAATTTCCTTTTGCTGTAATTCCAGGAATTTGTCCTTATTCGCCACGATGTCTTTGAAAAAACCTATTTCCCAGATTGCTTTTTCAAGGAATTGTCCTTTTGAGTAACCCAGCAGATCAACTAAGAACGGATTCACATCCTTAATTTTTCCAGTTTCCGCATCGAGGATAAGGATACCGTCTTTGGCTGATTCAAAAAGCCTGCGGTAGCGGGTTTCCGAAATGGTCATGGCGTGCTCGGCCTGCTTTGCCACGGTTATATCGACAAACGTAATTACCACACCGTCGATACGGTCGTCGAGGGTGCGGTAAGGCATAATCCTCACATTAAACCACCTGTGGTTATGAGTTGTAATGGCAGCTTCAACAGATATAAGGGTTTTAAGCACCTGCCTGGCATCTATGTCAATCCCGGGGTATTCAAGATCTGTAACCAGGTCGGTAAACGGCCGCCCGATATCCATAGTACGCAGTTTAATAATATTGGCGACCTGGTCGGTAAACCTGCGGATATTCAAATCCCTGTCGAGGAAAAGGGTTGCTATCTCGGTGCTGTTAAGCAGATTTTTCATATCGTCGTTAGCCCGCAGATAATCACCAACCTTGCTTTGAAGCTCCGCATTAACAGTTTGCAATTCTTCATTCAGGCTTTGCATCTCTTCCTTGGAAGTGGTAAGCTCCTCGTTGGTTGATTGCAATTCTTCGTTGGTCGACTGCAGCTCTTCGTTGGTCGATTTCAGTTCTTCCTGGGATGTCTGCATCTCTTCCCTGGTGCTTTGCAGGTCTTCGTAACTTCGCTGCAGTTCAAGCTCCAGATTCTTCTGCCTGGGGGATGGCCTGCGTTTTCCTGTTTTAGAATCATGGTCATCCTGCTCAACCACAGCAGGAAGATCCGTAAATATTATGATCACCATGCCTCTTATGGAATCAGGGTTTTCGATACGCTGTACCGTAACATCGGCAAAACTGGTTCCACCATTGCTTCCTACAATAACATTGCGTACAACAACAGGGTCAAAATTTTGCAGGGCCTTGCGCAAGGCCACAGGCAGCACATCGCGCAATCCCTGTCGCGCCATGGCAAAAATGTTCCAGTTTGCCTTGCCTGCCACAGGTTCAAGGTATTTCCCGATATGGCCTGTCATATACAATATATCACCAGTGGCATTGACAAGAACACTGGCAGGGGCAAAACGCTGAAGCAACAGCTGGTCGGTAAGGCCCTGGATGTTCTCAACAGGCTTGGCCTGAAATTTAATATCAGTCGTTGCAGTTTTTTTATGATGAAAGGAGCTTGGGAAGTCAAGCAGTTCGGAAGACTTGTAGGTTCCCGAGCGTTTAAAGATTTTACATTTAGCATCAATATCTTCAAACCCTTCTC
>CAIJYT010000255.1 GCA_903824935.1 uncultured Bacteroidales bacterium | reverse complement strand
GTGGCGAAATAGCGAAATAAAAAAAGTAGCGAAGTAGCGAAGTGGCGAAATAAAAGAATAAAAGAATAAAAAGACAGTATCAAACATTAAGCGTATGAAAAGGTTAGCGTTTTTTGCAGTTGCATTTTTCATGTTGGTCTCACTATCTACACAGGCACAGAAATTTGCATATGTCGACAGCCAGTACATACTGGATAATATCCCTGAATTTGCAGAGGCCCAGGCTCAGCTTGATGAATTAAGCAACCAGTGGCAGAAAGAGATCGATGCCAAATTTGGAGAGGTTGACAGGATGTACAAGGAGTTTCAGGCCCAGTCGGTGCTTCTTCCTGAGGATATGAAAAAGAAAAAGGAACAGGAGATCATTGATGCCGAAAAAGAAGCAAAAAACCTTCAAAGGTCAAGGTTCGGAAAAGACGGGGACCTGTTCAAAAAAAGGCAGGAGTTTGTTAAACCAATCCAGGAGAAGATATATAACGCCATCCAGGATTTAGCCACAAGCAATAACTACGCGGTAATTTTTGATAAGGGAGGCAGTCTTTCGATCTTATTTGCCAACCCTAAATACGATATCAGTGATGAGGTCCTCGACAAGCTGGGCGCCAGTTTGTCGGGCCGTAAGGGTAAAAAAGGAGCTCCGGGTGAAACCGGCGGAGGTAAAACGGGTGAAACCGGCGGAGGCAACCCCGCTGGTGACAAAAGCGGGAAAAAATAGGCTGCCTTCCTGTATTTGGCATTCGGGAATTTTTAATAATTTTGCAGTCCCAATTAGAGTATAAACCATTTAATCGTAAAAAATGAAAAAATTAGCAAAGATCTTTGCCGTAATTGCACTGATTCTCTGTATGTCAGCTTTAGCTCAGGCACAGAATCCTGTTAAAATCGGCCATGTTGAATTCAATACCTTACTCCAGGCCATGCCTGGCATTGATTCAGTAAAAATTAAACTTCAGGCTTACCAGAAGACTCTTACCGACCAGCTGGATGCTATGAAGTCCGAGTTTGAGAATAAATACATGGATTACCAGTCACAGTCCGCCACCATGTCGGATCTTATCAAACAGACAAAGGAAAAGGAATTGCAGGACCTTCAGGCACGTATTGATGCTTTCCAGCAGAAAGCTCAGACCGATATGCAGGCTAAGCAGCAGGAGCTTGTGCAGCCTTTTATCGAAAAAGCAAAAGCAGCAGTCAAGGAAGTTGCCAAGGAAAACAAGTACACTTATATCATCAACGCCATTGAAGATGTTGTGCTTTACAGTGAACCTTCAGATGACATTATGCCCCTTGTGAAGAAGAGACTTGGAATAGGTAATTAGTCTGCAGTTCGCAGTCGGCAGTCTGCAATCAAAAAAAATAGACCGGTTCGTGAGGGCCGGTTTTTTTATTTCCACGTTTGTGGATCTTCACCGTACCAGGAAGCATACCTGTTATAATTTCCTGAGATCCTGTTGACCTGGCTCTCAAGCAGGCCCTGGTCAATATCCTTGACTTTACGGGCTGGCACCCCGGCCCAGACCGATCCTGATTCAACCCTGCTGCCTTCGGTGACAAGGGCCCCGGCTCCAACTATTGAATTGCTCCCGATCACTGCCCCGTCCATGATGATTGCTCCCATGCCTACCAGCACATTATCGTGAATTGTACAGCCATGGATGATGGCGTTATGAGCGATAGAAACATTGTTCCCGATCTGAACCGGCCATTTCTGGTAGGTGCAGTGGATGATGGCTCCGTCCTGGACATTGACATTATTCCCGATACGGATTGAATGAACGTCGCCCCTGACAACTGCGTTGAACCATACACTGCAGTCATCGCCCAGAATAACATCTCCTGTAACTGTTGCATTATCTGCGAGAAAACAATTCCTGCCGAACACCGGGACAACTCCCTTAACTGCTTTTATAAGTGCCATGGATAATTTTGATTTTACAGCGGATGGTCAATTTGATCCCGTCTTGTTTTTTTTCGAGACCCTGGGATAGTCGAGCGAATAATGCAAACCCCTGCTTTCATGCCTGGCTTTTGCAGCTTTTATTACCAGGTACCCGATATTGATCAGGTTCCTTACCTCGCAGATCTTCCGTGTAAGGATTGATTTCTCGTACAATTCTTCAGTTTCCCTGTACAGTATCTCCAGCCTGTCATGAGCTCGCTGAAGACGCAGGTTTGATCTGACGATCCCAACATAGGTGCTCATAATGCTCTGTACTTCTTTCAGGGTCTGGGTGATCAGCACCATTTCTTCATTCAGAACAGTCCCTTCTGCATTCCAGTCGGGAATTTCATTTTTAATTGCAATGGAATTGAACTTGCTGATGGCATCCATGCTGGAACGGTGTGAAAATACAAGTGACTCCAGGAGGGAATTGGAAGCAAGCCGGTTAGCACCGTGTAGTCCTGTTGAAGCGCATTCTCCCGAGGCATAGAGGTTGAGGATGGTGCTTCTTCCGAATTCATCTGTGCGTATTCCTCCGCAGGTGTAATGCGCAGCAGGCACGACAGGGATGAGGTCCCTTGTAATGTCAATCCCCGCACTGAGGCATTTTGCATAGATGGTCGGGAAATGGTCAATCACTTCGTTTTTCGGGAGGTGGCGGCAGTCAAGATAAACGTAATCATCGCCAAGGATCTTCATTTCGTTGTCAATGGCCCTGGCCACGATATCCCTCGGGGCAAGTTCAAGCCTCGAATCATACTTGAACATGAACTCCTTGCCTTCGCGGGTTCTCAGTACTGCACCGAAACCCCTCACGGCTTCCGAGATGAGAAAAGCGGGTTTTTCATCAGGGTTATAAAGAGAAGTAGGGTGGAACTGCATGAATTCCATGTTGTCGACCGCCCCCTTGGCCCTGTACACCATGGCAATCCCATCGCCTGTTGAGATCAGCGGGCTGGTGGTATTGCTGTATGCATTTCCCGCCCCGCCCGTGGCGATGAGGGTTATTTTCGAAAGTATAGTGTCGACAAGCCTTGTGCGCGGATTAAGCACATAAACTCCAAAGCAGGTATTATCATTCGTTTTTTTATTGACTTCGATTCCCAGGTGGTGCTGTGTGATAATATCAATGGTAAAATAATCTTCAAGGATCTCTATGTTCGGATGACGCTTTACCTGGTCCAGAAGTGTATTTTCAATCTCCCGCCCGGTTTTGTCCTTATGGTGAAGCACCCTGTATTCCGAATGCCCGCCTTCTTTGGCCAGGTCGTACTTACCCGACTTCGTCTTGTCAAATTTGGCTCCCCAGCGGATCAGTTCCCTGATCCTGTCGGTCGATTCGGTAATCGTAAGCCTCACAATATGTTCATTGCAAAGGCCATCGCCGGCAATAATGGTGTCCTGGATATGCTTCTCGAAGGTGTCGGGAGTATGCATAACCGCAGCAATTCCGCCCTGGGCCCAGCTTGTCGCTGTATCATCCATCCTGGATTTGGTTACAATGCAAACCTTCCCGTGTTTCGCAACTTTAATCGCGAATGACAATCCGGCTATACCTGAGCCAATTACCAGGAAATCAACTTTTCTACGCATGAAATCTGAATTTTACAAATCGAGCAGGAGAGTAACAGGATCTTCTCCCATCGTCAGCATTTTTAGAGGATCTTCAACAAGTTCCTTCACTTTGATCAGGAAACTGACCGACTCACGCCCGTCAATCACCCGGTGATCATAGGAAAGGGCAATGTACATCATAGGTGCCACAATTACCTGGCGGTCCAAGGCAATGGGTCTGTCCATTATCTTATGCATTCCCAGGATCGCACTCTGTGGAGGGTTGAGGATAGGCGTCGACATCAGGGAACCGAAAACACCCCCGTTCGTAATGGTAAAGGTCCCGCCTTTCATATCATCAATAGTGATCTTCCCTTCCCTGGCTTTAACTGCATATTCCTTGATCTTGATCTCAAGCTCGGCGAGGCTCATCGATTCGGCATTCCTGATAACCGGAACCACCAGTCCCCTGGGAGCACTCACTGCAATACCGATATCCACGTACCTGGGGCTCACAAGTTCGTCCCCGTCTATCATACTGTTAACCTGGGGAAAATCCTGTAATGCAATGGTCACGGCTTTTGAAAAGATCGACATCAGGCCGATTCCTACACCAAACTTTTTTTTGAATACCTCACTGTAGGTATTCTTCAGTTTAAGGGCTGCAGTCATGTTGATCTCGTTGAAGGTGGTCAGCATGGCCGTCTGATTCTTTACTGCAACAAGCCTTTCGGCAAGTTTCAGCCTTAGTGTTGTAAGCTTTTTCCTTTCTTCCTTTCTAAGGCTGCCGCCGGATGGGGGAGCGTCGGGTCTCCTTCCCCTGATGAAGTCTTCAACGTCGTTCCTGGTAATTTTCTTCCCCGGGAAAGCATTCGAAATGTCGACCGCTTTGACCCCTTTCTCTTCAATGATCTTTTTTGCAAGTGGTGAGGCATGAAGGCTAACCACTTCCCTGCCTGCGGGGCTTTCCGGAGCTTTGGGAACATCAGGAACAGCTGCCTTAACAGTTTTATCAGGGTTTTGTACAAGGCTTGCTGAAGCCGGTTTACGCGCAGCAGTCACAGAACCTGATGAGGGCTCAATCACAGCAATCACTGCTCCTACAGCAATAGTATCGCCTTCGGCAGCTTTAAGCGAGATGGTCCCGCCTTCAGGCGCTGCGACAGGAAATGATGCCTTGTCGGAATCAATCTCCACCACTTCCTGGTCCTTTTCAACCTGCTCTCCATCAGCCACAAGCCATTTTGCCAGCTGTACCTGGGTGATGGATTCTCCAGGGCTTGGGACTTTTATTTCAATCGACATAGTTTTATTTTGGTTTCTGCCTGGCTTTCTTTAATGAATCAACGGTCTTTTGGTCGTCTGAATTGTGAATGATCCTTTGATTATATTGCCCAGCCACATGTGACGTGTCGGTGCCGACAGTCCCTGCTTTTTCTGCTTTCCCTGAATACTGGGCATTTTTGGGACTGCAGAAAAGCAGGAACGGGACAAGTACCAGGATCTTAACCGGCAATAATGATCTTTTCATTTTTCAGTACCGAGTTATTAGAGATGAGCACAATAAAATAGATTCCGGGTTTAAGATTTGCTTTGTTGAACGAAAGGACGTTCTTGCCTGAATATCCTTTGCCTTCATATAAATTTTTAACCAGTTTACCGTTTGCATCCATGATTTTGACGGTAAGAGGGGCGGCATCCGTTAATGAGAATTCAAGGGAGAATATATCCACAACCGGGTTAGGGTAAACGCTCACTGCCGTTTGATCCTGTATTGCAGCAATGCCATTCGTGTTATCATAAACCTGGGCGATCCATGTGTTCCATTTGTTGTCGCTTCCGCCAAAGGCGCCGCTCATCCAGCAGGTTGGCCTGCTGTCGTTGTATTTCTTGTAGATGCCCGAATAATCACCCATGCGTTCAGGGTCGCCGGTATAATACACATAACCATCTCCGGCTTTTACTTCCACAGAACTCGAGAAATTCATGGAGTTGTCAAATTCAACCACCCTTACGGAAGGGTAAACCGATGAACTCACTTTCTGGAAACCGATAAGGACCGACTGGTCGGTGCCTGTTACACCACTTGAAGCAACTGCAGGATAACAGTAGTCGGCAGTGCTGGAATAAAATACAACCGAAGTATTAGTACTGGAACCGAGATCAAGCCGGTTGTAATTGACCCCGCAGGCATTGGTCGGATTCAGCGAATTGAAAACGAAATGAGCCACGTTATTCAGGTAGAATCCTCCGAGTGTGCGGGCATCGTTGGTGTTCAGCATTACGGTGGTGTTGGGCTGGGCTGCATCGGGGGCGACCTTGTATGCGGTCGTATTGATGGTGTAATGATTCAGCTGGGCTAATCCTGTTGCAAGGTCGTTGGTGAGGTCATAAAAATTGAAAGTGCTGGCATCGGATGAAGAAGTTGCGACCATGTAGCATCCCGGACCATAAGAACCCTGCTGCCCAAGGGAGAGCGGGCAGATTGTGAACGGACTGCCGTCGATATTATACCATACTGTATAATTCAGACTGCCTCCTCCGTAAGCAGGTCCTTTGGTGAACTGGTAAATAACGGCCTGGCTGAAATGCTTGTCGGAATCCCTGAAAAGGTTACCGGTGATGTAAATCTCATTGTTTGAATATGCAATTTTGGGATAATCAAACGCGCACGCATTGTTAAGGGGATTCCCCGATACTTTGTAGTAATACCAGCCACCCCTGGGGTCATTTGTTTTGGAAAAGAAAATCAGGAGTTTGGAAGTAGCTGAATTCAGGGGGGAAACCTGGCAAAAGAATACAAAACGGTCGGCCCCTGCATCATAGATCACAACAGGGTCGCATACTCCCGTTATCTGGCTGTCGCCTATAAAACTGATAAGGTCATTGTAATACAGGTTGCTGCCGCTGGCATCTGTGTAAAAAATAGTGGTATTGGAAACGCTCACAATAATTCCTCCGTTTGATATGGCAATGTTGTTATCAAGCGGGGAGCTTCCATTACTCTGGTTGCCGGCGAAACTTGCCCCGATCTGGGGTATTGTGGCATTACCTGAGTTCTCAGAGGAGGCTGATTTTTCCTGTGGCATGGCCATTTTGATTTTAAGGCGCTCTGCCTTCAAATGCATTACCTCTTCATTGTATTCGGCTTCATGCATGATGGCGACAGGGTTGACAATAGCGCGCCACTGAAGATCTGCGCCAGGGTTGTTGACATAACTCTTGCATTCGGCCGAGAGATTCATGGATTTTGATCCATGCGTCGGCGGATATTTACTGTTGAGAGCCGACATATCGGCTTTCCCGTTCTGTGCAAATAACAAATTTGCAGGGATGAGGCAAATAAGTAAAATAATGTAACATTTTTTCATGGCTGATGTTTTTGGACAGGCTAAGATAATGAAAACTAAACCGCATTCAAAAAATAACCTTTCATTTTTCTGCACAATGCATCCTGCATGAACCATATGCAAGTTCGCAGCTGCATCTTCCAAGGGCTTTTTCAACAAGCAGGTTCTGCTGCACCTTGTGTAGCTGGGATGAGCCTGTGGCAGGGCTTCCGCTGGGCGGCCTGGTTACGAAATGAAGTTTGAGTTCAGGAAGGTTATTCATCAGATAATTGAGTGCGCCCATATTGGCAGGTTCTTCCTGCACCCACTCGTAATGCTTAACCGTGGGATAAGCCGCCAGTACTTCGGCCAGTCTCTTTTCGGGCAGGGGATACAGCTGTTCAATCCTTATAACGGCCACATTCTGAACCCCCAGTTGCTGCCTTTTCTCAATGATGTCATAATACACTTTACCTGAGCAGAAAGCGAGTTTTGTGACTTTGGTTTTATCAACAAGTTCATCGTCAATAACTTCATTGAAGCCTCCATGTGTGAATTCCCTGATCTTCGAAACGCAGAGAGGATGCCTGAGCAGGCTCTTGGGAGTGAACACCACCAAAGGTTTGCGGAATTCCCGCCTGAGCTGCCGCCTGAGAAGGTGGAAGAAATTTGCAGGTGTAGTGCAGTTGGCAATCTGCCAGTTATAATGACCCGAAAGGGTCAGGAACCGCTCCAGCCTTGCGCTGGAATGTTCAGGGCCCTGCCCTTCATATCCGTGAGGCAGCAACAGAACCAGGCCGTTCATGACCTTCCATTTATCCTCGGCGCTGCTGAGGTATTGGTCGATGATGACCTGAGTGCCGTTATTGAAATCGCCGAACTGGGCTTCCCAGATGGTAAGACCTTCGGGAGCAGCAAAAGCAAATCCGTATTCAAATCCCAGCACACCGTATTCTGAAAGCAGGGAATTATAGATCCTGAATGGACCCTGGCTGTCACTGACATGATCGAGCGGGACGTATTTATCTTCAGAATCTTCCACAGTCAGTACTGCATGCCGGTGTGAGAATGTCCCTCTCTGGGAATCCTGGCCGCTCATGCGTACTGGACTGCCTTCGTAAAGCAGGCTGCCGTATGCCAGGAGCTCTCCCATGGCCCAGTCCAGCCTGCCCTCGCCTTCGAGCATTGCCTTGCGGTCTTCCTGGAGCTTGGTTATTTTTCTGAAAAAGTTCAGACCCTGGGGAAGGAAGGTAAGTTTGCTGCCGATCTCCTTCAGCAATGGCTCTGTGATAGCGGTGATGGGGGAAGCTGTAAAATCCCCGGGAACGGCCCTGCGGATGTCTTTCCAGACCTGCCCGAGGAAAGGTGTGATATCAGCCTTTTCAATGGTCTTGGATGCCTGGAATGCTTTTTCAAGTGATAAATTAATCTCATTCCTGATGTCGTCAATACCTAACTTTAAAGCAGTTCCTTCTTCTTCAAGTTTGCTGATATAAATCTCCATCGGGTCCGGATGTTTCTCAATGATCTTGTACAGTATCGGCTGGGTAAACCGGGGTTCATCGCTTTCGTTATGCCCGTATTTGCGGTAGCCCAGGAGGTCGATGAAGACATCCTTGTGAAAATGGTTTCGGAATTCCATGGCCAGCCTTACCGTGTAAACAACAGCTTCCACATCGTCGGCATTCACATGGAATACCGGTGACTGTATGGTTTTGGCCACGTCGGTGCAATATACGCTCGACCTGCCGTCGAGGTAATTAGTGGTGAAGCCTATCTGGTTATTGGTAACCAGGTGGATGGTTCCGCCTGTCTTGTAGGCTTCAAGGTCGGCCATCTGTGTTGTTTCATATACAATCCCCTGGCCCGATATAGATGCATCACCATGTATCAGAACAGGCACAACTTTGGAGTTGTCACCGGAATAATGACGGTCGATACGGCCGCGTGAAAGCCCTTCAACAACTGGATCCACGGCTTCGAGGTGAGAGGGATTAGGGCAGAGGGTGAGGTTGATCTCACCGCTTTCTCCTGCAACAACAGTAGTAGAATAGCCCAGGTGATACTTGACATCTCCCAGCAACTCATCATCACTGTATTCCTTCCCTTCAAATTCCGAGAAGATCTGCTCAAAGGGCTTGTTCATGATGTTACCGAGAACGTTCAGCCTTCCCCTGTGGGCCATTCCAAGAATGAATTCTTTAACGCCAAGGCCAGCCCCTTTCATGATCACAGCTGCCAGGGCCGGGATCAGTGATTCCACGCCTTCAAGCGAAAAACTTTTTTGCCCTGGAAATTTTTTGTGGATGAATTTCTCCATCAGCACCGCCTGGGCAAGTTTCCTGAGAATATATCCTTTTTCTTCAATTGAAAATACCGGGGTATTCTTCACAGGTTCCATTTTGGAAATGAACCATTCGATTACCTCAGGTCTGCGGATATAATAATATTCAATCCCGATGGATTCGCAATAGGTTTGCTGAAGATGGGCGATGATGTCACTGAGTTTTGCATTGCCAAGCCCGAGCTCTTTCCCTGCCTGGAAATGCTTTGCAAGGTCCTCTTTGCCAAGGCCGAAATTCTCAATGTCAAGGGTAGGGGAGTATTTACGCCGGGTCCTCACCGGGTTTGTCTTGGTAAACAGATGTCCCCTTTGCCGGTAGGCAATAATAAGGTTCATGACCTTGAATTCATTGGGGTATAAAAATGCCTCGCCTTCTTCGGCTTTGTAATTTTTCTGGCAGAATTCGAAGCCTTCAAAGAACTTACGCCATGATTCATCAATTGATGCAGGGTCTTTGCGGTATTTCTCGATGAGTTCCTCCATCACTGCATTGTCCAAAGTATTGAGATATGAAAATTGATCCATAAGTGTTTCACAATAGATGTAAGCGCAAAGATAAGTAAATAGCGAGATAGCGAAGTAGCGAGGTGGCGAAGTAGCGAAAAAAAGTAGCGAGATAGCGAGGTAGCGAAGTAGCGAAAAAAAGTAGCGAAATCAGTTCAACATTCAATATTCAATATTCGATATTCCTCACTTCTTCTGCTCTTTCTGGAAATTCTCCAGTCCGCCGTCCATCCATTTTATGAATTCATCCACGTTTAGGTTGTAGGCACGGGGCGGGGCAAGCAGGTTCCCGGAAGTATCCAGCAGGACGTAGTATGGCTGGGAGTTGATATTATACCTTGAGATCTGCAGGTCGGCATAGATCTTCCCGATGGATTTTTTAATCTTGCCGTCGTACTTGCTTGTAACCCATTCATTTTCTGGGACTTCGGTTTTGTCATCCACATACAGGGCAGTAACAATAAATTTTTCACGCAACCTCTGAAGTACAGGGGGGGCTGACCAGACATTGGCTTCCATTTCGCGGCAGTTCACGCAACCATGGCCGGTGAAGTCGATGAACAGAGGTTTGTTCATTTTTTTGGCACAGTTCAGGCCCTGTTTATAATCGAAATAGCCGTCAAGGCCGTGGGGGAGCTTGAGGAAGTCGCCGTACCTTGGTTTTTCGCATAAGGTGGACGAGGTGTTTCCGCCGCCCCCGCTGCCTGAGAATGTTTTGACTTCCTCGCGTATGATCCTTGTGAGGTCGAAATCGAGAGAAGTTTCAGGGGGAAGATATCCGGATAATGCTTTCAACGGAGCGCCGAACATTCCCGGGACCATATAAATTACGAACGAAAAGGTGATGATCGCAAGCAAAAGCCTTGGCACGCTTATAAAAGGCAGATCGGAATCGTGATTGAATTTGAGTTTGCCCAGGAGGTAGAACCCCATCAGTGTGAAGGTGACGATCCACATTGCAAGGTAGACTTCCCTGTCGAGGATATGCCAGTGGTATGTCTGGTCGGCGATGCTGAGGAATTTGAGCCCAAGGGCTATTTCAATGAAACCCAGCACGACTTTGACCGAGTTGAGCCAGCCGCCAGATTTGGGAAGGCCTGCCAGCCAGGAGGGGAAGAAGGCAAAAAGACCGAAGGGGAGGGCAAAAGCCAGTGAAAATCCAAGCATCCCGACAATAGGTTTCAGGATTTCGCCGCTGGCCGACTGGACCAGGATAGCCCCTACTATAGGCCCCGTGCAGGAAAATGAAACTAGCACAAGTGTGAAGGCCATGAAAAATGCACCGGTATAACCTCCTTTATCGGCCTGGGCATCGGCCTTGTTGACCAGCCAGCTCGGCAGGGTGATCTCGAACATCCCAAGAAAGGATGCTGCAAATACCATAAATATCAGGAAGAAAAAGACATTGGGGATCCAGTGTGTGCTGAGGAAGTTGGCGAAATTGGCGCCAAGTGTAACTGCAACTACAGTTCCTATGACTGTATAGATAATGACAATGGAAAGCCCGTAAACAATGGCCTGCATGCGTCCTTTCCGTTTGTTTTCGCTGCCTTTCATGAAAAAGGTCACTGTCATCGGGATCATCGGGAACACGCAGGGAGTTACGATAGCAGCCAGTCCTGCCAGGAAACTTATCAGGAAGAAAAAGAGAAGGGATTTATTTTTCTCGGTTCCCGCCGGCACTGTGCTTATCAGAGCAATTTTTGCGCTGTCCTGTTTCGCATTGCAGCAGGCTTTGGCTGCAGCCGGCCTGGCAGTGTCGGTGGCAGGTTTCCCTGCTGTTGCAGAAATCGCGGCAGTATTGCCAGTTTGCTGAGGGGTATTGGTTACCTGCTGAGGTTGGGCTGATGCTCCCGGATTCCCTTTGATCGCAAATTCAAACGCCACATCGGTGGGTGCAATGCATGAGCGGTCGTTGCAGCACATGAAATAAACACTGCCCTTAATGGTAAAATCTTTTTTGCCAAGGACTTTTATTTTCTGCCTGAAAATGGCCTTGTCGGGGAAAAACGTCAGGACCATTTTCATCTGGATGTCGTTCTCCTTTACACCTTTGGGTTCGATAACTTTACCATTGAGTTCATAATCGGGGCTCTTGGTAAAAGTGAACTCAGTGGGAACAGGTCCGTCGGGGATGACTTCCTGGGAATAAGTATGCCATCCTCTTTCAGAATTCGAAATCATGAGAAGTGTGGCTTCGCCGGGCTTTGTTTGTTCGACTTTAAAAGTCCATTTTACCGGTTCGAGGATCTGCGAGAAAGAGAGAAAAGGCATCAGGATTAATGCCAGGAGAAAAACACGGGATTTTTTCATAAACTCCGGAATCGGTTTGTTAGGGTGCAAAGGTAAAAGAAAGAAGCGAAAAGCGAAAGGTGAAAAGCGAAATAGCAAATTGGAAGCAATCATGAGCAAACAAATGAAATAAGTAATAGGTGAGAATAAATAGCGAAAACCAAGGAAATCACGTTCACATAATTGAAATCAACAATTGATAAGAGTAAAGATCGTTTGGTATTAAACCCTTTCCATGAGAAATAATACAATCCTGATCAGCATTATCATTTTATTCTCTTTTGCTGATAAAGCGGCAGGACAAAAAGATATTGCAGAACGCATTGACAGGTATATACAAGCTAAAGCTGACTATTACAACTTCAGCGGGGCCGTGCTCGTATCAAGAAACGACAGTATAATATTGCAAAAAGGCTACGGACTTGCCGACAGAGAGTGGAACGTGGCAAACACCGCAGATACCAAATTCAGGATAGCTTCCAACACCAAACAATTTACTGCAATTGCCATTCTCCAATTGAAAGAACAAGGCAAATTAGGTTTGGATGATAAACTCAGCAAATATTTTTCCGGGTTTCCATATGGGGATACGGTAACAATTCATATGCTCCTCACACATTCATCAGGAATCCAGGATTATTATGAACTTGAGTCATTCAGGAATATTCAACCTCTTTTCATTTCAAAGGATTCAATGGTCGCCATGATGAAAAGACAACTTTTTTATTTCCTGCCGGGCAAGGATATAGGGTACAGTAATACGGGATATTTCCTCTTAGGACTTATCATAGAAAATTGCGCAGGAATGAGCTATGAGAAGTATCTCACTGACCACATTTTTAAGGTCGCGGGAATGAAAAATACCGGGATTGACAGGTACGATACCATTCTTCAAAAACGGGCAAAAGGTTACTTGTCTTCACCGGATGGAACTGTAAATGCATTTGATGAGAATTACCGGCCTGGGACCTTGTTTGCTGTGGGTTCCATTTATTCAACTGTTGACGACATGTACAGGTTTGAAAGAGCATTGGATGGAAATTCGATTTTGAGCGAGGCATCGAAGAAAAAAATGTTCACCCAATACGGGTATGCAATTGCTGAAGAGAAGAAAAAGGAAGATCCTGCCAATACGTTTCCACAGGAAATGGATCCCTATTGGTTTCATGAAGGCTACGGAGTTCAGATTGATACATTCCTGACTCATAAGCGGTATTATACCCGTGGCTATACCCAGGGTTTTAAATCTACTGTTTACCGCTTTGTTGATGACAAGGTCTGCATTGTAGTGTTGCAGAATAATGAAGAAGGTCCCGATGCAGTGGCTGAGCCCCTGTCTGCAATGGTCTTTGGCACAGATATGCAAATGCCATACAAACATGTACCAATTAAACCAGATCCGGGTTTATTTAATAAGTATGCTGGAACCTGGGTTGGAAAGATTTATGAGTATGATCTGACCTTTAAAATTTTTACCAGGGACGGAAAGCTTTACCGGGGATACGAAGGACATCCCGATATAGAATTAATCCCTGAATCAGGCAATAAATTCTTTTACAGCGACGGGCAGGACAAACAGTTTGAGTTTATTTCAAATGATAAAGGTGAGGTAAGCCAGGCATGGTTTATCAGCAGCGGCGCCAGGTTTCAGTGGAAGAGGATCAACTGATTTAAGCAGCATGGGGTAATATTTACAACCTGGAAAATATTGCTGTTAACATTCATGCACGGAAGTGTAAAAGCAAACAGGCTGCCCTTTCGGAACAGCCTGTTTTGCCAACTAACCCAATCAACCTTATTTATTAATCAGAATTTTACGTATAACCTGGTTGTCGGTATTGCGGAGGACAACGGTATAGAGTCCGCTGGCGACTGAACCCAGATCAATGGGTGTTACCAGGGTTCCATTAACTGTGATGGTATGCCCGCCGTGAACGTTTACACCAAGACTGTTGTAAATATCAAGCTTGTAAGAT
>CAIJYT010000254.1 GCA_903824935.1 uncultured Bacteroidales bacterium | reverse complement strand
GAGGCAGGTGTGCTAAGGAACCCCGACACTTCAAATGTTCTGGGTCAGCATGTGATAAATACATTGGATGCCGGAAAGGTTGGCATGAAAGTAGGTCGCTATATGGCTTCCACCGACGAGGTTTTTCTCACCGTAAGAGGCAAGGGCGGTCATGCCGCCACACCCGAACAGGTGATCGATCCCATCCTCATTGCTTCCCACATCGTGGTGGCGCTGCAGCAGATCGTAAGCCGGAACGCCAACCCGGTGATGCCGACAGTTGTTTCCTTTGGCAAGATCGCAGGAGAGGGACGTACGAATGTGATCCCTGATGAGGTGAAACTCGAAGGGACCGTGAGGACCTATGATGAGGCCTGGCGGAAAACAGTTCATGAAAGGATCGCTTCCATAGCTTCCGGGATTGCGGAGAGCATGGGAGGAAGCTGCGAAACAAGGATCGCCCATGGCTACCCCTTCCTTCATAATGATGAGATCCTTACACCAAAGATCCGGAGTTGGGCAACAGAATATCTGGGTGAAAATAACGTTGTTGAACTGGAGGCAAGGATGACGGCAGAAGACTTTGCCTATTTTGCAAATGAGGTCCCGTCCTGCTTCTACCGCCTCGGGATCCGGAATGAAGAAAAAAGGTTTGTTTCAAACCTGCATACGTCGACCTTCGATGTGGATGAATCCTGCCTCAATACCGGCATGGGCCTGATGGCCTGGCTGGCGGTTAAAATGCTCGATGAATAAGGAGGATGCTGCTTTCATGAAAAAGAATTCATTCCGTTTGCTTTTTTGCCTGTTATTTTTTGTTGCCTGCACACTGTCAGGGTTTCGTTCCTTTGCACAGGACAAGACAACAAAGAGCCCGCCCCTGCTGCCCTTCCAGACCAGCGCCAGTGATGCCAACGATGAGCAGCTGGCCATGCAGTTCTTCCAGGACAAGGATTATGAAAAGGCTGTTGAGGTATATGAGCGGGTTTACGAGAAAAAACCCACCTCCTTTATCTATTATTATTACCTCTACTGCCTGGTGGAAACAAAGCAGTACGACAAAGCAGAGAAGCTGATCAAGACCCAGCGGAAAGCGGAGCCGGACGCTTTGAAATATTATGTCGACCAGGGATACCTGGCATTCCGTAAAGGCGATAGCGATAAATCCCGGAAGCTTTATGAAGAAGCGGTGAAGAAACTTGGTCCCGACCAGCAGCAGGTTTTTGAACTGGCCAATGCCTTCATCAGCCACAACGAAAACGACCTCGCCATCCGCGTTTACCAGAAAGGCCGGCAGCTGATCCCGAATTATCCGTTCAATTTTGAAATGGCTGCCGTTTATGAGCGGACTGGCGATTTCAAAGGTATGCTCGACGAATATTTCCTGCTGGTTGAGAACAACAAGACCTATCTTGGGACCGTGGAGGACCGGCTGCAGTTTGCCCTGGCAAATGATGCCGATAATTCAAAAAATGAACAGTTCCGCAAATACCTGCTGGAGAAAGCACAGAAGGAACCTGAAAAATCGATGTACTCCGAGATGCTGTGGTGGTATTCAGTGCAGCAGAAGGATTTCTCGATGGCACTGATACAGGCGAAATCCATCGACCGCCGTCTGAAGGAAGACGGCAGCCGGATCGTACAGCTTGCAAAGCTATGCATCTCCAACGAGGATTACGACAATGCCATCGATGCATACAAATACCTTGTCTCCAAGGGGAAAGAGTACCCCTTCTATGACCAGGGAAGGATGGAGCTGATCAATACGCGTTTCCTGAAAGCCGTTTCTGTTCCTGATCCCGAACGGAAACAACTGCTGGAGCTTGAAAAGGAATTTCATACGGAACTCCGGAATTCCGGAGAAAATGCCATCTCCGTCTCCCTGATCCGAAACCTGGCGCACCTGGATGCCTTTTATCTGAATAAACTGGATACTGCCGTCGACATGCTCTCCCGGGCTGTGAATATGAGAGAACTCACACCACAGGCGAAGGCGGAATGCAAGCTGGAACTCGGGGATATCCAGCTGTTTCAGAATGATGTCTGGGAGGCAACACTGACCTACCAGCAGGTATACGAGGATTTCAAGAATGACATCATAGGGCAGGAGGCGAAATTCAGAAATTCAAAGCTCACTTACTATATCGGTGAATACAAATGGGCGCTCGACCAGCTGAATATTTTAAAGGCGGCAACATCAAAGCTGATCGCAAACGATGCCATGGCGCTTTCCCTGCTGATCAGTGAGAATATGGATGAGGACAGTACCACCATCGGCCTTGATTTTTATTCACGGGCTGACCTTCTCGAATACCGCAATCAGCATGAAGCGGCCATCGTGACACTGGATTCCGTTTTTACAAAATTCCAGGATCATCCCATTTTTGATGATGCAATTATGAAGAAGGCTGATATCAGGATTAAGCAGGCGAAATATGCAGATGCCGATACCCTCCTGGGAACCCTGATCAAGAGATTCCCGGCCAGCGTTCTTGCCGATGATGCCCTGATCAAGCGGGGAAAGCTGAACGAGGAACAGATTGGAAACAAAGAGAAGGCAATGGCCTTTTACGAAGCACTGCTGAAGGATTATCCGGGAAG
>CAIJYT010000253.1 GCA_903824935.1 uncultured Bacteroidales bacterium | reverse complement strand
GTTGGACAAACGGTTGTTACAACAGTTTATGTGGAAAAGTAATCCAGAACATTGAAGGTCTTAAGTCTCCATAAAAAGAGGAGTGTTTCGGCAAGATACGAATCCGGAGAAGCAGAGATGCCGTAGGAGTTTGGCAAATGGAGCCCGGACCGGTTTCGGAATTCCTGAGAAGCCTGAGCAGAAATAACGGATAATTATTTTGATTTCTAAACTTTAGGACGATGAAAATAAAAATTTTTCTAATACTGATACTCCTACTGCCGGGCCTTCAACAGGTTTTTGGTCAGCAAATAGCAACGAAATGGGATCATTGGAACAACCTGGTCGGAAACTGGGAAGGCGAGGGCAACGGACAGCCCGGGAAAGGCCTGGGGTCGTTCTCAATCCAGCCGGACCTGAACAAACATATACTACTTAGGAAAGGGCATACTGAATTTCCGGCAGCCAACGGGCAGGCGGCCATTTCTCACGATGACCTGATGGTTATTTATCCTGATTATACCGGGCTCGTATCCAAAGCTATATACTTCGACAACGAGGGTCATACCATCAACTATACGATTGCTTATATTGATAACAGCATTGTGTTCACCAGCGAAACCATTCCGAATATGCCCGGGTTCAGGCTGAGCTATGAATTGCTGGATAAAGAAACCGTAAATATTAAATTTGCCATGTCTTCCCCCCAGAAACCGGATGAATACAAGACCTATGTTGAGGGAATAAGTAAGAAAGTAAAATAAACTTCTGTCACTGTATAAGCTGTAATTGAAGCAATTAACCAACGGGCTGTCCTGAAGAATCCTGATCAGAACTCGTAGCCGAATCTTTTCAGTTTCAGTTCATCCTGCCGCCAGTCGTCGCTCACTTTTATGCTGAGTTCGAGGTAGATTTTGCTCCCGATAAAATCTTCAATATCACGTCTTGCTGACATTCCAAGTCTTTTGATTGCTGCACCATGATGCCCGAGAATAATGGCTTTCTGTGTTTCCCGTTCCACGAATATGGTGGCCGAAATCACGGTTAATTTAGGACCTTCTTTGTAGGATTCAACTGCAACTTCAGCCGAATAGGGAATTTCTTTTTTAAACTGAAGGAAAATTTTCTCCCGTATGATTTCCGATATAAAGAACCGCAGCGGGCGGTCTGAGAGTTCATCGTCCTTTGGATAATAGGCGGGATGTTCCGGAAGCCGGTTAGCCACCTCTGCTGCTATTTTATCCACATTAAAATTAAGACGAGCCGAAATGGGAATGATGAGTGCATCCGGTAGCCGTTCCTGCCAGGCTGCAATTTTCTGCTGAACCTCTTCAGGGGTAACGAGGTCCACTTTATTGATCACAAAAATGAGTGGTTTCCCCGAGAGTTTTATCTTCTCCACAACCTCTTCATCAAAGGCATTCTCTCCCACCTCTGTGAGGTAAACAAAGATATCGGCATCCTGCAGGGCCCCCTGTACAAACTTCATCATGGATTCATGCAATTTGTAATGCGGTTTCACAATGCCGGGTGTATCGGAATAAACTACCTGGTAGTCCTCACCGTTAACAATGCCTAAGATCCGGTGCCGGGTGGTCTGTGCCTTTGGAGTGATAATAGAGAGTTTTTCACCGGTGAGCAGGTTCATCAGGGTAGATTTTCCTACATT
>CAIJYT010000252.1 GCA_903824935.1 uncultured Bacteroidales bacterium | reverse complement strand
GGACATCCAGAGGAACAAGCCCCACAGGTCAGGCACATGTCCAGGTTTCCACCCTCAGGTAAAAGCCCCTTGACCGTGTCCATGAACCTGCTTTTCTTTTTTCCACCAATTTTTATTGCTTCATCAGACATAACTTACTCCTCTTCTTAGGCGCATACGGCCTTTTTCAACTTTTCTTTCAAAGGGTTTGGGCCGAGTGACATGATATGCTCGGTCATTTCTTTGGCATATTTTTGGAAGGTGGGGCCCTCACCCGACGACAGGTTATACATCCTGACGCGGTCACCTTCGATACCGATTTCCTCTAAAAGCTCATGAATGTATTCGACCCGTTCGCGGCATCGGAGATTTCCCTGATTATAATGACAATTCCCTTCCAGGCAGCCAACGCAATACACACCGTCGGCGCCTTCCTGGAAACATCGTAACAGGTACATCACATCCACTTTTCCGGTACAGGGAACCCGGATGATTTTAATATTGGTAGGGTAACTCAACCGCATCGAACCTGCCAGGTCCGCAGCTGAATACCCTCAGTAGTCACAACAAAAGGCTATTATAGTTGGTTCGAAGTCTGCCATCACATCCCTCCTGCCAGCAATGTATCTATCGCACAAGTGATCTGGTCATCTTCATAGTTATTAAGTTTAATGGTTTGTCTCGGGCATACACAGGCGCAGACACCACAACCCTGGCAAAGTGCAGGATCGATCTGGACTTCGCCTGCCTCGACATTGAACTGTGGAACCTCAAACGGACAGGATCGGACACAGGTCAGGCATTTAACGCAATGATCCGGATCTACCTGAGCCTTAATAGCCGAGAGCTTGATTTTATCTTTAGAGAGAAATGTCACTGCTCGTGAGGCAGCGGCATTGGCCTGAACAATAGTCTCGGAAATCAGCTTGGGACCATGGGCCGTTCCGCAGAGAAAAACGCCCTCACTGCCCATATCCACAGGTCTGAGCTTGACATGAGCTTCTATGAAGTAGCCTTCAGGGTTCGCGTTGAGCTTCATCTTCCTGCTGATATCCTCCGAGTCGCCCGGCTGAACGCCGGCGCTCAAGATAAGAAGGTCGGCGCAGATCTCGATATTCCTCTGTAAAACATGATCCCTGATCGTTATGAGAACACCTTCGCCCGAGGTTTTCACAACCGGCGGGGCATCCTTCTGGAAACGGACAAAAATAACGCCCTGTTGTCTGGCTTCGGTATAATAATCCTCCATAAGGCCATACGTGCGCATATCCCGGTACAGGATAAAAACCTGGGTGGAAGGATTGTCTTTCTTGATGGCCAGCGCATTCTTTACCGCAGCCTGACAACAAATACGCGAACAGTTCGGTCGTTCATCATTCCTTGAGCCGACGCACTGGATCATGACCACTGTATCCAGGTCTGAGGATCCTTTTTCCGCGAGTCTATCGCCAAGTTGAGCCTGGGTTACAATCCGGTCGTCCTCTCCGTACAGATATTCCTTCGGTTTGTACTCATTTGCTCCGGTGGCGACAATGATAACCCCATGTTCAATTGTTTGGGTTGCTTCGTCGCCGTTTACCTTCACCGTTGTCTTGAAATTGCCCTGAAAACCTTCAAAACCAGAGACTGCAGTGTTCTTCAAAACGGTGATTTTATTTTCCGCAGCAACCTGGCCAGTGAGTTTGTCGACGTACTTCCTGACATCAGCACCTTCAATAGTATGATGCAGCTTGAGCCCCATACCACCAAGCTGGTCCTTTTTCTCGATTAAGACAGATTCAAATCCCTGCTTGGCCAGATCAAGGGCTGCATTCATTCCAGCGATACCGCCTCCAAGTACGAGTGCTCTTTTATTTACCGGAATAATCTTGCCTTTCAAGGGCTTTAACCTCAATGAGCGGGCAACGGCCATCCGAACGAGATCTTTGGCCTTTTCCGTGGCGAGTTGCGGATTAAAGGCATGTACCCAGGAATCCTGATTTCTGATATTGGCCATCTCAAAGAGATAACGGTTCAGTCCGCAGGCCTCCAAGGTTTCCATGAACATCGGCGCATGGGTTTTCGGGCTGCAGGAAGCGACAACAACCCGGTTCAGGCCCTGTTCAAGAATCTTGTCTTTGATTTTGCTTTGGGTATCCTGACTACAGGTGAAGAGGTTGTTGTCCGTAAAGACCACACCGGGAAGAGTACCTGCATATTCCTGCAGGCCGGGGACATCGATGACTCCTGCGATATTTGAACCACAATTGCAGACAAAGACGCCAACCCTCGGTTCTTGACCTGAAATGTCGAGTTCATCAGGTACTATGATCTCCTTGGTATCTGTTCCTCTCGCCTCTGCTATATCACATCCGGCAAGGCCTGCTGCAGC
>CAIJYT010000251.1 GCA_903824935.1 uncultured Bacteroidales bacterium | reverse complement strand
TTCGCTATTTCGCTACTTCGCTACTTCGCTATTTCGCTACTTTTTATTGTGTTGTTTCCTGCTTCGTATTGCCCTTCTTCTGTGTGTCAAAATTGAAAAGCAAGGTGAACTGCAGGGTGTTCTGCAGGGGATTGTTATTCTTAACCGGGATGAGATACGAGAAATCAAGTCCGAAGATATTATACCTCAAACCTGCACCAAGCGTAAAGAACTGCCTGTTCCCTTTATATTTCGATTCATAAAAATAACCGCAACGGATAGAAAAGAGTTTATTATACCAGTATTCAGCCGCTCCTGAAACAGTAATTTCCTGCAGCTCTTCCTTGAAGCCGTAAGGTGCGTCATAGAAGGACTGGAAAATCCCTGCAATTGAAGATACATTGTTGTTTTTCCCGGCAATGATGACATATTGCCCGTTAACGCTGTCATAAACAGGAGGTGTAGGAACAAGTAGTTTATTGAGGTCAAATGCAAAGCCGATTGTGTTATAATCGTCAATATTCAGTGTAAAAGAAGGACCCAGCCTCAGGTTCGTCGGAATAAAATTACTCATGGTGGAGGAACTGCTGTAGGATATTTTGGATCCTATGTTTGAAATGTCAAGCCCGAAAGCAATGGTACCACCGCTCGTTCCTTTTATTTCCATCGGGTGGCGATAATAGAAAGCTATATCTGCTGCAACTGAATAACCGGGGCTTACACTTGCATCATAGGCATTATAACCCGGGATGAGATTTGAATAAATAAACCTGCCAGCGACGGCTCCCGAGATCTCTTTTGAAAATTTTCTTGAATAGGTGACGTCAACAGCCAGTTCATTGGGTTTATAGTTCCCCAGGCTCTTTCCCTGGTCATCGGTATATTCGATCTCGCCCATAGAGAAGAACCTTAACGACATTGCAATGGCCTGTTTATCGCCTATCTTGCCATAGCCGTATAAGGAGGCCAAACCGATATCATTTACCAGTCCCCTTAACCAGGGAACATAACCTACGCCTATGCCTATGGTCTTCTCGCAGAATGCATATTTAGCAGGGTTCCAGAACATTGAATACTCATCAGGAGATGTGGCAGCACCAACGTTTCCCATCCCGCCGGCCCTTGCATCAGGCGCAATGGTCAAAAACGGTACGGAGGTTGATATTACTCTGGAACCATCAGTGGGTTCGGGGGGTAAAGTCTGTGCAATGACATTCGATATTGAAAATGTCAAAACCAACGCTATAACCAGTCTGTTCTTAATCTGTCGCATTCCTAATTAATTATATGTATTTACTAAAATGGGTTGCAAAAATAACGAATTTACGAACTCTATATTGCCCGGCCAGGGAAAATTAGAGGCTATCCATCAAACTCAGTGCAATATAACGATCTTTCCTGAAGTGTTTTCAAAGCTTCCGTTTGACCCGCTGAATTTAACAGTAAACGGGTATATCCCGCTGATCAGTTTGCCCCTGCTGCCGTCGGTCAGATCCCAGTCAATAATAACGGGTCCCTGCACTGATTCAGGGTAGCTTGCTGTCAACGACCTCAGTTTTATTCCATATAAATTAAAAATATCAATGGCCACGCTGAAACCACCGGGAGTAGTCACAGGGCTGAAAGAAAAGTGGGTGATGGTTTTCGCAGGATTGGGATAGCAGAAAACATTCTGAATATTGATAGAAGATTCTCCTGAAACGAGGAAATAGATTTCCCGTTCGGTAGAATTATCATACAGGTCAAACGCTCTTACTGTCAGTTTATGCTGGCCCGATTGCAACCCGGTGAACTGATAGCTTAAAGAACCTCGGGTATAACTTTCCAGCAGGGGATCATAATAGTCATTAAGGTTGACAACATGGGCCCAGTCATCGTCGAGAACGCCAACGATATCATGTCCTATACCAAACCCCACCGCATTAACCCCTGAAGTATCAAAAAGATCGGCGATCAGCAATGGGTTGCTGCTTGTAGCGCCTCCCGATACAAAATTCCTTGAATCCATGAAAAGCGCAATGGAAGGCCCGTTGGTTTCAGGAATGACCGAAGGATCCCTCCCTCCGAAAATGGCATTCTTTGTATAACCATTTGCATCCTCCCGGCCGTTTTCGGCATAATAACTGATTTTCCCGCTTCCGAAACTGAGTCCCAGGCTTTTGGGAACCGTGAATGAAAAACTGAAATGCCCGTTTGTCACAGGAACTTTAACGCGGTTCATCAGGTGGTCCTGGAGCAGGAACTTACGGGGGAAACTTCCGTTATATTGTCCGTATGTATTCCCCAGGGTACTGTATATAACAGGTTTATCATACATTTTGGCTGTCATAACCCCGGTGAAGTCGTTAAGCGGATTACCCAGGTAGTCCTGTACATTGCCGGTGACAGTGAGGGTTGACATCCCATAGGCGGTATCAGGCTGGTTTGCAGGCTCCCCGTTAATAGTCGCAGTTACAACATTATTGTTTGGAAAACCCATTTCAAGCGCCGGGTCGCCAAGCAGAACAAAATTTTTCAGCAGGCTGTTGTTGTTGGTATTGTTCTTCGACAGCATAAGAAGTTCACCCATCCTGATAAACTTTCCGTCGCGCCGGTCCATCATATGACGAAAGAAACTCGTGTCAAGCGACTGGTTTGTCCCGGCGAAGGTAGTCCGGGTGGTTGAGAACATTGCAATGCCTCCTCCTCCGGCACGGGCTATGATCTGCTCTCCTGCAGAAAAATGCTCAGGATTATCGAACCTGCTGAATTCACAGGTGGCTGTCATGAATACCGACAGCTTATCGTAGTTGTCCCAACCATTGATATCTGCCATAGTCAGAACCTGCCGGGTGCTCCAGCCGGTCTCTCCCCCGTGACCTATGTAATTGATAAGCATGGTGCCTTTTTCCACTGCAGCGTTTAATGCTTTATTGGCTTCAGGAAAACGGTTGCCTGCCGGGATGGTCATCATCGGGTAAGCATCAAAATATATTTTATTGATATTGATAACAGGATATTTATTTGCTGTAATAGTATAAATCTCTTCTGAATTATCTACGAAGTAATTCCTGTCTCCCTCATCACAGGCCAGTGCCACATTATTTCTCCATTCCGAGTAAACCGTATCGTTGAAAGTACAATAATGAATGATCTTGTCAACCACATTTTTTGCCTGTTCCGGGGTATTGACGGGGAATCTGCCAATGCCGATATCGATTGATCCCGATGCATCATATCCTTCGGAAGGTCCCATAATACCGAAGAAATCATCGGTAACGAATGAGGCAGTAGTCGACAGTGATTCGTACGATTCAAAGGTTGTGATAAAATTATTATTGTTGGGCATCCTGTCCTTCGGGTCAAACGAACCATCACCAAAAAGCAGCAGATACTTTGGCTGGGTTGAGCCCTGCCCCCTGTCATACAACATTTTCACAAAATCCCTGATCCCTCCCGGGTCGGGCTGACCGCAGGAAAATTCATTAAAAATCTGGTTTACCGGCACAATCAGCGCATCAATATTATCATGGCTCAGGTGAAATGCGGCCAGCCTCTGGGCTTCTCCTTTAAACACTTCAGGCGTAACGATGATCATTGCCTTGGGTTGGAGGGAATGAAGGTTCTGGTTTGCAACGAGTCCTGCAAAACTCACGGTGTCATAATGTGTTCCGTCAAAGGCAAAGAAGGTATGCAGTGAATCTGTTTTTAACCTGAACTTTAAAATACTGTCAGCCTTTATAGAGGTCCTGAGCTGGTATATGTTCTGCATGTCGGTTATATCCCATACCGTGATACCTGACCTGGCTTTCTTCATCCTGAATTCAGTTACAGAACCTGCAACCTTTGAAGCGAGGTCGCGAAAAGTAAACTCCGGGCCAAGCCAGTATAGTTCCCTTGAAACCTGTAATTCCAGGAAATCAAGCCAGGCTGTTGAAGGATCTGTAGGCGCATTGTATTCAAGGGTGATCATGAATTTAGAGAGACAATAAAAGAAATCGGTTTTGTCGCCACCGCCTGAGTCGGCATAGTTACCCTGCTGATCAAGTGTTACGGCAGTAAAGGAGATACTGTCAAGCTTTAACTTGTCCTGGTAAATACGTAACTTGCTGATAACGTCAGACCGGCCGATCACACTGGTTTTCAATCTGGCCGGAGTGGTACTGTCGATATAAGGAAAAGAAAGATTAAAAATCTTTTTGGGGTTAATTTTAGTTAGTTGCTCACCGAACCAGCGTTTACCCGACATTATGACATTCACTGTATCCAGCTCATGAACAAACAGATCGTCCCAGCGGGTAGAAGTCCTTGTGAACGAAGAATCCGCAGCGGGCTGGTAAGTCACCCTTTTCCCGGCTCCAAGATCAAATGTCATATAATAATACGTGACGTCGGAATAAAGGTTCCTGATATGATTCATTACATTTGCCCCGTTGCCCCGTTTCCAGCTGTCGGGTCCCTCACCGTAAAAAAAGATATAATCCGGGGAATCAAATTTACCGTCACCTCCGTCATTCACAAGAATTGAAATTTCCCTGAGGTCGTCAATTCTTGCCGGGGCATTCGATTCAGGCACCATGCCACTGCCGTTTGAAAAAATCCGGATATCGGCTGTATTGATCTTGCCAGGGTCTATCCCCATTTTTACAAGGTCCTGATATGAGATCCTGTACAAGCCGTTATTTCTTACAGTGAATTTATACCAGGTCCCGTTTGATAAAATAGAGGTTTGGGCCGGGCCGGTGCCTGCCATGAGGACCCAGGGTGAGAAAAGGAATAGAAAAAGGAAAAGTAAACGGTAATGCAATCTCATGGCTGTCCTCTTAAAGTCTAACGAATATAAACAAGTTTCGCCGATTTCTTTACTGTGGAACCGTCGGGCAGGGCGACATTCAACCTGTAAACATATACCCCTGCTCCCAGCATCATGCCGGCATCGGACCGTCCGTCCCAGGTGAATGGCTCAACCCTGTAACCACCAGAATACATGGTGGTTTTGAAGGTCTTTTCAAGTACCCCGTAAATCGAATATATCTTTATATCGATATCCAGGTTGTTGTCGGCCTGGTTGGTCTGGAACGAAAATGTAGTGTGGTCATGGAAAGGATTGGGATAGTTCATGACCTGGTCAAGGGCAAAGGATGCAGTGGATGAAACCAGAAAATCGATGCCTGCCTCGGTTGAATTATTATATACATCCCATATTTTCAAATCCAGGTGATGCTGGCCGTCGGCAAGTTTGAACAGGGGATACTGTATCACCCCGCTAGCATAGGTATCGAGGCCGGTCACGTAGTAATCGTTCAGGATCATCGGATTCTTGGTATCATTATCAAGGATTGCAGTGATATCGTGGCCGATTCCGTTCCCGACTGTGTTTATTCCAGATTCGTCCACGACATCCGCAAGCAGGACAGGGCTCTGATTGCAAAGACCACCGTTAATAAAGTTCCGGTCGTTCATATACAATTTAACCGCAGGGCCCGAAGTGTCGGGTATACTGTTATTGTCGTAGCCTCCAACAACAAGATTTTCATCATAACCGTTTGCATCAATACCTGTTGCGCTGGCATAATAGCTGATCCTGCCAATACCATACTTATAGTCTATGTCTTTAGGTACAATAAACGTAAAGGAGAACCTGCCGTTGCTTATATTTGATTTGCCGCTGTATACAATGTTTTTTCTAAGGTAGAAAGGGAATGGCGGCGCCAACTGGTCATTGGCTTTTGTTATGATCAGTGATTTTTTATCATAAATAGTCGGCAAAACGGTACCGTTGAAATCAACTGCCAGGTTGCTGCCGTTCCTCACTTCTCCTTCAACAGTCACCTGCGTAAGGGCCTTCAGAGTGTCACTCTCAGCCTGGGGAGTCCCTGTTTTGATCGAAGTGGTTACCACATTAAGCCGGGGATATGCAATCATAAGGGCAGGATCGCCCAAAAGAACAAACTTCCTTGTATTGGGGTCATTATCAGTCTTTGAAAGCCTGATGAGGTCACCCATGCGGTGGTATTCGCCATTTTCTTTTTCGAAAAGATGACTATAAAAATTCGAGGTAAGCGACAGGTTGCCTCCTGCAAAGGTGGCTCTTGTTGTGGTGAAAAGGGCAATGCCGCCGCCTTTTGGATTGAGAAAGACATATTCGCCCGCGGAAATCACCGCCGGGTCGTCCATCCTACTGAATTCGCAGGTAGCTGTAACGAAAACCGGGAGTTTATTATAGTTGCTCCAGTTCTGGATGTCGGGAACTTCCAGAACACGTTCATGCGCCCAGCCAAGTTCCCCGCCATGACCTACATAGTTAATGATCAGCGTGCCCTTGGCTATGCGTTTGTTAATTGCATCATTCACTTCAGGGTACCTTGCCCCGCCAGGCGTTGACACCTGGGTATAGGCATCAAGGTATATCTTGTCTACATTATAATTTGGATCGATCAGGGCGGCAAGAGTCTCTGAATCCTGCATAAAAGTGTCTCCTCCACCATTGTCCTGGTCGTCGGCGACAAAGGTGACCATATTCCTCCAGTCCGACTGAACAGAATCGGAATTGCTGGAATAATGTATGATCTTGTCAACAGCATTGGCAGCGTCCAGTGACGTCCTTACCGGGAACCTTCCGATGCCGACAAAAACAGAATCCGTCGCCCTTCCTCCCTTGATCAGTCCGTAGTAATCGTCAGAAACATATGAGCTGATCGGATCAAGGGACTCCGTTGACTGGTAAGAGGGGATAAAATTAGTATTGTTCGGCACCCGGTTTTTATAATCAT
>CAIJYT010000250.1 GCA_903824935.1 uncultured Bacteroidales bacterium | reverse complement strand
TGGAAATTGTTGAATCAAACATGGCATGTTCTTTCTCAATATAAATATGAACATCACTTCTTACTGGTGAAAAATTCTTGGCTTCCATTTTTGCAGGTGTTTTTTTGTTGACAAATTAAAATTACACCAAATTATGCAATTATGGAAGCCATATTATTAACAATCAACTGTTTATATCTTTTTTTGAAGTGAGAAATGTTAGTTATATGTTTAAAATTTAAACCGATAACTTACAATAGAGGCATGCTGTAATGTGATACTCTTGTTCCTACGCCGGCATTATCCGGATCAGGTTCAGAGGGTATGATCTCAGCCCGTGTCTTAAGGCACCCCTATTGGAAAGTTGAAGCAAAGGTAAGGAATTCTGATGTACAATGTACCTTATACAATGTACTATTAATTTCGCTACTTCGCTGCCACTGTTCTTAATTAATTTCGCTACTTCGCTACTTCGCTACTTCGCTACTTTGTATATTTGCTTTCATGAAAAAGATTCTCATCATCAACGGTCCCAACCTGAATCTGCTTGGGAAAAGGGAACCATCGGTATACGGCAACCTGTCTTTCGAAGACTACCTGGAGGTCCTTAAAAAGTTATTCCCCGGAACGGCCATCAGCTATTTCCAGAGCAATATCGAAGGTGAACTTATAGATGCCATCCAGAAAGCCGACGGGCAATGCGATGGAGTGGTGCTAAATGCCGGTGGTTACACCCACACTTCGGTTGCAATCGGGGATGCCGTGAGGGCGGTTTCAGTGCCGGTGATAGAGGTGCATATTTCCAATGTTTTCTCCAGGGAAGCATTCAGGCATGTATCCTATATTGCTCCTGCTGCCAGCGGACTGATCGCAGGCTTCGGGCTTGACTCATACAGGCTCGCTATAGAAAGCCTTATGATAAGTTAGTCTTTGAATCTTGATGGTTTGAGCTGGGAAAATTTCCGCTTCCTGAGAATGAAATAATCAAATACCAGGCTTCCTTTGTATATATTCCTTACCGAGCCCTGTTTTATCAACTGGCGTTTCTGCCTGGTTTTTGAAAGCGTGCTGTAAAAACTGAAATGTGCTCTTGCAACAGCCCAGAAGTCTTTGAAGCCCGCCTGGATAAGAAATTTCATAGCGGCGATCCCATCGAGCAGCAGCCTTACAGCAAACACCCTGACGAGCCAGGAATCCGGTAAGTTTTTATAAAGCAGAATGAAGTTATTCCTGAAATTCAGGTAGGTTTTTCTCCAAGAGATCTTCGGCAGGGTCCCCCCCCCGATATGAAACACTGTCGATTCGGGGCAATACATGATCTTATATCCTGCATTGTTCATTCTCCAGCAAAAGTCTATCTCTTCCATATGGGCGAAGAAGTCCTCATCAAAACCGCCAAGTTCGTGGTACAGCTTTGATTTCACGAACAAGCATGCTCCCGACGCCCAGAATATCTCGTAGATATCATCGTACTGCCCGTGGTCTTCTTCGATATGCAGGAACATTCTGCCGCGGCAGAATGGATAGCCGTATTTATCGATGAAGCCGCCTGCGGCTCCGGCATATTCGAATTTCTTGGGTTCAAAATAGGAACGGATCTTGGGCTGGCAGGCTCCGATCATAGGATCCTTTTCCATGAGCTCTATTACAGGCCTGACCCAGTTCTCTGTAACTTCAATATCGGAATTCAGCAGAACGTAATATTCAGCATCGACCTGTTTGAGTGCGAGATTATACCCCCTCGCAAATCCACCGTTATCAGGATTAAGAATTATCCTGATCTGAGGGAAATTGGTTTTCAGGAATTCAACAGAATCGTCGGTAGATGCATTGTCGGCAACAATGACGCCGGTATCAGCATCAATATGTTGTATCAATGCAGGAAGGAACTTCTGAAGAAAATTCTTCCCGTTCCAGTTAAGTATTACGACGGCTATCCGCACTTGTTTGTTGAAAGATCAGGCCAATTGAACGGCTCAAAAGTAAGAATAAATCCTCAGAGAAGGAAAGAAAGACAGGCTTATCAGGATTCTGTCAGAGGTTGGTTGTAGGCAATGTCCAGGAATCTTCTGAATAATCGCCCCATACGTTAACGGTCTGGGTTTCGCTGATGTCAACAGGCATGGTCATTTTATTCCGGAGGAATACTTTCCACTGAGGATCATACTGCTCGCCGATAGCGTCGGAATGAAGGAGGATGAAATCCGCAGTCACCATATCAGGTGAATAGAACACAAATTTTCTGTTCCTCTGGCTATTGTTCAGGGTATAATACTGCCAGATTTCGTAGGGATAAGAATTGGGTTCGGTATAATGTCCTTCCCTGGCGTTGGGCGGGCCATATTCAAGAAATACCCTTCCGCGGTCAGTATCATATCCTTTCTTGATAGTAGTGGCAAAATGCTCCTGGGCTATCTTTACCTGTGAATTGTAAGCAGTCCATGCTTTCTCCGGCTCCGTGGAGCTTCTCTGGGACCAGAAGCTGTAGAAAAATTTCTGTTTGGTCTGGAGATCGGTCTTTGTAAGCTGGTAGTGGATGAAGTCTTTTTCGTACCCTGTCGCGATAGGGTAGAGGCTTCTGATATATTCATTAAGGGTATCCACAATCATGATCTTTTCCGAAAAAGTCCCCTTGATATCGGTTGAAGCGATCTGGGTAACTGAATAGGTTGCTTTTGGATTTGTCCTCTGGAAGAACACTTTTTTAGAAAGTATCACTTCGTTATTTGCATTTCTTGCTTCGATCACCAGGTTGTAATTTCCTGTTGCAAGGTCCTTTATATTGACATCGGCAAGGACCACATTCACGGCTTTGGGGGTTTCCTTATGTGCTTTTGCGAACTCGTTCAGTTTAATATTATTTTCAAAATATTCGACGTGATATGTGAGGAGGAACATCTGCCCCTGGGGAATGACTTTGTCAAGGCCGTAGAGTTCAGCATAAAAACCAAGTTTTGCATCCTCGTCATTATAGAAGTTATACATGTTGGGAACGAGGTTGTACCCGCTCTTGGATAAGGCCGTGGGGGTTTCAACCTTGGTATAGCTCTTGATCATTTCAACGCCCGACATTGAAGGTTTGTCGGCGGGGAAATCAACACCTATCATCTGGGTGTATGGCATCGGTTCGGCTTTTTTGTTTTTATCCGATAACTGGATCTCGAACTTGTATGTGCCGTTGGCGATCTTGAACCTCTGCTGGTCAATGAACTGGAAGTTCAGGTTCGAGGTATCAGGGAGTTCGTTACTGTTCAGCTCATATTTTTTAAAGGCTTTGATGTCATCCTTATCCTTGAAGGTCATTAATACGTTGACTGTGGCTTTGAACTTGCCGTTGGGCTGTTTTACCCATTTCACGCTGTTCCCTGCAATGCTCAGGTAGGTCTCGACATAAGGACCTTCAGGAGAATTGAATGTTGCATAAGTGAGGTAAGCCCACAGGTTTTTTGCTGAAGCTGAGGCCGATGCCCCTCCTAAAATAAGGGAGGCTAAGATCAGAAAGCATAAAGACTTTTTCATGGTATATGGTTTATAAATTGTATAAACGGGCGAAAATGATTTTTGTGTTATTTCAGGGCAAATTATATATGCAAATATATTAAAAGATGGCTGAATTTGCAAGTAAATTCGCTGAATACAGGGTATTGAAAGCCAAGATCCCGGATGCGGGATGTGAGCCGGGCGCTTGCCGGTTCGGAAAAATATATTAATTTTGCCCCCGGAGAGATGGCAGAGTGGTCGATTGCGGCGGTCTTGAAAACCGTTGAGGTGCAAGCCTCCGGGGGTTCGAATCCCTCTCTCTCCGCCAAAGCTCAGGAAAGCGCCGCGAATAGCGGCGTTTTCAATTTCCAGCAGAACGAAAGCTTGCTTTCAGTTCTGAGGGAAATTGAAAATATAAGGAAACGAAGTTTCCGTGTTTTCCTGAGGGTTGAAGCTCCCCCCTAATGGGATCATGAGCGCAGCGAATCATCCCTCTATGGGATCATGAGCGCAGCGAATCATCCCTCTATGGGATCATGAGCGCAGCGAATCATCCCTCTATGGGATCATGAGCGCAG
>CAIJYT010000249.1 GCA_903824935.1 uncultured Bacteroidales bacterium | reverse complement strand
TTAATGGTGTCATCATTGCTTACCACATACAGGGCAAATGAATCGATGTCTTTATATTGTGAGGCCAGGTTCCCTTTCGTGAACCCTGCGGCAACATCAAGCTTCCCGGGGGATAAATTACTGAACGCCGTCTGCACTTTCGTGTTATCCGGTGCACCTGCATATACGATCACGAAAGTGCCTCCGCGATGTGTACCCGCTTTATGTTCCAGACCCGGATGGCGTTCCGCATAATTCGCAAAAGACAAACTCTGCAGGATCAGGGTTTTTCTCCTTTCAATCTCACGCATCACCACTTCAAGCTTTTCATTGCCGCAGCATAATTTCTCAAGGCGGTCAATCATATTCATGTAAGCAGATTCGAAACCACGCGATGTATAATTCCCTGTCCTGAAATATCGTTCCAAACGGGTTCGCATGATGGCAAGCCGTTTGCAGAAACTCTGGGAAAAATCGCGATAACCGGTAATGAACTGCTGGTTTATCTCATTCAGTGTTCCCGGGATAAAGCGCTGCATGAAATTCAGGTGCCCGATGATCTGTGTCGGGTATTCAAAAACCACGTACCGTTCGTTTTCATCCAGGCGGCTAAGATCCGCATCACCGGCAGCGAACGAACGGGCTTTCTCAGTGAATTCATCCACGGAGAGTCCTTCAGTGTCCATCGCCTTCAGGTAATATTTCCCGAAAGAGTCAGCATTTGTATCCATCTTAAGCTTAACCGTACGGTTGATCTCATAGACCGGGTTGATGAAACGATCACAAAAATTTAGAGCTGGAACCGCCTTTGCAGGTTCGGCAACATCCTGGTTCAGCTTTGCAGCATTAAAGGCATTTTTGATAACCGATTCATTGATGCTCCATTGCGGCTGCCCTTCGGCTGCAATATAGCGTTCCAGGTTGACATGCGGAGTGGCAGGTTTGGCTGTGAAGCCGGAGAAAAATGAAGACCCGTCGCCCAGCACACAATTAATTTCCACCTGGAAGGCTCTCAGCATCGTATTGAGGTCCTCAAACTGGCAATCAAAATCATCCAGGTTGATGTCGGAAAGTTTTTGATCCCCTAACCTGACAGCTACCAGGTCAATTGGCACCCCTTTCTGGTTTTTAAGATCGTTAAGCGCTTTAAACGCCGTTTTGTAATCCTTCCCGATGTGTCCTTCAATCCGGAAGAAGTTGTACTCATCAATGCTGTAATCAAGCGGGTTTAAGGTTTCATCCCCCACCGGTTGCGGGTAGAGGTCCCCATGGTAAGAGAGATTTAGCTTGTCATTGGCTTTCAGTGCTTTGCGGTAACTCCATTCGGGGGATAATAATTTAATGTTCTGATAATAAAATGGGATAGCCCTCTCTTCCAAAGGTTTGTCATAATCTTTGGACGGTGTTATTTTAATGACATCCACCTCCCCTGGGTCGAAATTGCCGATCATCAGTTTGAGCCGGTTTAGCATTCCTATGGCCGTATTAACCTCCGTTTTGTGCCTGCTCACTGCGGGTGAAGGATAGAACTGATGACGGTATTTCGGAGGCAACGGGCCATATTGAATGTTGGGTTCACCCAGCATGATATGCTTTGGAAATGCATATAAATTCGGA
>CAIJYT010000248.1 GCA_903824935.1 uncultured Bacteroidales bacterium | reverse complement strand
GTTCTGAGATCTTTTAATCTCTCCCGGTAAATTCCCCGCCCCTCTGGGGCGGAATCCGGGTCCAGGGCTCTGCCCTGGGGTTAATACCAATTTAATTTTATTTTGCCTTCCTGAACCTGGCTTTTTGCTCAGGGGTCATCTTTTCAGTTGCATACTGGAAAATCAGGCGGGCCGCCGAATCTTTCCATTTCAGCAGGAATTTTTCGGTGGGATCAGGCTGTTTTTTCCAGGCTTCGCGAAGGAACCATCCCAGCCCCTGGTGAACCACCCTTTCCTCGTCCGTCATCATAGGATCGATAAAACCAAAATAAGGCTTGAAATCAGATGCTTTTTTCATAGGCTTGATCAAACCTACCACTGAAGCCCTCCTCTGGAACTTGTTGGCAGCCTTCCTCCAGGGTTTCAGTGAATCCATGTCAATCAGCTTCTTTTTGATCATGTCGGGAATGATCTCGCTGCAGATCCAGTCAGTGTGCGCCCAGTTGTTTATCCCGCTCTCAAAGATCTTTTCAAGCGTCACCAGCGTTTCATCATCCCATTCCTTCATCATTTTTTTAAGAAGAAGGCCTGCAATGGAAGTCAGCTCATATTTAGGCGACTTAACGAGAAGCAGGCATACCTGATTGACCTGTCCCATTGTCATCCCGGGGACGTCAAGGATATCGGACACCCGCTGGTTCAGCAGTTCCGAACTGACGCCCCAGGCATCATACCCTTCCTTGAAATACTTTGAATATTTTTTAACGATGGCCTCGTCGGCATTGGATTTGCAGAAGGCCTCTGTTTGCCTGTAAATTAATTCGGCTGTGATCATGGGTTTTGGAAAATCTGCTGTTAAAATATAAAAATCACCTGACCAATGTGACAGTCCCCCCGGCTTTGACTGTTGTGCCGGGTGAGCCGGCCAATTCATAGGAAACCATATAAACGTAAACTCCGGGAGGGCATATAGTTCCTTTGTATGTCCCGTCCCACCCTGTTTCAGGGTTGTCGGTGATGCAAACCTGCTGTCCCCAGCGGTCAAAAATACTGAGAGTGAACTTTGACAATGCGGGCCCGAGGGGCCTGAAATAATTATTCCCGACAGTACTGCCCGGGGCAAAAGCGGTTGGGAAAAATACACCACCCATGCATACGCTTACTGTTGACGTATCGAGCACGGCACAGCTGTCGTGGCTCACACGCACCCAGTAGGTTCCCGGCTGGGTCACCGTTAACAGGGAATCCTTTGAGCCGTCCTGCCACAGGTACGCAGCACCGGGAAAAGTGGCGTGCAGTACAATGGAGGAACCCGAACAAAGCGAGGTATCCCGGGCAAGATTTACATTTATCGCAGGCTTCAGGGCTATTTTCACAGTGTCTGCTCCCGGGCAGTTGTCTATGTCAACCGTATGCACCCAGTAACGCCCCGCAGCGGTAATCGTAATAGTTTTTGAAGTATCACCTGTGCTCCAGAGTATCGAGATGAAGTTTTTCCCGGGGTACAGGATGTATTTTTGCCCTTCACAGATCGCAGTATCGGGTTTCAGCTTAGTCGGGTTTAATGGAAGAACCACGAGGTTTACAGAATCGCTGGCTGTGCAACCGTTTTGCCCCACCCTCACCCAGTATTTTCCTGATTGTTTGGCTGAAATGCTGCGGGTGGTTTCATTGGTGGACCAGAAGTAGGCAAGATACCCCGGCCCTGCATCCAGTAAAGCCTGGGGGCCAGTGCACACGGTCCTGTCAGGCCCCAGGTCGGGAGGGACAATAGCTCCAGTGATGGTCACAGGAAGGCTGACAATCGGGCTGGGCGAGCCGCTGCAGTTGGTATTGGTCCCGTAAACAGTAATGTCACCGGGAGTGGCTGTAAGGGCAAAATCAAGGGTAACTGAAGGAATTGTTGTAGTTGCCGAGGGGATGAAAGTTAGGCCGGTACCGGTGTATCCCCAGTGATATTCATCGGTGTTGGGATCGGGGTAAACTGAAATATGTACTCCCGTGGTGCCTGCGCAGGCCGTTAACGGCCCGTCAACGAACAACAGGAGCTTGGGGCTTCGCCATTCGGCGATGGAAGGATAAGTGGAGCTCGTGGTGACTGTATACCACCATGAATTAATCGTATTGAGGTTGCCCCATCCTTTTCCTGAAAATGGCCATTTATGACAGCCCGGCGGGTATATGACAGGGTTTGCGCATCCTCCCGTAAGAACGTTGGTTTTGACATCCATGGTGTTTTGTCCCCGGCCTGCCTGGCATCCTGTGCAGGTACCGTCCCAGATATTTGAGTCGTCCCAGTAAACCTTGAGAGGGTTGCCGGTAGGTGCGACCAGTGTTACAAGAATGCCCGAATCGTTGCTTTCCACATCATATAAAGGAAGGTTCGTGAGCCCGTTAATATAGGTGACTACCAGACCTACAGCCACATTATTGGGCACTTCTATCCCGCTCCCGTCTTTCCCATCCCAATGGATGGTATTGGACCCTGGACTAACCACCTGGCTTATCATCCGGGAGATATAGGTCGATGGAACAAAATTCAGCTGGATCTGGACATTTCCTGCTTTGTCAACATTTACTGTATAGTCAATCGTCCCGTCACAGTTCCTCGTACCGGCCGGATCGGGCGGTATGACCTGCCCCAGGCTTTGAGCAATGGGAAAAACATCCGGGTCGGGGGAGTTCATGAAAATTTTATACTGTGGAAACAAGGCCTGCTGGTTGAACAGGGATTTCCTGTCGTCAACCCAGTTGGTGTTGCCGCAGCCTGTCTGGTTGGCATACTGTATCCAGCCGCCTCCGTTCATCTGGTCAAATTCTGCGGAGGTCACAATGCCGTCATCCGACAAAATATAATTTGTTCCCGTAAAAGCGTTGGAAGCGAACTGCCAGGCTTTGGAGAATAATCTTCCGGGTTTGACCGCAGATGTAATAGGGGCATAAATTGTTATATCAAACAGATAGAGAAAAAACCTGCCGGTATAAAATGAGCTGTTGAATTTTTCAGAAAACTCGATGTAATAGGTTCCCGGTTTTGGAGGTGTCCATTCTATTGCATTATACCCGGTAATAGTACTATAAATCTGGTTAGGGCCTTGACAGGCCTCGATCAATGAGGGAATGAACCCCGTTGAACCTACAGTTTTCGGAAGGTAATCTTCGGCGTACACAACTGCCCCGGTGCTGTCACATATACGGTATACGATATCCAGTCCAGGGATCGTATCTGTGGGCGACCCGTTAAACCCCAAATAAACAAGCTCATCTGAACGGGCTACAAAATAAAGCTTGGAATCGTCAGGTGCATGGTGAGTTGCATCATAAGTAGCAAACTGCGAACGTATGCCATTGGTATCAGTGCAGTGATTGGTGAAATCGTTGCATAAATAAAGGTAGGTTGACCAGAACTTGCAGCCTTTATTCAGCTCTTTCGACCCTTCACCGTAACCGGCCAGTGAGATGAAGCACAGGAATGGCATAAGGGCTGATATGAAAAAACTGAATCGTTTCATGAAAATCAGCGAATGGGGAACGTATACAAATTTAATAATATTTGTTTGAAGCCCGGGGAAATGTTTATGCCAAAATCGTATCCTCATAATGCGGGATGCAGGATATTCCGGATCACGATTCACGGATCACGGATCACGATTCACGGTCCATGATCATCCTGGCTTTTTCGAGAGCTGCCCGAATGCCTGCAGGGTTTTTGCCTCCTGCTGTTGCAATATGTGGCTGACCGCCTCCGCCTCCCTCGACTTCCTTCGCAATTTCCCTGACAATGGTTCCAGCATTCAGTTTGCCTGCCTTGACCAGGGCATCTGAAACTGCCACGGTAAGCCCGGCTTTTCCGTCGGTTTCATTGGCGAGGACTACGAACACATTCTCAGCTGAATTCCTCAGCTCAAAAGCAAGGTTTTTAATTGTATCTGTGTCAAGATCCAGTTTTGCGGAGATCCAGGTAATTCCGTTGATTACTTCTGCATTCTTCAGCAGATCTTCTTTAACCTGCCCTCCTTTGATCTTCGAAAGTTCCGAAGAATCTTTTTTAAGGGACTGATTTTCTTCTACCAGGTTTTTCAAGCCTTTCAGCAGGTCTTTGGGATTTTTAAGAGCGTCGGAAACCTCGTCAAGCAGCTGAAGTTTTTCATAGAACCAGGTTTCTGCTTTGTCGGCCGTGATGGCTTCAATCCTCCTCACTCCCGCGGCAATTGCGCTTTCTGAGGTGATCTTGAACAACCCGATCTGCCCGCTGGCCGCCACATGGGTACCTCCGCAGAATTCAATTGAAAAAGCAGGGTCAAAGGTTACAACCCTCACAAAGTCCCCGTATTTTTCTCCAAAAAGGGCCATTGCCCCCATTGTTTTTGCCTGTGCAATCGGCATTGCCCTTTCTTCATGCAGGGGGATGTTTTCGCGGATCTTTGCGTTGACTATCTTTTCCACAGCACCTATGTCTTCTTTACTCAGCTTGGCAAAGTGGGTAAAGTCGAACCTGAGGTATTCGTCATCCACCAGTGATCCCTTTTGTTCAACATGGGAGCCAAGCACCTTGCGCAATGCGGCGTGCATCAGGTGGGTTGCGGAATGGTTGTTTGCGGTCATTCTGCGTTTTGCCGCATCAACTTCGGCGGTTACAGGCTCTCCCGGCCTGGCAGGGAGCGAATTGCAGATATGAATGACAAGCCCGTTTTCCTTAAGAGTGTCGAGAACCTCAATCCTGTTTCCTTCGGAAATGAGCCAGCCTTTGTCGCCAACCTGTCCGCCTGACTCAGCATAAAAGGGAGTCTTCTCCAGGACAAGCTGGAAAAGTTCCTGACCCTTGGCTGTTACTTTTCGGTACCTGGTGATCTCTGTTTCTGTTTTCAGGACGTCGTATCCTACGAATTCACACAGTTCGGCATCTTCAACAAGGACCACCCAGTCGGTTGTTTGCACACTGGCAGCCTGCCTTGACCTGGACTTCTGTTCTTCAAGCCCTTTCTGGAAACCTTCCATATCGACTTCCCAACCAGCCTCGCGGGCCATCAGCTGGGTTAAGTCAATCGGAAATCCGTAGGTGTCGAATAACTCAAAAGCAAACCCTCCTTCAATTATGGAGCTTTCATCCTTAATTCGTAATTCCTTGTTCAATATACGATATTCAATATAGGTATTAAACCTCTGTATCCCCGTTGCCAGTGTCCTGAGAAATGTAGTCTCTTCTTCCTTCATCACATTGACAATGAGATCCTTTTGTGAAATAAGTTCAGGGAAGAAGGGCCCCATCTGTTTGATCAGAACGGGTACGAGTGTGTACAGAAAAGGCTCTTTGAACCCGAGGAAGGTATATCCGTACCTCACAGCCCTTCTAAGGATCCGCCGGATCACATAGCCGGCTTTGACATTCGAGGGCAGCTGGCCGTCGGCAATGGCAAATGAAATAGCTCTCACATGATCTGAAATAACCCTCATGGCGATGTCGGATTTGAGATCCGAACCGTATTCCTTTTCGGCAAGGCTTGCAAGATGGTTTATCAGGG
The DNA here is from genome assembly GCA_903824935.1 of uncultured Bacteroidales bacterium. Lineage (GTDB taxonomy): Bacteria > Bacteroidota > Bacteroidia > Bacteroidales > FEN-979 > CAIRDP01. Next base: position 1,867 of record CAIJYT010000248.1, on the reverse strand, counting down.
GCTGGAACACATCAGTATCGTAGTTCGATTTCTTTCCCTGCAGGGCCATGCACAAACGTTCAAAACCCATACCGGTATCAACGTGCTTTGCGGGTAGTGCGTTGAGCTGCCCGTTGGCCTGGCGGTTATATTGTATGAAGACAAGGTTCCATATCTCTATAACCTGGGGGTGACCTTTGTTTACGAGCTGCTGGCCTGGGACGTTGCTGCGTTCTGTTTCATCCCTAAGGTCGACATGGATCTCGGAACAGGGGCCGCAGGGGCCGGTATCTCCCATTTCCCAGAAATTATCTTTTTTTGAGCCCATAAGAATATGGTCTTCGGGGATCATGGCTTTCCAGTAATCATAAGCTTCATTATCCTTTTCAAGTCCTTCTTTACTGTCGCCTTCAAAAACCGTAACGAACATCTTGTCCCTGGGGATCTTTACCACTTCGGTAAGGAATTCCCATCCCCATTCAATGGCTTCTTTTTTAAAATAATCACCGAAGGACCAGTTCCCCAGCATCTCGAACATGGTGTGGTGATAGGTGTCTATCCCGACTTCTTCGAGGTCATTATGCTTGCCTGAAACCCTGAGGCATTTCTGGGTGTCGGCCACCCTTTTGATTGCTGCTTCCTTGTTGCCGAGGAACAGGTCTTTAAACTGGTTCATCCCGGCATTGGTAAACATCAGGGTGGGGTCATTTTTAATGACCATTGGAGCAGAAGGCACTATCTGGTGGCCTTTGGATCTGAAGAAATCAAAGAACGCTTGTCTTACTGAGGCTGAGTTCATTTAAACTATGGATTAACAATTCATTAGCTGGGTTTAACAATTTTTGTGATCCCCTTATTAGCAGCAAAGTTAATTATTTACTTAATTTTGCATGACTTAGGCAGCCTGTTTTGAACGATTCTTAATTTTTGCTGCATATGAGCAAGGTTAAATATAAATTCAACAAGAAATCCCTCACTTTCGACCGGGTGCAGACCACCTTCCGGAAGAGGCTGCTGTATTTTTTCACGCATCTCTCTACGGGCGTGGTGTTTGCCGTTGCAATGCTGTTGCTGGCCTACAACTTTGTTGATTCGCCAAAGATGAAAGCCCAGAAGAGGGAGATTGAGCAGATGAAATTCCAGTACAGGATGCTTAACGACCAGCTCGACAGGGTCACGAAGGTCATCAGGGACCTTCAGGACAGGGATGATAATATTTACCGTGTTATTTTTGAAGCTGAACCAATACCAGGTTCTGTCAGGGAAGCGGGGATTGGGGGAATAGACCGTTATGAAAAGCTAAAGGGGTATTCCAACGAGGAATTAATGGTCGAAACTTCGAAAAATATGGACAAGATACTTGGGCAGTTGTATGTTCAGTCCAGGTCCTTCGACGAAGTGTTCAGCATGGCCAAGAACAAGGAACAGATGCTGGCCTGCATACCTGCCATCCAGCCGATCAACAATAAGGACCTCCGAAGGATAGGTTCCTATTTCGGGACGAGGGTTGACCCTTTTTATAAGGTCAGGAAGTTTCATGAGGGCATGGATTTTACTGCCGCCGTTGGTACTGAGGTGTATGCAACAGGCAATGGAACTATTGAGTTTGCAGCCAGGGACGGTGAAGGCGGTTACGGGAATGAAGTGGTAATAGACCACGGTCATACCTACAAAACTGTTTATGCCCATCTTTCAAGGATATTTGTAAAGCCGGGTCAGAAGATCCTGCGCGGGCAGATCATAGGTTATGTGGGAAATACAGGCAAGAGTACGTCCCCTCATCTGCATTATGAAGTCAGGAAGAATTCAATTCCACTGAACCCGATCTACTTTTTCTTCAATGATCTGAGTCCTGACCAGTTCCAGAAGATGCTTGACCTTTCGCAGC
>CAIJYT010000247.1 GCA_903824935.1 uncultured Bacteroidales bacterium | reverse complement strand
CGATCTGGAAGATGGCATTCTTAACCGACTTTATATCTTTCGGCGCTTCCTGGACTTTGATCCCTTTCAAACCGGCCTTGTCCAGCAGGTCCTTGAAGAAACCCGCGCTCCATGCGGCATCGGAGTCAACCGATTCAACACAGATGACTGTATTTGAATTGATCTCGAAAGTTCCCGTTTTCATTTTTACCGAAACCGGTTTGGGGATGATGTTGATCGTGGTGTTGGCCTGGGCCAACAGCTGCAAAGTACCGGCGAAACAAAATACTGCCAGCAATAGACATAGTTTCTTTATCATAGGATTGTATTCAGGCTTATTTTTTGCAAAGATCAGAAATTATTCCTTCCATGGAAGCTGCATTTTCCTCCATGCTTCGTACGAGCTTCAGTTGGGCTCTTGCCCTTTGCAGGTTGTGGCAGGGGAAATGGATCTTATAATAGGTGTCGCCTGCCAGGTGATCGGTGAGGAACCTCAGGCCGATAATGAAGGTCATGAACCTGGCTGAAAATGCGAGGTGTTTAATTTCATTGGGTGTTAGGGAATCTCCTGCAGTCTCAATAAATCCAATGCTGTAGGCTTTGAAAAGTTCAAGGTCAATGTTCACTTTCGACAGATCGGATTCGTCCTCGGCCCCCGAATTTGCCCCGGTGCGGATGGCATCACCGAAGTCATAAAGCACATAACCCGGCATAACCGTATCCAGGTCAACAATGCATACAGCCCTGTTGTCAGGGTCGAACAATATATTGTTGAACTTGGTGTCGTTATGGGTGACCCTCAGCGGGATCTGGCCCGAACGGCCAAGTTTCAGAATGGTATGCATTTCTTCAGCGCGTTCCTCAACAAACCTAATCTCTTCATTCGCTCCCTGAATCCTGCCTTTGGGATCTTCCTTGCAAACCCTGCGGAAAGCAGCCAGCCTGGTTCCTATATTATGAAAATCGCGAATCGTCTCAAACAGGCCTGAAGCATCCATATCGGAAGTCAACTTAAGGAAAAGTCCGAATGCCTTTCCACCTTCACATGCAAGCTCCGGACCAGGTACCAGGTCATAGCTCCTGCTTCCCCTGATGTGGTTATACATCCTCCAGTAATTCCCTTCATCATCCTTATAATAGAAAAGGTCGTCGGCCGATGGGATCAGGTGCAGGCTTTCAAAAGGGATATCATTTTTACCTTCATTGATCTTTGCTGAGATATGTTTCGTCACCTTCAGGATGTTATCCGTAAGTGCAGGAACATCGGTAAAAACATGATGATTGATCCTTTGAAGCACATATTCCATTGCTTCATCAGGATCTGTTTTGATATAGTAGGAGTCGTTGATATGCCCGGAACCTATTCTTTCAAATCCGGTGGGCATGCATCCGATCCTGAACTTGGAGGCGGTATGAAGGATGTCTTTCAATCGGATTATAATTTGCCGGCAAATATCAGGATATTTTTTCTGAACGGGAGTTCGCTGCTTGCGTCAGGTGAAAAATAAAAAATGATTATCTTCACATTTAAATTTCAGCAGTGAAAAATCGTTATAAGATTTTCCTTTGTTGTCTCATTCCATTACTTGCAGGATTTGAATTGCAGGCCCAGTCGCTGCAGATTTTGTGACAACAATGTTACGGTGGAAGCGGAGATGATCTTGGATACTCGGTCTTACCATCTTCGTCTGGTTATTTCCTTTTTGGAGGGACCACCTCAAATAATGGAGATGTTCATGGGAATCACGGTAATATAGATTTTTGGTTAGTCAGCATTGATTCAACCGGAAATATTTTAAATTCAAGTTGTTTTGGTGGATCTGATATTGATGGACCTGTTTGGATGGACCATTGTTTGGATGGAGGATATATCCTAACTGGTGCTACATGGTCTAATAACGGAAATGTAACCAACAATCATGGTGGTGCTGATTACTGGTTGGTACGAACAGATGAGAGCGGTAATATTGTGTGGCAAAAATGTTTCGGAGGCAGTTGCAGTGATGAGTTCTGGGGACTTTCTATGACTTCAGATTCCGGGTATTTATGTTGTGGCGTCTCCTGTTCAAATGATGGTGATGTAACTGGTAACCATGGATCTAATCTCTTTTAGGGGTTAGTTCCCCGCCGCTTGCGGCGTATTAATATCTTTGCATGTATGAGCGAAAGCGAATACATACATAAATCGCATAATGTATCTGTACTGTTGTACCATTTTGTTTGT
>CAIJYT010000246.1 GCA_903824935.1 uncultured Bacteroidales bacterium | reverse complement strand
CCCGCACTGACCACATTTTTCACCGATATCCCGTTTACCAGGAGCTCGAGGTTTACTGCGGTGGAAAAAGCCTGGCGGTATGAGAAAATAAGCTTACGACAGCCATTGCTGATAGTTCCCGAAACTATTTTTGCCATGGGGTTTCTTCTTTTTCCGAGGCAGGGCGTGGGTGATTCGATAAATTTATCTCCCCTGCACTGGGTATAATTCCAGGTTGAGCCGTCGTTTCCCGTAAAGCTGCCGCTGGTGTAGCTTCCTGTCGTTGCAGGGAAGTTCTGAAAGGTCTCAAAACCCTGTCCCATCAAAGGGGAGACTGCTACCAGGACAGAGCAGACCAGTATGCATGATTTTTTCATAAAATTGTATTTGATCCGCTCCTTAATCCGGCGAAGCCGTAAAAGTGATATCCTGAATAAAAAAAAAGGTGCCCTTTTGGGGCACCCTGTTTCAAAATTATCAGTTTGGAAATTATTTATCCTTGACTTCTTCAAAGTCAACATCTGTCACTTCGTCATTGCTTTGGCCTTTCTGGCTTCCGCCCTGTTCAGGGCCAGGCTGCTGACCAGGCTGGGGACCCTGCTGGGCACCCTGGGTGTTCTTGTACATCTCTTCGCTAGCAACCTGCCAGATGGAATTCAGGTTTGCAAGGGCGCTGTCGATTGCAGCCACATCCCTGTTCTTGTGAGCGGTTTTCAGAGCTTCGAGTGCAGTCTCTATGCCGCCTTTCTTGTCGGCAGGGATCTTTTCGCCAAACTCCTTGAGCTGTTTTTCAGTCTGGAAGATCATAGTGTCGGCCTGATTGATCTTGTCGATCTCTTCCTTCATCTTTTTATCGGAGTCGGCATTGCGCTGGGCTTCTTCTTTCATCTTCCTGATATCTTCGTCGGAAAGGCCGGAAGATGCTTCGATCCTGATCTGCTGCGACTTGCCTGTTGCTTTGTCTTTGGCTGTAACATGAAGGATACCGTTTGCATCTATGTCGAAAATGACCTCAACCTGTGGAATTCCCCGGGGAGCAGGCGGAATTCCGTCAAGATGGAACCTGCCGATGCTCTTGTTTTGGGTGGCCATGGGGCGTTCGCCCTGTAGCACATGTATCTCCACTGAAGTCTGGCTGTCGGCTGCCGTTGAAAAAACCTCAGATTTTTTTGTAGGAATTGTGGTGTTTGATTCGATAAGTTTTGTCAAGACACCACCAAGAGTTTCGATACCCAGTGAGAGCGGGGTTATGTCGAGCAGGAGAACATCCTTCACCTCACCGGTAAGGACACCTCCCTGGATGGCTGCACCAACGGCTACAACTTCATCGGGATTTACTCCTTTTGAAGGTTCTTTCCCGAAGAAATCTTTTACGATCTTCTGGATTGCAGGTATCCTGGTGGATCCGCCAACGAGAATTACCTCGTCAACATCCGATGCTTTCATTCCTGCATCCTTCAGCGCCTGCTGGCAGGGAGGAATTGTAGATTGCATAAGGTGGTCGACAAGTTGTTCAAATTTCGACCTTGAAAGTTTTTTAACAAGATGCTTGGGAACTCCGTCAACCGGCATGATATAGGGCAGGTTGATCTCTGTTTCAGCCGAACTTGAAAGTTCGATCTTGGCTTTTTCTGCGGCTTCTTTCAGACGCTGTAATGCCATTGGGTCTCTGCGGAGGTCGATGCCCTCATCTTTAAGGAATTCGTCGGCCAGCCAGTCGATCACAACCTGGTCAAGATCATCTCCGCCAAGATGGGTATTACCGTTGGTAGATTTTACTTCAAACACCCCGTCACCAAGTTCAAGGATGGAGATGTCAAAAGTTCCGCCTCCAAGATCATACACGGCGACCTTAATGTCCTTGTGCTTTTTGTCAAGGCCGTAAGCAAGAGCAGCAGCAGTAGGTTCGTTGATGATACGTTTAACCGTAAGACCTGCTATTTCACCTGCTTCCTTTGTTGCCTGCCTCTGGGAGTCACTGAAATAGGCAGGAACTGTAATTACAGCTTCCTTTATTTCCTGACCCAGGTAGTCTTCGGCGGTTTTCTTCATCTTCTGAAGAACCATTGCCGATATCTCCTGGGGCGTATATAATTTCCCGCTGATATCAACCCTTGGGGTGTTATTTTCGCCCTTCACAACTTTATAAGGCACTCGTTTCGTTTCAACCTGCACCTGGTCAAAGGTTTCACCCATAAACCGTTTTATCGAGAACACAGTGTTCGTCGGATTGGTAATAGCCTGACGTTTGGCAGGATCACCTACTTTTCTTTCCCCGTTTTCGGTAAATGCTACGATAGAAGGGGTTGTTCTTCTTCCTTCGCTGTTTGCAATTACAACAGGTTCGTTACCTTCCATCACTGCAACGCAGGAATTTGTAGTTCCAAGATCAATTCCAATTATTTTTCCCATAATGATTATCTCCTTTTATTGTAAATTTTGAGAAGTATGTCACAATAGTCAATCATTGTGCCAAATAGAAAAACTCTGACAAAAGATGACAAAAAGACAGAAATGGAATGAGGAGAAATCAAAGGTATGAACCCCGGTGCAATCCCCGGCCCCGGATTCTGCAGCAAGCTGCTGGGAATTTACCGGGATTGATTAAAATCCCAGTTTTTTTGTGTACTGGTTGGTTTTGATCTCGTCGAGGGTGAATGTGCTGAAGAGAAGGGAATCCACGGATTTCACGGTACGGGCCGAGAACAGGCCGATCCCGTTAACGATATCGGTAAAGGGGGGCCTTTCCTGGATGATTGTCATTGAGGGTTCCGTAACATCCATATAGGTGCTCAAATCTTCAGATCCGACAGTAAACATGAAATCGCAGGTCCTGAGAGCACGTGTAACAACCTGCCCGTTGACAGTGTCATTTTTAAGCTGGGAGCCAATGAAACTGTAAAATCCATCGCCGTTGATGAAATAGTCCATCGTTTGACCGCCTTTCGCATTAAGCGACTTGAGGTTGGAAAGGGCAAGCCAGTCCAGGGCTTTAAAAACTGATTGACTTGGATCCCCGTTCGGAGTTTCGAGATAATGTATCCTTATGTTAACCTGGTAACGCACACCTCCCTTTGCCGAGGTCCATTTGACTTCTGTCATTTTTCCAGACTGGAAGTTTGCACGCTGGACACTCATGGGTATTGAAACATCAAGGTCGCCGATCAAGGTAGCACTGCCTTCGACGGTTTTCTTGATTGTTCCGTCCTTATTTATGACATTAATGACCAGGTGATATGTCAGGTCGGCATATAGCTTGGCAGAAGTGACATAAACCCTTTGATTCGGGAAATAGAAAATGCCGCTGTCCTTGTTCTGGATCAGTGTATCATGAAAGGCAATGGTGCGAAGCAGGATAGTATTATTATATTCCTGCATGTAAACCTGGAGGGAATCGTAATTACTCGAATCGGAGATAGCCGCGAACTGCAGTGCGTCACCCGGGCCAAGAAACGCCTTGGTGATCTTCACATAATGAACTGACTCGGTTTGATCAAGAAGGCCAAACACCACGCTAACATCTTTCCAATCCGCGTTAACATTCAGAGTTTTTTTGCAGGAAGCCAGAGAGAAAAGGGTAACAGCAAGAAGAAGCAGAGAGGAGTATTTTTTCATTTAGCAAGAGAAATATCGATAGTTCTGCAAAGATAATTAAAGTGAATTACATATTTGTAATAAACGACGAAGTGATAAACAAATTTTATTGTAATACCTTTGTATTCAAATTCTGAGCTTATGTCGGCAGCTTATTTTTTTCGCAATGTCACAAAAGTGACGACCCATGTGTTACAGGAAATGAAAGTCAAGGGAGAGAAAATTGCCATGCTTACGGCATATGATTTCTCTTTTGCCAAGATACTCGAGAGTACAGGTATTGATATTATCCTTGTGGGGGATTCGGCTTCCAATGTGATGGCAGGCTACACCTCCACTCTTCCGATCACCCTGAACGAAATGATTTATCATGCCTCATCGGTTGTAAGGGCGGTAAAACGCGCACTGGTCGTTGTTGATCTGCCTTTCGGGACTTACCAGGGCAACTCCAAGGAAGCATTGAATTCGGCTATAAGGATCATGAAGGAAAGTGGGGCAGATGCTGTAAAAATGGAAGGCGGTAAAGAGATTATTGAATCGGTTGACAGGATTTTATCGGCAGGCATCCCTGTGATGGGGCATCTTGGCCTAACCCCTCAGTCGATCCATAAATTCGGCACTTACGTGGTTCGTGCCACGAACGAATCTGAAGCCACTAAGCTGGTTGAAGACGCTCACCTTCTTGAAAATGCAGGTTGTTTTGCTATAGTTCTTGAGAAGATACCGGCCAAACTCGGGGGAAGGGTCACCTCTGAACTTAAGATTCCCCTTATCGGCATAGGTGCAGGGTCCGAAGTTGACGGACAGGTTCTTGTTCTGCATGACATGCTGGGCATCACCATGGAATTTTCGCCAAGGTTCCTGAGGCGTTATCATAATCTTTCGGAAGAAATCAAAGGAGCTGTAGACTCATACATAAACGATATAAAAACGCTCAATTTCCCTAATGAACGTGAGCAGTATTGAGAGCCGCATCCTTTATGAGGACAACCATATTCTTGTTGTCAACAAACTTCCTTCGGAGATTGTACAGGGGGATAAAACAGGCGATCAGCCCCTGAGCGAAATTTTAAAATCGTACATAAAAATAAAATACAATAAGCCCGGTGAAGTGTTCCTGGGGGTTGTGCACCGTATCGACAGGCCTGTAAGCGGAGCTGTCATTTTTGCACGAACTTCAAAATCACTCAGCCGTTTAAATGAGCTCCTCAAAGAAGGTAAAATAAATAAAACCTACTGGGCTGTTGTAAAGAATATGCCCCCGAAAGAAAGCGACAGGCTTGTAAACCACCTGAGAAGAGACGAGGCCAGGAATAAATCGTTTGTGGAACCTTCGGGCAGCAGCAGGACCCAGCTTGCCGAACTTATCTACGAGGTGATAGGAAAAAGTAAAGATTATTACCTGCTTGAGGTCAACCTGCTTACGGGAAGACATCACCAGATCAGGGCGCAGCTTTCACACCTGGGCTGCCCTATCCGAGGTGATCTGAAGTATGGTTATGCAAGGTCAAATACCGATGGTTCAATCCATCTTCATGCAAGGACCATATCCTTCACCCACCCTGTAAAACAGGCCCCTCTCCTGATCACGGCTCCTCTCCCTGACGATACCTTATGGAACCATTTCGTGGAACAATTATAATTTTGCAGCAGTGTGAACCCCACCAAATACTCACCGGACACAACACTTACCCTGCAAAGCCTTATCAGGCCCGCACCACACTTTGAGACCTCTCCATTCAAAGAGCATCATCTGCAGGTAAAAACATTAAACAGTCCTTCCCGTTCAAATTATCCTTCCGACTGGATAGTTCTTTCTTTTCTCGGCTGCTTTATTATCCTCGCATGGGTACAATTTTTCTATTTTAAACGAATGAAGCAAATCTTGTATGCGCCTCTATCTCAACGCTTCCTGAATTTATTGACCAAAGAAGGGAACCTTTTCAAAGAGCGTATTTCCATTGCACTTACCCTTGTTTACCTGTTTTCGTATAGCCTGTTTCTCAGCCTGATTCTTAAAGAATATGTGCCCGGACACCTGGCCAGGTTCGGCGCCCCCCAGGTGTTTGCTTTATGTGCTGTCGCAACAAGCCTCTTCTGGATGTTGAAAATATATATAATAAGCTTGCTTGGAACCGTTTTTCGTACATACTTCACCACTAAGGATTATCTGCAGAACATCCTTGTTTCAATATTTACTACAGGACTTATCCTCCTTCCGCTTCTGATTCTGACAATATTCCTGCATTCCGATATATTGCTTTATATAACCATGATATCCATTTGTTTACTTTATATTTTTAGGGTGATGAGAGGTTATTTTATCGGAATTTCCATGAAGAAATTTTCCTACTTATTTTTATTTGTGTATCTTTGCACCCTCGAAATCCTGCCCCTGCTTGTAATTCTGAAAGGGATATTTCTTTTAAGCAAGGGCTTTTGATTTCAGTATTGTCTGACTTATAACAATTTTGAAATTGAAGATCAGGAATATCCTTGTTTCACAGCCACCACCGTCTGATTTTGAAAAATCCCCCTATGGGGAAATTGCAAAAAAATTCTGTGTTAATTTTACCTTCAAGCAATTAATCCAGATCGAGGGAATTCCTGCAAAAGAATTCAGGAAAGACAGGATCAACATCCTTGATTATACAGCTATTATCTTTACTTCCAAGAATGCCGTTGATCATTTTTTCAGGATCTGCAAGGAAATGAGGATTGAAGTGCCTGAATCCATGAAGTATTTCAGTATTTCGGAGTCAACTGCTTACTATCTTCAGAAATATGTCCAGTTCAGGAAAAGGAAAATTTTTCACAGCAAGGAGAGTTTTTCACTTCTTGTCGACCTGATCAAAAAACACAAAAGTGAAAAATTTCTGCTTCCCTGCTCCGACGTTCATAAACAGGATGTACCGAAGATGCTGGAAGAAAGCAAGGTTATCTATAAAAAAGCAATCATATACCGCACCCTGGCCAGGGATATGTCCGACACTGACATCACCAAATTTAACATGATTGTTTTATTTAGTCCTGCAGGTATCAAATCCCTCTTCAAGAATTATCCCAATTTCAAGCAGGGTAATATGGTGATTGCCGCACTGGGCCCTTCTGTTGCAAAAGCCATTAAAGATGCCGGACTGAGGCTCGACGTTGAAGCCCCGACCAAGGAAGCCCCGTCTATCACCAGCGCTATTGAACAATTCCTTACGAAGGAAAACAAGAAAAAATAATCCCGGCAGGGCAATTCCCTGCATGTTCAAAGCAACGGGTTAAATTTCAGGAAATGCCCCTCACCTTCTCAAAGAACGAACGTCTTCACGGATACCGGGCTATACGTTGCCTTTTTGCTGAAGGAAAATTATTCCAGCTCCCTCCGTTCAGGGTAACCTGGATGAAAACCAAAGAGGGCACAACTGCTTTTCACCAGGTAATTATCAGCGTTCCCAAGGCAATCCATAAGAAATCATCTGAACGCAATCTCATCAGGCGACGTATCAGGGAAGCCTACCGTCTTAATAAATCCGTATTGTACAAAACAGGCCGGGAGCATTCTCCCGCACTCTCTTTCTGCATCACCTACACCTCGAAAGAAATCCTGAACTACAGTACAATACATGATAAAATAAACTTACTTTTGCAGCGTTTAAATGGAGAGTGTGAAAAAAGTCTTTAGCGGATTTTTCATTCTTCTGATCAGGATCTACCAGGGAGTGATTTCGCCCTACCTTATGCCTTCCTGCCGGTTTACACCAAGCTGTTCTGAATATGGAATAGAAGCTATAAGGAAGCATGGGCCGTTTAAAGGAGGCTGGCTGACACTGAAAAGATTAGGCCGTTGCCAGCCCTGGGGTGGGAAGGGATATGACCCGGTACCGTGAGTAAGTAGCGAAATAGTGAAATAGCGAAGTAGCGAAAAGAGAAAAGCGAAAGGCGAAATGAATATTACGATTATACAGTTGTGAATATGAGAATAGTAAGAATAGCAATTATAATTTTTATACTTGGGGCGGGTTTCCCTGTGTTTTCGCAGGACAAGCCTGTAACTGAGGCAACGAAAGCCAATATCGGGTTTGAGCTGATGAAAAACCTGGATATTTATTCCAATCTGATGAAAGAGCTCAGTACTGATTATGTGGATGTGATCAACCCGGGACAGCTTACCGAGACCGGTATCGATGCCATGCTCGAATCGCTTGACCCTTACACGAATTTCATTCCCGAAAACCAGGTTGAAGACTATCGTTTTATAACAACCGGACAATATGGCGGCATCGGGGCTCTTATCCATCAGCAGGGTAAATATGTGGTTATCTCAGAGCCTTATGAAGGATCACCGGCTCAAAAAGCAGGACTTAAAGCAGGGGATAAAATCATCAGGATCAACGGACAGGCCGCAGTAAATAAAACCTATGACGAAGTCAGCGCCGTACTGAAAGGCCAGGCGGGCACTGTTGTAAAACTGGTTGTTGAACGCAGCACCTCATCCGACACAATGGTAAAGGAGATCATCAGGGAAAATATTAAGATCGATAATGTTCCATACTCCGGCATGCTTAAGGACAGCATCGCTTATATCAAGCTTACAGGTTTCACCCAGAACGCATCCAGGGAATTCCGCCAGGCTTTTATCAACCTGAGGGAAAAAAACACAGTGAAAGGTCTCATCATCGATATCCGCGGAAACGGGGGAGGATTGCTCACCGAAGCTGTTGAGATTGCCAATATTTTTGTTGAAAAAGGGCAGGAGATTGTATCCACCAAAGGACAGAAAGCAGACAAGAACCAGCAGCACCTTACTTCTTCTGCACCCGTAGACCTTGTCGTTCCTATAATAATTTTAGTTGACAGCCAGAGCGCTTCGGCATCGGAGATCCTTGCAGGTTCGCTTCAGGACCTCGACCGTGCAGTCGTTCTGGGACAGCGCACTTTCGGCAAGGGCCTTGTTCAGAATGTGGTGCCCCTTAGCTATAACGCACAGATGAAGATCACTGTGGCCAAATACTATATCCCCAGCGGAAGATGCATACAGGCCATAGATTATTCACATAAAAACAAGCAGGGCACTTTCGACAAAATTCCTGATTCACTTATCCGTGAATTCAAGACAAAGCACGGCCGTAAAGTATATGATGGGGGCGGTATCAGTCCCGACGTCAAAGCCGTCGAAAGACAGTTCAGTAATCTTGCACTGGCTTTGTACAACAAGTTCCTGATCTTTGATTACGCCACACTCTTTGAACGCACCCATCCCTCGATTGCAGGTCCCGACAAGTTCGAGATCAGCGATTCATTGTACAACGACTTCCTGATTTATATTAAAGACAAGGATTTCAAATATACCACACGAAGCGACCAGGCTCTTGAGAAACTCAGGAAGGAAGCAGAAAAGGAACATTATTACGATGGCATCAAAAGTGAGCTTGACCAGCTTCAGAGCAGCATGGACACTGACAAGAAGGAAGACCTGAAAAAGTACAGGGACCAGGTGCAGGAGCTTCTTAAAGCGGATATCCTTGGCAGGTATTACTTTCAGAAAGGCAAGATCATCGGCACTCTTAAAACAGATCCTTTGCTGAATGAGGCTTTCAGCGTACTCAGGGATTCGGCAAGATATTCGGGTATACTTGCAGGGAAGTTTTCACAACCCGACAACAGTCTTCCTGGTTCAGTTGAAGAAGAATTGCATTCAAAAGACGGTCAGTAACAAATAAACTTTTTACCATGAAACGATCAATCCTACTCATCAGCTTATTTTTAACCTGCGCCCTCCT
>CAIJYT010000245.1 GCA_903824935.1 uncultured Bacteroidales bacterium | reverse complement strand
GTCCCCGGATGCTATTATGAATTTGCAAAACGTTACCCCGATAAGGACGGCAGGCTTTACAGCGGGTTCATTGCAAAATCGGCAGATAAGATATTCCAGTCGACAGATTATTACAGTAAATGATCATAACATGATTTCAACGAAATCGAAACCCCTGCTGATAATTGCCATGATGCTGCAGGTTCTCTCCTGTTCTTCGGGGAGCTCCAGTAAAAAGGCAGCCGAAATTATCCTTCCTCAGGCAGGCAAGGTGCATGAGCATATCAGCTGCAAAGCCAACACCCTCCTGACCTATGCCCTATACCTGCCTTCGGGATGCAGCAACCGTTTCAATACTGCGGCTAAACAGAAACGCTACCCGGTGATCATTGCATTTGACCCTCATGGCGACGGCAGCCTGCCTGTCAAACGGTTCAGCAGCCTGGCCGAAAAATACGGTTTCATCCTTATGGGATCGAATGATTCAAAAAATATGCAATCGCCTGCCGAAAGTGAAGCGATAGTTGCAGCCATGCTTGAGGAAGCGGAAAGCCGTTTGCCGATCGACACCCTGGCGATTTATGTGATGGGCTTCTCGGGAGGATCAAGGGTTGCCACGGCCACGGCCATGTACCGCCCGTATATCAAGGGCGTCATCGGCTGCGGTGCAGGTTTCCCATCAGGAGTGCAGCCCCCGAACTATAAATTCGATTATTTCGGGATTGTCGGACTTGGCGATTTCAACCTCAATGAGATGGTGTCACTTGACAAATCCCTGGGGCAGATGAATTTCAGGCATTTCATGCTCGAGTTCGACGGGATCCACGGCTGGCCTGGCCTTAAGGAAATCGAACAAGCCCTGGCCTGGCATAATTTCAATGCCATGAAAGACGGCAGGATCAAAAAGAATGACAGCGTGATGAACTTATTTTCTTCGTCAATGACTGCGGATTACGACTCACTGGTAAAAGGGAAGCGAATGCTGTATGCAAGGCAGAACCTGGCTTTCAGGATAAGCTGCCTTGAAGGGCTCAGTGACCTGGCGCCACTGAAGAAAGAGATTGCATCCCTTGAGGCTTCCCAGGCTTACAAGCTTTCCCTGAAACAATTCGATGACGTTCTTGCGAAAGAACAGAAAGAACAGCAGATGCTCATGGAAGCCTTATATAGCAAGGATATTAAATGGTGGAAGGCCAGGCTCGATAAGTACAGGGACAACCGCAAACCGGGCCTGAACCCCGATGACACCCTGATGAACCACCGCCTGCTGGCTTTCCTCGGCCTGTTCTGCTATTCCAATGCCAACGCCCTTTTGGCCCAGAATCATCCCGAACAAACGAAGCTTGTGATCAGCATATATAATATGGTCGAACCTGATAATCCGGAGCCGTATTATATGATGGCCATCCTTGCTGCCCGCCAAAACGATACAGTGCAGGCAGTTGCAAACCTGAAGAAAGCCTGCGACAATGGTTTCAGGAGCAAAGCAAGGGCACAGGCCCAGCCTGAGTTTGAGATCCTCAAAGAGAATAACGTTTTTTTTGACCTCCTAAAACGAATGAAATGAGTGTGACGCCCCTGACCCCTGCAAAACTCGAAGAACTGCGCCTGCTGATCGAAGGAGAAGTATTTGCCGATGATGCCTGGAAGCTGATGTATGCCACCGACGCTTCGGCATACAGGGAGGTCCCTGCCGGGGTGGTAAGGCCCCGTAATGATGAAGATTTACGCAAACTCATTCTTTTCGCCGGCAAAAACGGCATCCCCCTTATCCCCCGCACCGCAGGCACTTCGCTGGCAGGGCAGGTTGTTGGATCAGGACTGGTAGTGGATGTTTCCAAGTATATGACGTCGATTCTTGAGATCAATGCCGCTGAGCACTGGGTGAGGGTTCAGCCGGGGGTTATCCTGGATGAGCTGAATAAGGTGGTCGGGGAACACTGCCTTTTCTTTGGTCCCGAAACATCCACTTCAAGCCGCTGCATGATAGGTGGAATGGTTGGGAACAATTCCTGCGGGGCGCATTCCATTTTATATGGCAGCACCCGCGATCATGTACTCTCGGTCAAAGGCTTTCTGAGCGACGGTTCCGAAGTTGAATTCACTGACCTGGGCGTTGAAGAATTCAATTCTAAATGTATTGGTGAAAGCCTCGAAAATAAAATATACAGGCAGATACGCGATATGCTTTCCAACCCGGCCAACCAGGATGAGATAAGACGCGAATACCCGGATCCTGTTCTGCATCGTCGCAATACAGGCTATGCCATTGACCTGCTGCTGGAGACAGAGCCGTTTAATGAAAAACGTGAAGAAGATCGTGAGGAAGGGCGTGACGAAGAACGTAACGAAGATCGTGAGGAAGGGCGTGATGATCAAATTTCGCGACCTCGCTACCTCGCTACTTCGCTATTTAATTTTTGCAAGCTCCTCTCCGGCTCCGAAGGCACCCTGATGTTCATGACCGAGATCAGGCTGAACCTGGTGCCGCTTCCTCCCAAACAGAAAGCCCTGGTATGCGTGCATTGCCATACGGTACCCGAAGCCTTGCTTGCCAACCTTGTTGCGCTTAAATATAAACCGGGATCGGTTGAACTGATGGACAAAGCCATCATGGACTGCACAAAAGATAATATCACCCAGAGGCAGAACCGTTTTTTTATTGAAGGGGATCCTGGCGCCATTCTCATAGTGGAATTCGCCAGGGAGAGCAGGGATGAGATCAGCGGGATCTGCAAATTGATGGAAAAAGAGATGCGGGATGCAGGATTGGGTTATCATTTCCCGGTAATAAATCCCCCTGAATTAAAAAGAGTATGGGACCTTAGGAAAGCCGGGCTGGGCGTGCTATCAAACTACCCCGGCGACAGAAAGCCTGTCCCGGTTACCGAAGATACTGCAGTAAACCCTGCAGCCCTTCCTGCATACATTGGAGATTTTGATGCCATGCTCAAAGAGCTCGGGCTGAACTGTGTTTATTATGCCCATGTAGGATCCGGCGAACTCCATCTCAGGCCTGTTCTTAACCTGAAAGACCCTGCCGATGTTGAACTTTTTCATACCGTTGCGCTTGAAACTGCCAGGATCGTCAAGAAATACAGGGGTTCACTCAGTGGAGAACACGGGGACGGAAGGCTAAGGGGGGAATTCATTCCCCTGATGATTGGTGAACAAAACTACGCCCTGCTTAAAGAGATCAAGAAATGCTGGGACCCGTTGAATATTTTCAACCCGAACAAGATCGTCGATACGCCCAGGATGAACAGCAAGCTAAGGTATCAGCCCGGGATCAGGGCAAGGCAAATCGAGACCTGGTTTGATTTCAGCTCAAGCCACGGGATACTTAGGGCTGCAGAACAATGCAATGGTTCGGCCGATTGCAGGAACAACGTAGTTACAGGGAAATGGATGTGCCCCTCCTACATGGCCATTGGCGATGAGAACACCACCACCAGGGCGAGGGCGAATATCCTCAGGGAATTCATCACCAATTCAGCCAAAACCAATCCGTTCGACCATCGTGAGATTTACGAAGTGATGGACCTCTGCCTGAGCTGCAAAGCCTGCAAGAGTGAATGCCCTTCAAATGTAGACATAGCAAAGCTGAAAGCCGAATTCCTTCAGCATTACTATGATGCCAACGGAATCCCCATGCGCTCACGGCTTATCGCATATATCAGCAGCATCAACAGGATAGGAAGCATAGCCCCCGGAATATTTAATTTTTTCCAGGAAAACAAGATGCTTTCCGGGATTTCCAGGAGGCTGCTGGGATTTGCCGCAGAACGCAGCATTCCGCTTTTACATAAAACCACATTCAGAACGTGGCTGGGTAAAAACCTGCCGGGGCTGAACCGGTCATTGATTCATAAGAAAGGTAGTTTTTACCTCTTTGTTGATGAATTCACCAATTACAATGATGTTGAGACCGGCATTAAAACTGTAATGCTGTTCAACAGGCTCGGATACGAGGTACTGACTGCACCTCATGATCTCAGCGGGAGGACTTTCCTCTCGAAGGGCCTGCTCAGAAAAGCAAAAACTATCGCCATAAACAACATAAAAGCTTTCTCAGGTCTTATCTCAAAGGAAATCCCACTGGTAGGCATAGAACCCTCGGCAATACTGGGTTTCAGGGATGAATACCCCGATCTTGCAGGAGAGGGATTAAAAGAGCAGGCAATAAAGCTTTCAGCCAATTGCCTGATGTATGATGAGTTTATCATGAGAGAAGTGTCGGCAGGGATGATCACTCCTGCCCTGTTCACTTCAGAGCCTGCAAAGATAATGCTACACGGGCATTGCCATCAGAAAGCCCTGGCATCTGTCGAAACAACACGAAAAATGCTGTCGCTGCCTGCAAATTATTCTGTTGAAGAGATTAAATCGGGCTGCTGCGGAATGGCGGGCGCTTTTGGCTATGAAACTGAACATTACCCCGTGTCAATGAATGTCGGGGAACTTGTGCTCTTCCCTGAGATAAGGAAAACCACATCCGAAGTCATTATTTCAGCCCCGGGAACGAGCTGCCGCCACCAGATAAAAGACGGAACGGGGCGAAAAGCTCTTCATCCTGCGGAAGTCCTTTTCAATGCTCTTGCAAACGGGGTTTTATGATCTCTCCTGCTCTCCAAGATAATATTTCAGTACACGCCAAAACATAGGTTCATCTATGGGTTTCGAAATATAATCGTCGAACCCGTATTCGAGGATATCTTCGCGGCTTCCTTTCATTGCACTTGCGGTCAGCGCCACAATAGGAATATGTTTGTGATCTTCCGATTTTCGAATCGCATCGAAGGCTTCGAAACCATCCATGACAGGAAGCGACATATCCATCAGGATCAGGTCGGGCTTATGGGCAAGGGCCTGCTGAACACCTTCGGAACCGTCGCGCGCTTCAAGCACAATGTATTCCTGGCTCAGAATAGCCTTAGCCGTTTTCATGTTATCAGGATTATCTTCGACAACCAGGATAAGGGGTTTGCCCTTGCGTTTAACCCCGGCCTTGCCTGGTTTATGCTGCCTTATACCTTCAGGTATTGGATTTACCATGGCATCCACCGTAGCGAGAAGTTCTATCCTCCCCACATCACCCTTCTGGATAAACTGGTGAATATTATTGCCTTTCAGAAAACTCAGTTCCTCCTTTGAAATATGCTTGGCAGTCAGGATCAGTACGGGAACTTTAGATGTTTCATGGTTTTCACGTATCTTTTTAAGCACCTCAAAGCCATCCACGTCGGGCATCATCAGGTCGAGGATAACTGCATGGGGATGGAAAAGTTTGATCTGGTCAATAGCTTCCGACCCGTTTCTTGCAACCTGGACCGTATATGATTGTTCGGTGAGTATATCGCTGATCTGTATAATTGCTGCCTCACTGTCTTCAAACAGTAGTATGGTTTTACCTTTCCCTGAGGAGGAAGCATGAAATTCGGAAGGCAGGCGGGTTTTCCTGTACACCTTGAGGTCCTCATTTGAACCCGATGTTTTATAGGGCTCAAGCTTCATCGGGAGGATGAGTGTAAACTTCGAGCCCACACCAGGCTGGCTTTCAACCCTGATTTCCCCGTGAAGGAGGTTTGCATATTTTTTTGCAATGGCAAGACCCAGGCCGGTTCCACCGAATTTTTTCGATGAACTTCCGTCAACCTGGCGGAACTCGTCAAAAATAAAAGGCAGTTCCTCAGCGGGAATTCCGATTCCGGTATCGGTAACGGTGACGATCATCTCATTTTCGATCTGTTTGGCTTTAATTTCAACGTTCCCCTGTTCGGTGAACTTGACAGCGTTGGAGACAAGGTTTTGAAGGATATGACGGCATTTACTGTAATCCGACCTGATCTCAGGAAGATCCTGCCCGACCGAGTTTTCGAGGGAAATCTTCTTGCCTTTCGCTAGTTGTTCTAACATTCCCACAATCTCATCAGCAAGCTCATAAACAGTAAAATTCGCTGCTGTGACTTCCTCATGCCCCGCTTCTATGCGGGAAAGATCGAGAACATCGTTGATCAGTGCCAAGAGGTTCCTGCCATTTCTTTCTATGATCTCAATATAGCTGAACTCGTCTTCAGGTATGGTGTTTCGAAGCCTGCGGCTCAGAACACCTGAAAGCGCGATGACCGAATTCAAGGGGGTCCTCAGCTCATGGCTCATATTGGAAAGGAAAGTACTCTTTAGCTTGCTGGCTTCGTCAAGCTGGCCTTTCTGCATTTCCAGTTCCAGGTTTTGTTCACTGAGTTCCTGGCCCTGTATGCCAAGTTCTTTGGCCCTCTCATCCAGTTCCCGGTTCTGGGATTCAAGTTTCTCTGAAAATTCAAGGATCTTCTGATGAGCGAGCACCCCGTTAAAGCGGGCCGTAAGGGTTGCATAAATATCGTTGACAAGACGCAGGGCCTCATTTGAATAAGATCCCAGGCTGGCCAGGGACACCATGACGACTATTTCATTCCCTGAGAGTATAGGGATGCTGATCATTTCCCTGGGCCTGAAGTCGCCTGCTGTGGTCTGGAAGATCATTGGTGTGTCAGTCGGAATCTCCTTCAGGTGAGTGAGCTGCCTGCTGGCGACAGACAGCCCGAATTGCCCTTCAAAAACTTCTGCCGAAAAAGGCCTCGCAAGTTCACGCTTCAGGCCGATTGTCACCAACGGCTCAAACAAAGTGTTCTCTTGATCCAGCATGTAAACTGCACCCAGCTGGGAACCTGTCGACTTCATGATAACAGTGATCACATTCAGGCAGAACGGATTCAGTTCATCCTCCCTGAGCATAATATCAGATATCTGGTTCAGGCGTTCCCTGCACCTGATCTCATTCATATTGGTCTCGGCCATCCTGTTGAACGAGGCAGCAAGATCACCGAGTTCGTTGCCTGACGAATATTTTATCCTGACTTCAAGATTCCCTTCCCGGAAATCATCCGTAACCTCCATCATCTCATCCAGCGGGGTCCTCAGGTTTCTGATCAGCACCAGTATGATAACAAAGGACAAAGCCAGTATTAACAGAGTGAGAGTGATCAGAAGGCGTTCAAGCATGATCTTGCTCTCTATTGCATTATGATAAAATGTGTCGCCCTTTATATATGCAAACTGGCTCACATCATTGATCTCCTTCAGGATCAAATCAACCTGGGCGCCGCCCTGTCCTTCATGCGTGGTACTTTTTGCAGCCTCCCTGACATTTTTTGAATTTAAAATGTCCAGGATTGCTGCCCTGATCACTTTCCATTGGATGAGAGCATTATTGATATCTATGAGGTCTTTGCGGGGGCCCAGGTAGTGTTTCGACAGGCTATCGAGCTGTATAAAGGCATCCGACTCATAAAGGTAGATTTCTTCAATCTCTTCTTCTCTTCTTTTGGTATCATCGGTCAGAATGATGTCCTTCATGCTTCTGTGCATCTTGAGCACATCGGTTGTGAGTTCCGAAATTGCCCGTCTGACTTTCAGGGGATGGTTGTACAAGCCTTCTGTTTGCTGCCACAATCTGTTGCTTTGATACCAGGAAACGGCCCCCAGGACGAGTACGAAAAAGAGAATCAAGCCCAGGCCAAGCTGAAGCTGGGCTTTAATTTTCAGGTTTTTCAATCTCATAGTTTTAAAATCATTATTGATTAAACCGTGATGTTTTCATATTTTCCGGAAAACAGCCGAAGGACCGGCCACCGGAATGAACCTGTGCCGTTTAACAATGTCTCTTTCCGCTTCACCTGTCACAAGGTATCCGCCAGGGGAGAGTGAAAGGTACAGCCTGTTCAGTATCTGCTGCCTTACCCCGGGATTGTAGTAAAACAGCAGGTTGCTGCAGCAAACCAGGTCAAAATCACCGAAAATGCTGGAGGCGGGGCTGGTGTAATCGGCGTCGGTCAGGTCGTGAAAGGAGAAATAAACATGGCCCATGATCTGTCCGGAGATAATATAACTGTCACCTTTCTGAGTAAAATATTTCCTGAGCAAACCGGTACTGACATTTTGAATGTCTGAGAAATTGTAAACTCCTTTTTTGGCTCTTTCAAGCTCTTTTTCCGAAACATCGGTCCCGAATATCCTGAACCTTGATAATTTTTCTTTTCTGCGGATGAGATCGTCGAGCAACATTGCGATCGAAAATGGTTCCTGTCCTGCAGCGCATGCAGCTGACCATATCCTGATCTCTGAGCTTGCCGGCTTTTCCTCTATCAGCCCGGGCAGGACCATCTGTTCGAGCAAAGCAAATGTCAAAGGGTTTCTGAAAAACTCGCTGTAGGATATGTTCAGGCTTTCGAGAAGTGCATTTGCTTTTTTACTGTCAGTTGCGATGAGCCCTGAATATTCCCCGGGCTGAGTTGCATTCTCAGCTGCCGATAGCTTTTCAATCGACTTTGAAAGAAAAGATTGGTCAAACATGGAGATATCCAGGCCATGAACCGTCTTCATCACATCAATTATTTCAACAACCCCGTTCATTTGCTTCCTTCTTCAGAACCTTCGTCCTCTATTATTTTGTATTTCTTTTCCCTGCCTGACTCCTTAAGGAGCCTGTTGACCTCCTTCTTTAGCCCGATCATGGCCAGTTCCCTGCCTATAGTAAGATTGGCTAAACGTTCCATTTCTGAGATCTTGTCCTGGATATCCTTCCCGGCCTTTTTTATATCGGTAATATCCCTGGCAAAGGAAACTACATTCACCTGTTTGTTTCTATCGAGCAACGGAATTAAACATGACTCAAATATTTTCAGTATGCCCCGATCTCCATAAGCAGTATATTCAAATTTCCTGGGAGTCCAGGTTTGGATGCATTCCTGCAGGTTATACCTGAAAATCTCATGGGAGCCTTCGCCAAGAAAATCAAATGCACTTTTTCCTATAATATCGTTCTCTCCGAAACCTTCTGCATAATGGTTAAGGAATAAGTATACACCTTCAGTGTCATGTATGGCAATAAAGTCGGGTGTGATATTTACAAGGGCATGGAATCTTTCCATGCTCTCCCTCAGGTGCTCCTCCATTACTTTTCTTTCAGTAATGTCAATGACAGCCATCAGTGTTGCCGGTTTCAGATTGTGATCTATTACCGAAACCCTTGCATCCAGCCACCTTGTCTCAAGGTTTTTTGACAATACCCTGACTTCATATGCATTAGGTGCAACTTTGCCTTCCAGCCTTTCATAATGTGGTTTTATCAGTTTTTCCCGGTCATCAGGGTGCACCATCTGTAAAACATCAGAACTTGATTTTGCCAGAATTTCCTCTGCCGTGTAACCGAATATCCGGCAAAATGCCTGGCTCACAAAGACGAAACGCCCGTCCTGCGAAATGGCTATCCCCTCGCGGAGATTATCGAGCAGTGATCTCAGAAACTCAGGTGCCATATATCAATTGATGTTTGAAAGCGTCAAAGATTCTACTTAATTAAGAAAACTTTTAAGTAACTGGAGTAATTCATTCATGCGTATGGGTTTTGCCAGGTATCCGGCACAACCAGCGTCCATGGCTTTTTCCTTGTCGCCGTGCATCGCATAAGCAGTAGTGGCGATAACCGGCAGCTGAGGACGCAGCGTCAGCATCATTTTTGTTATTTCCTGTCCCGGGACATCAGGCAATTTGAAGTCCATAAGAACCAGGTCGGTTTCGGGATGTTCATCAAAAATCCTCATAGCTTCATTTCCATCCCATGCATGAAGAATATAAAGGTTCAGCCTGCCGAGGATTATATTCAGAAGATCGAAATTATCAGGTTCATCTTCAACGATAAGTATTGTTTTGCCGGTAAAATCTGAAGCGTCCTGGGGCTTCTGAGGCTGTATCTGTGGTTTTGCCCGGGCCTGGATATAGGGGATGCTGAAACTGAAGCATGAACCCATGCCGGGAGTGGATTCAACATGTATCTCCCCTCCCATTTTGTTAACATACGCACTTGAAATTGCAAGCCCGAGCCCATTTCCCCCGTATTTCCTTGCCAGTCCGAATTCAACCTGCCAGAAACGGGTAAAAATAATTTTCCTGTGTTCTTCAGATATTCCTATCCCAGTATCTTTCACATAGAAATCAAGACTGTTGTCCCTCAGCCTGTAACCGAATTCAACCCGGCCCCCTTCAGTGAATTTTATGGCATTGGTAAGCAGGTTGTCGATGACCTGCCTTAACTTGCCCTGGTCGGCATTTATCCTGGTGCTTTTGCAACCAGGATCTTTGCCAAGTATAAGCTGCAGGCCTCTGCCGGATGCATGCTTCAAATAATTATCGGCCATGGACTCCATAAGATCGTCGAGGCAGAAATCATCATGATCAAGCTCAATAAGACCTGCTTCGATTTTTGAAATATCGATAATGTCATTGATAATATGAAGCAGTTGCTGACAATTTCCATTGATGATCTTTATAAAACGATCTCTTTCATCAATGTCTAAAGACGTTTCTTTCAGTAATTCAGAAAATCCAATGATGCCGTTCATCGGGGTCCTGATCTCATGTGACATATTGGCCAGGAAGGCTGATTTCAGACGATCGCTTTCTTCAGCCTTGTTTTTTGCAACGGTCAGTTCGGCCTCACTTTTTTCCCTTGCAGTGATTTCCTTTCTCAGGTCCTCAAGCAGGTTAAGCGTTGCTGTTTGGGTCTCCCTTAGTTTCTGATTGGCTTTCTGAAGTTCCTCCTCAGTCTTCTTCCGCTCAATAAGTTCTTTTTCAAGGGCCAGTGTACGTTCCGAAACAAGGGACGCCAGGTGCGACCGTTCAAGGCGCTGCATGTCGGCAGCTTCCTTGATCTTGGCCATGGCCTTCACCTGGGCTATGAGTTCCACCTCATCCAGGGGCTTTGCAAGGAAAGCTTCCGCACCAAACTCCAGAGCGCTGATGCGGGTCTTATGGTCGGTTTTCAGGGCCGTGAGCATGATTATAGGGATATGGCTTATCCTTTCATCCTGCTTTAGTCTTCTGCAAACTTCCAAACCGTCGACAACAGGCATGACAATATCAAGGAGGATCACATCAGGATTTTCAGAGAGTGCAAGGTTTATACCCGAATTTCCATCCAGGGCCGTGATCACCCTGGCTCGTGGGATGGCATCTGAAACTACTGCACGGAGGGCGACCAGGTTGTCCTGATTGTCATCAATGGCCAGAATTTTAAGTTCTTTTATCAAAAAACTTTCCATAGGCGTTGAATGACAGTGAGTAAATTTGTTAGGTTTTTAACAAACCTCAAACAAATATACAATAATAATTATTTAAAGACAATAAACAGGGGAAATTAGTTACTGCAATCGCCTATTTCAATCCGCGGTTCTCTAGAAGAGGGTTGATGGAGGGATCCCTTCCCCTGAAATCACGGTACATCTCCATGGCATCCTTTGAACCGCCCTTCTCCAGAATATCCTTTCGGAAACGGGCAGCGGTTTCCTGGTCGAATATATTCCCTCTCTCCTTGAAAGCCTGGAAGGCATCTGCATCGAGGACTTCCGCCCATATGTAACTGTAGTAACCTGCAGTATATCCACCGGTCATGGAATGCTGGAAATAGGTCGACCTGTAACGGGGAGGGATTTGCGCTATCAATCCAATTTTCTTCATTGATCCCGTTTCGAATTTCACAACGTCAACAGTATTAACTACTTCTGGTGATGTATGATAATCCATGTCGAGGAATGAGGCAGCCAGGTATTCGGTGGTTTTAAATCCCTGGCCGTATTTACCGCTTCTGATGATTTTATCTATCAGCAGCTGGGGGATGACTTCTCCCGTAAGATAATGTTTTGCGTAAACTTTCAGCACCTCGGGTTCAAAAGCCCAGTGTTCGTTGATCTGGGAAGGAAGTTCAACAAAATCTCGGGGAACGCCTCCTATACCCTGGTATCTGACATCCCTGAAAAGCCCTGCCAGGTTATGACCGAATTCATGAAAGAAAGTCCTTACCTCATCTGCTGTAAGCAAAGCCGGTTTTCCCCCGGTAGGTGCTGTGAAGTTCATGACTATGGTCATTACCGGCGGCACCCTTTTCCCGTCTTTATATGATTGTGAACGGTAGCTTCCGCACCAGGCGCCGCCACGTTTGCCTGCACGGGGATGGAAATCCATATACACAACACCTAACAGGCTTCCGTCTTTATCGTGGCAGGCATAAAGGGTAACTCCCTTGCAATATACCGGGGCCTCATTTACTTGGGTAAATGTGATCCCGTAGAGTTTTTTAGCTACATAAAAGATCCCCTCACGCACATTCTCAAGCTTGAAATACGGCTTTACTGTTTCTTCATCAAGATTGAAGTTCGCTTTTCTTACTTTTTCGGCATAATAGCGCCAATCCCAAGACTGAAGCTCAAAATTGCCTCCGTTTTTTTTGATGAGCTTTTGCATTCCGTCCCTTTCATTTTTTGCCATTTCAAGGGCCGGGGTCCATACCTGGTTCAGCAGACTGTAAACAGCTGCAGGTGTTTTGGCCATGCGGTCATCCAGGGCAAACGCTGCGAAACTGTCGAAGCCCATCAGTTTCGCTTTCTGATAACGCAGGGAGACCAGTTTGGAAATAATGGTTTTATTATCTTTTGAGTTATTGTTATTGCACCTGCCAAGGTAAGCGCTGAATATCTTCTCCCTCAATTCCCGTTTATCGGCAAACTGAAGGAATGGCATGATGCTGGGATTCTGCAATGTGAATACCCATTTGCCTTTTGTAGTGCTGTCGGCATTGGCGGTTTCGGCTGCAGCGGAGACGAGGTCGGCAGGCAGGCCTGCAAGATCTTCCTTCTTTTCGATCACCAGCTTATATGAATTTGTTTCG
This sequence comes from uncultured Bacteroidales bacterium, assembly GCA_903824935.1. Taxonomy (GTDB): domain Bacteria; phylum Bacteroidota; class Bacteroidia; order Bacteroidales; family FEN-979; genus CAIRDP01. Next base: position 14,107 of record CAIJYT010000245.1, on the reverse strand, counting down.
GCAAGAAGATTCTGTCCAAAATTCAGCTGGAGCAGGCTTATCTGCATATTGAGTTCACGCAGCCGGGCCTTCCCTGCTGAATCCAGGGCAGCACCTCCCCTGATGAAGTTTTTATAGGTCTCCTCGATCAGGCGAAGCTGATCGGGATCATACTGCGTTGCCAGACGGTTGTCATATACGGCCTTGATACGGTTGAAAAGGATTGGGTTCAGGTTGATATCGTCGCTGTGTTTGCTCAGCAGAGGGGAAAGCTTTTTTGCAATGTCCTGCATTTCAGTATTCGTGTTGGCCCCGTTAAGGCCAAAAAATACCGAACTGACTTTTTCAAGAAGTTTTCCGCTGTTATCCAGTGCAACCATGGTATTTTCGAAAGTCGCAGGCTGAGGGTTTGCTGTTATTCCCTTTATCTCATCAGTATGTGCCTGCATCCCCTTTTCAAATGCAGGAAGAAAATGCTGGTTCGTTATCTTGTCGAAAGGAGGAACGCCAAACGGAGTCTTCCATTCAACAAAGAATGGGTTGGTGTTGTCGGGAGGAGGGGGTGTAGTTCCTCCGAGGGATGAATCCTGGGCTTTGGTAACGGCTGCTGTCATGAGCATTAAAATTGATAGTAGGAAAACTTTTTTCATATCAGGTATTTTTGGCATGGCACAAAAGTAAAAATTAAATTATCGGTAAAACCTCGTTTCTGAGTCGAAGTGGTTTATTTTCCGATGTCAATCCTGTCTCCATCGGTGGCAAGTATGGTCTCGGGGAATACCGACCTGGCTTCATCCAGGAGGGGCTGAAGATCGTCGTAACGAGCCGAGAAATGTCCTATCATCAGTTTTTTCACCTCTGCTTTAGCTGCGATGCCGGCAGCTTCAAGAGCCGTGCTGTGCATTTTTTCCCTGGCAACGGCAGCCATATCATTCAGGAAGGTGGCTTCATGGTACAACAGGTCCACCCCATGAATGAAAGGTATAATGTCTTCGGAACAGGCCGTATCACTGCAGTAAGCGTATGATCTTGGCTGGCGGACCCTCATCGTTGAATGATGCTGTTCAAGAAAGAGGAATCCATGAGTGGGGATGCTGTGCAGCAGGGGGAAGGCATATACCTTTAGCCGTTCCGAATCATAGATCAGCTCTTTGTTGTCCGAAACGAGGGGATGAAATATAAGCGGGTAGATAAGGGTTGTGCGGGATGCAGCCATCTGGAGTTCCAAAATCTGCTGCAGGTCAGGGTTTGCATAGAGATGCAGTTCATCTTTGCGGCCCAGAAGGTGCAGGCTGTTGAGGAAGCCGATAAGCCCAAAAAAATGGTCACCGTGCAGGTGGCTGATCATGACATGCCGTATCCTCTGGAAATGTATCTTGAACCGCCTCAGCTGAAGTTGGGTCCCTTCTGCGCAGTCTATTAAAAACAAGCGCTCATTTGCATTGAGCAAATGAGCGCTTGGGTTACGTTGCAAAGTCGGAATTGCCGAATTGCTTCCCAGTATTGTCACTGAGAAAGTCATAAAGCTTATTCAGCCTTGGGTTCTTCGGTCTCTCCTTCTTCGGCTGTTGGTTCGTCCAAAGGAAGTTCAGCCTGTACCTCGTGAACACTTGCAGTTGCCTTGGGGGAACGTGACTTCTCTTCGGCTTTCACCATATCGTCCCTGAGGTTTGCAAGGGATTCAATGTCGCCAAGTGTCGTCTTCTCCAGGTTATCCTTCAGCTTTTTAACAGCTTTCTTGGTATCCTTTTCCTTCTTCTGCCCTACTTTTGCTTCCTTGTTCTTTTCAGCATAAGCAGCGTCCTGATGGATCTTGGTATGAGAAAGGATGATCTTCTTGTTCTCTTTCGAGAATTCGATCACCTTGAAGTCAAGAATTTCTTCTTCCCTTGCCGAGGTATTGTCTTCCTTATGAAGATGGCGTGTGGGGGCAAAACCTTCAACACCGTACGGCAGGGCAACGATACCGCCCTTGTCGTTCATGCTGACAATTGTTCCCTTGTGCACCGAACCTACAGAGAATACGCTTTCAAACACATCCCAGGGGTTCTCTTCGAGCTGTTTGTGGCCCAGGCTGAGCCTGCGGTTCTCAACATCCACATCCAGTACCATCACTTCGATGGTCTCGCCGATCTTGGTAAACTCGGCGGGATGCTTGATCTTCTTCGACCAGCTGAGGTCGGAGATATGGATCAGGCCGTCAACACCTTCTTCAAGTTCGACAAAGATGCCGAAGTTGGTGAAGTTGCGTACGATAGCTGTATGTTTCGACTTCAGAGGATATTTTTCCTTGATGTTGTTCCATGGATCGGGGATGAGCTGCTTGATACCCATCGACATCTTCCGCTCATCGCGATCGAGTGTGAGGATAACCGCTTCAACTTCCTGCCCTACTTTGAGGAAATCATGGGCTGTGCGAAGATGCTGCGACCATGACATTTCTGAAACATGGATAAGGCTTTCAACGCCAGATGCAATCTCGACAAAAGCACCGTAATCGGCGATCACCACTACGCGGCCTTTGACCTTGTCGCCAACCTTGAGATTCGGGTCAAGTGAATCCCATGGATGGGGAGTGAGCTGCTTGAGGCCAAGTGCGATCCTCTTTTTATTATCATCAAAATCAAGGATAACGACCTTGATCTTCTGGTCAAGTTTAACGATCTCTTCGGGATGGTTGATGCGTCCCCAGCTGAGGTCGGTGATATGGATAAGCCCGTCAACGCCGCCAAGGTCAATGAATACACCGTATGAGGTGATGTTCTTGACGGTACCTTCGAGGATCTGTCCTTTTTCAAGTTTCTTGATGATCTCTGCCTTCTGGGCTTCGAGTTCGTCTTCGATAAGAGCTTTGTGTGAAACAACAACGTTCTTGTATTCGTGGTTGATCTTGACAACCTTGAACTCCATTACCTTGTCAACAAATACATCGTAATCGCGGATAGGCTTCACATCGATCTGTGAGCCGGGAAGGAATGCTTCGATACCGAATACATCCACGATAAGTCCGCCTTTGGTGCGCGATTTAACATGGCCCTTGATAATCTCCTGGTTGTCATAGGCTGAATTGATGCGTTCCCATGATTTCAGGATACGGGCTTTCTTATGCGAAAGGAGAAGCTGTCCGGTAGTGTCTTCCTGGTTCTCGATGTAGACTTCCACCTTATCGCCGATCTTAAGGTCGGGGTTATAGCGGAATTCATTGGCCATCAGAACGCCATCGCTCTTGAAGCCGATGTTCACTACGATCTCACGATTTGTCATCGAGACAACAGTCCCTTCGATAAGTTCATGGTCCTGTATGGCTTTCAGCGTCTGGTCGTAGGCATCTTCCAGCCTTTTACGTTCATCGGCTGAATACAATTCATGTTTCTTTCCGATTGAATCCCAGTCGAATTCTTCCTGGGGTTCTGCCGGGGCCGGTTTCTTTTTTCTTTCTTTTTTCTCAGGTGCTTCAGCAGCAACTTCAGGGGTTGCCTCGGGGGCTACCTCAGGGGTTGCCTCAGGAGTTACTTCAGCGGTTACCTCGGGGGTTACTTCGGTGAGTGGTGCTTCGGCAGCGGTGTTTTCTGGTTCAACATTAACATTCTGCTCCATGTTGACATTGGTTTCTTCAGGAGTCATGTAATAAATTTGGCTAAGTGGAAGCGCGGGTGCGCATTCCGGGTTTAACATAAATATTAATTTTCCGTGGATTTAAGATAAAGAACGTGAGGCCATTCCACCCCGGATAAAATGGGGTGCAAAGGTAGTAAGAATCTTTGAATCCACCAATAAAAGACGTACTTTTGCCGCAAAATTCAGTCTATGCCTTTGAAATGCGGGATTATAGGACTTTCCGGCTCCGGAAAGACCACTCTTTTTAACTGTATCTCCTCCAACCGTGCCGAAACCCATAAAGCGGCTTTCACCGGTACCAAATCGAATCTCGGGACCATGAACGTTCCCGATCCCAGGTTGTACATTATCGACCAGATCATTCATTCGGCAAAGATCGTTCCCACGACCATCGAAATGGTCGACATCCCCGGACTTTCAAAAGGGGGAAGCAATGCCTTCCTTGCCGACATACGCAATGTTGACGCCCTGATCCATGTAATCCGCTGTTTTGACGATCCCTCAATGCCCCATGTTGAAGGTTCTGTTGACCCGGTAAGGGACAAGGAGATCGTTGACCTTGAGCTGCAGATCCGCGACCTGGAATTGGTTGACAGAAAGATCCAGAGATTCGAAAAAGTTGCCAAGGGTGGTGACAAGGATGCAAAAAAATGTGTTGAGGTGCTGGAGGTTTATAAGAAGCATCTCGAAAATTTCCAGAGCGCCCGCACTGCGGATGTCTATGAGGAGGATAAGAAATATATTGCCGATATCGCCCTGCTTACCGAAAAGCCTGTTATGTATGTTTGTAATGTGGATGACGGAGCGGCTGTGAGTGGGAATGATTACTCGGCAAGGTTTATTCAATCGGTCCTGCCCGAAAATGCTGAAGTTATCATTGTAGCGGGGAGGCTGGAATCAGAGATAGCCGAACTCGAGGAGGCTGAAGACCGCAAGGTGTTCCTGGCCGATGCAGGCCTGCCAGAACCGGGTGTTGACCGCCTTGTCAGGGCGGCTTTCCACCTTCTTGACCTTCAGAATTTCTTTACCGCCGGTCCCAAGGAAGTAAGGGCATGGACAATCCGCAAAGGGATGACAGCACCCCAGGCTGCCGGCGTGATCCACAGCGACCTGGAAAGGGGGTTTATCAGGGCTGAAGTCATGAAATATGACGACTTTATAGCCTTAGGCACCGAGCATGCATGCAGGGAAAAAGGGAAACTGTTTATTGAAGGTAAAAATTATATCGTTGGAGACGGCGATATCCTGCACATCCGTTTCAACGTTTAAACGAAACGGGCAAAAGACTTCAGCTTTTCAAGGAAATCAGCTTTCTTTCTGACTGAGACCTCCACTTCGGAATTATCTTCCATGATAACAGAACCTCCTTTACCTTTCACGTATCTTTTTACGTACACAAGATTGATAAGGTGTTTGCTGTGTATCCTTGAAAAAGGAAGGTCCTCGAGAATCTTCTCATAATTGTTCATTGACTTGGATGCAACGAATTTCTGGCCATTCGCAAGATAGAAAGTAGTATAAACGTCGTCGGCCTCAAGCCTTAAAACGTCCCCCAGCTTTACCACATTCAAACCATCGGATGAAGGGATGATAATTTTCTCCTGGGCTCCTTTCAGACTTTCTTTTAATACGGTAAGCCGGTCATCAATATCCTCATCTTTTTCACGGGTTTCCCTGAAACGTTCAAATGCAGTTTGCAATCCGTCAAAGGTGGCAGGCTTCACAATATAATGAAGGGCTGAAAATTCGAAAGCACGGACCGCATATTTATCGAAGGCTGTGACAAAGATTACCTGGAAGCGGCGGTAGCTAACTCCTTCCATAACGTCGAAACCTTCCCCGTCGGGCAGGTTGACATCAAGGAACACCATTTCGGGCTTGGTTGAATCAATCAGGGATATAGCATCCTTGACTGTCATAGCCGTTCCGATGATAGTAACCTCGTGAAAATGTTTTACCAGCAACGACTGCAGAGTCAATAAACTGGTTTTATCATCATCAACAAGAACAGTTCTTATAGTTCCTTCCATAAAGAGGCTATTTTAGCTGCTGGTCTGTAACTCAATAAAAAGTACCTTTGCACCAGCAAGTAAATATATTAATATTTCCATAACAATGTCTCAACCTGTTGAAAAGATTTTACAAAAAAAATATATAGACAAGGACGATATCCGCCTCCTGCTTTCTCTTGCACCTGCAGTGTCTGCGGGACTTTTCAAGCATTCCCACGAAGTTAAAACCTTACAGGTTGGCAGGAAAGTTTTTTTCAGGGGCTTGATAGAATATTCGAACATTTGCACCAAAAACTGTTTTTACTGCGGTATCAGGAAGGACAACCAGCGTTACTCGAGATATACCCTGAGTGACGAAGAAGTACTTGAAGCCGCCTTGTATGCTTACGAAAATAATTTTGCCTCTATTGTGATCCAATCCGGAGAACAAAGCAGTAAAGCATTTACACATACTATAGACGGTCTTCTCCGAAAGATTCACAAGGAGACAAAAGGCCAGCTCCATGTCACACTCTCTCTGGGAGAACAAACTGAAGACACCTATAAAAGATGGTATGATGCCGGGGCTCATCGTTACCTCCTCAGGATAGAGGTTTCCAACCCGGCCCTGTATGCAAAACTCCATCCCGACGACTTGAGGCACACCCATAAAGCAAGACTGGAAGCCCTTTCATTATTAAGGAAATCAGGTTACCAGGTAGGTACCGGTGTGATGATAGGACTTCCGTTCCAGACCATCTCCGATCTTGCAGATGACCTTTGTTTTTTCAGGGATCTGGATATCGACATGGTCGGTATGGGGCCTTACGTTGAGCACGAAGACACTCCTTTATGGGAATACCGGAACCTGATACCTCCTGTTGCTGACCGGGTTGATCTTTCAATAAAAATGGTTGCGATATTAAGGATCATTATGCCCGATATCAATATTGCAGCCACCACTGCTTTGCAGACCCTCGACAGCAACGGCAGGGAGAAAGCCATCTATGCAGGGGCCAATGTGATCATGCCGAATCTTACGCCTGTAAAGTACCGCGACAATTACCTGCTTTATGAAAACAAACCCAATGTTAAAGACCAGCCCGACGAAACCAGGAAATCCCTCGAAAAGAACATCCGCGCAGCAGGGGATGAGATCGGTTACGGGGAGTGGGGAGACAGCCGGCACTATAAGAATAGAAGTAGCGAAATAGCGAAGTAGCGAAAATCACAATTAGATAGTTTAAAAGCTTATTGATATACAGCAATATAAAAAAAATAAATGTGATTAAACTAAATTTACAAATTATTTCGCTACTTCGCTATTTCGCTACTTCGCTACTTTAAAATTATGAATATACTCGAAAAAATAGAAATCATCGACGCCGGCTCTGAGGGAAATGCAGTGGCAAGGTATGGCGACATGGTCGTGTTTGTTCCTTTTGGTGTTCCCGGAGATGTGGTAGACATAGATATTTTCAGGTCTAAAAAATCATATGCCGAAGGCAGAATTATAAGGTTTCATCAGCATTCAAAGAACCGGGTTGAACCATTTTGCTCTCACTTTGGTCTTTGCGGAGGATGTAAGTGGCAGCATATGGACTATGTCAGCCAGCTTCATTTTAAGCAAAAACAGGTTGAGGACAGCCTCAGGCGGATAGCTAAAATTGATGACCCTCTGGTTCGTCCCATCCTTGGATCCGGTCTTGAAAAAGGATACAGGAACAAGCTTGAATTCACTTTCTCATCTCACCGCTGGTTCGCCAATCCTGCCGACGGTGACTCCTCCCCTGCCCTTGGGTTCCATATCCCCAGGAGGTGGGACAAGGTTCTTGATATTGATCATTGCTTCCTGATGGAGGAACCCGTAAACGCCATCAGGCTGGAGACAAGGCGTTACGCTATCGATAAAGGGATGAGTTTCTATGATGCAAGAAGCAATAAAGGGTTCCTGAGGAATATGATACTTAGGAGTACTACAGGGGGCGACCTTATGCTGATTATGGTTTTCGGGGCTGATGAACCTGACCGCATACTGCCTATGCTTTATCACCTGCAGGCAGAATTCCCAAAGATCACATCACTGTTCTACGTGGTGAACGAAAAAAAGAATGACATTATCAACGACCTTGAATTAAGGCATTATTCAGGTTCAAAATTCATTACCGAGGTGGTACCGCCTTTCCGTGAGGATTTCAGTAATTCAAAATTCAGGATTGGGCCTGTCTCATTTTTCCAGACCAATCCCTTCCAGTCATTTAAACTTTTCAATCAGGCTGCCGCTTATCTCTCTCCCACCGGCAGTGAAGTGGTGTACGACCTTTACACCGGGGCCGGGGCAATTGCCAATTACATTTCCCCTTATGTTTCAAAAGTGATAGGGATTGAATCCGTAGCCTCGGCAGTTGCCGACGCAAAAATTAATGCCGCATTGAACGGCAACACGAACCTGGAGTTCTTCGCAGCTGAAGCTGAAAAACTTCTCAACCCTGAATTTATCAGTGCTAACGGGCATCCCGATGCAGTGATAACCGACCCTCCCCGTAATGGAATGCATGAAAAGGTAATTCGCACCCTTCTGTCGGTGCTGCCCGCTAAAATAATCTATGTATCTTGCAATCCTGCAACACAGGCCAGGGATATCCAGATTCTGAAAGAGAGTTACCGCCTTGCCGAATGCCAGCCGGTGGATATGTTCCCTCACACCCAGCATGTCGAGAATGTGGCCCTGCTTACTTTAATTTAAGGGCCAGGTCCCTGACATCTTCTTTAAAAGGATGAAAAATATGGTTTGCCTGGAGATAAAACGGCTCTCTCTTAAGAAGTTGCATGGATATCCATTCCTCAAGTCCTTCGGGAGCGAGCTCTTTTAGCAGGGGGCGTTTTTTCTTAACATTTTTCAACCGGCTTGCCAGTTCCCGTGATGTCATCCGCAGGTAAACAGAAATACCGTTATCCCGGATAAACTCCATATTATCGAAGAAACACGGGGTTCCCCCTCCTGTTGAAACAACAACGTTATCGAGACTGGCCGTTTCAAGAAGAAGATCCCTTTCGATCTTCCTGAAATTCTCTTCCCCGTACTTGTCGAAAAAATCATAGACCCTGAGATGGTACCTTTCCTCGAATACATCATCCAGGTCGGTGTAACCCGAGCCAAGCAGCTTCGAAAGATGCTTCCCAAGGGTTGATTTCCCCGATCCCATAAAGCCGATAAGATAGGTTCTCAAGATTGCTGATTCTGAATGTAAATGTACGAATTTGAGCAAAATTATTACTACCTTTGCAATCCGTATAAAATAAGGTTTATGAAGTTCCGGGGCTTGTACCTGATACTGCTGGTTATCACTGGTTTATATTTTACATCCTGCAATTCTTCCGGCGGGAAGGAAGAAAAAATTTCAACCGACCTGGTTAAAAACCCTAACACTGCCGGCGGGGATAAAAATTCGGGGACTTTGCCCGCCTTTAAATTTGAAGAAATCGACCATGATTTCGGCAAGGTCATCCAGGGCGAATCCGTATCCTATGAATTCAAATTTTCAAACACCGGCAAATCTGACCTTATCATTGTTGACGTGAGCACTTCCTGCGGATGCACTGTACCTTCTTTCCCGAGGACTCCTATTCGTCCGGGTGAAACAGGTGCAATCAAGGTAAGTTTCAACAGCGCAGGAAAATTCGGGTTCCAGGCTAAAAACATACTGGTTGTTGCAAACACCCAGCCAAACACTACCCTTTTACGGATCAAAGCCCAGGTCACCGGGCCCAATTCAGATAAATAATAACTTACATTTAAATAAAGCTTCAAGTATGAGTATTCTTAACATCCTTTTAATGGCTCCACAGGCCCAGGGCGGCGCCCAGAATGGCTGGTATTCATTTTTACCGCTGTTACTGATCATTGTAGTGTTTTATTTCTTTTTCATCCGTCCCCAGATGAAAAAAAGCAAAGACCAGAAAAAATTCAGGGAATCCCTTGACAAAGGGCAGAGAGTTGTAACCATCGGAGGAATCCACGGTAAGATCGTGGAGATGCAGGAAACCACAGTCTCCATTGAAGTCGATAACAACGTTAAGTTACGCGTTGAGAAGTCTGCAATTGCAATCGACACAAGCCAGACTCTTGAGACGAATAAATAATCCATCCTAATTGAAAAGCGGGTTTATTGATCTGATCGGTAAAGCCAGGAACAACAGGGGTGAAAAATCCAGGCACCAGTTGTATATTTTCCTGGTTTGCCTGATCCTCTCCGTTTTTATCTGGTCACTGGTCAGGCTGTCGCGTGAATACTATTACACGATAAACTACCATATCCATTATACCAACCTGCCTTCAAACTTAAGAATGACAGGTTCTTCCGACAGCATCCTCACTATTAGCATCAGGGTGCAGGGGTTTGATTATTTCACCGAAGAGTTTCTTCATGCCAGGTCACCCAGGTACAATGTCAGCCTCAGGAAGATCAAAGTGCATTCCGATGACGGACAACTCAGCGGGTATCTTCCCACTGCCGACATCGGCAGGGAAATCCGGGATAAGATGAATTTTCAGTCGGAGATCTACATGGTAATGCCGGATACCCTGTTTTTTGATCTTGAACGGATGGTGCCGAAGAAAGTTCAGAAGATAACCGCCAGGCCGGCTGAGATGATGACCGGCAAACATGACAGCCTGCATTTTAACAAGGTCAAATAATCTGTTTCATGCTCAGGGTAGGGCTTACCGGGAATATAGGCAGCGGCAAATCGGTTGTGGCCTCGGTATTCTCATCCCTTGGAGTCCCTGTATATAATGCGGATGAGAAATCGAAAAAATTTCTTGAAGTACCCGGGGTTACCAGCTCACTGGTATCATTGTTCGGAAGGCGGATCCTTAACAAGGAAATCATTGATAAAAAAATGCTTGCCCGGGCAGTCTTCGGGAATAAAACTGCCCTTGAACAGCTGAACACCCTCCTTCATCCGCTTGTAATGAAAGATTTCAACGCCTGGATAGTTTCAGCACCACCTGTGCCTTATGTGATCATGGAAGCAGCCATCCTTTTCGAAAGCGGGTATGCAAAAGATTTTGACAGGATCATCCATGTATCCTGCCCTGATGAAACAGCCATTGACAGGGTAATCGCCCGTGACAGGGCCGGCAGGGACGAGGTGCTTGCCAGGATGGGGCACCAGATAAAAAATGACGACAAAGCCCGTTTGTCGGACTTTGTCATCATCAACGACGGCAGCCAGATGCTTATCCCGCAAGTCATCGGAATACATAAAAAGCTGATGCGTGACAGCCTGTGAATTATGGAATTTGTTTAAATGATTGATCATGAAAACTCTTAATCTCTCGGCCGTCTCTTACCTGAACACTTATCCCTTTGTATACGGAATAAAACAATCGGGATTTTTGCAGGATTATAATCTTTTCCTGGAAGTTCCTTCGATGTGCGCCGAAAGGCTGAAATCGGGGGAGGCTGATATCGCACTCGTGCCGGTGGGCGCACTCCCTGACTTCAAAAATTATCATATCGTTTCAGACTATTGCATTGGTGCAGTGAGGCAGGTGGTAAGCGTTTTGCTGCTTTCGCATAAACCAATGGAAAAGATCAAAAAAATATACCTTGATTTTGACTCCAGGACCTCTGCCAGGCTTGTACAGGTGCTGGCACAGGCTTACTGGAAGATAACTCCCTCTTTCAAAAGGCTGCAGCCAGGCGAGGCAGAAGATGCGACTGAACGTGAAGCCATGGTCGCCATCGGGGATAAAACCTTTGCGATGCGAAACCTCTACCCTTACTCTTATGACCTGGCCGGAGAATGGATAAGCTTTACCGGTATGCCTTTTGTATTCGCAGTATGGGTTTCATTAAAACCTGTTCCCAAAGAGGTGCTCACACAGTTTAACAATGCATTGAAATTCGGAGTTCAGAATATAGAAGGCACGCTGGATTTCTTCAGGACAAGGCTACCGAAAAACGCTGACTGCAGTCAATATCTCAGTGAAAACATCTCCTATCCTTTAGACAAAGCCAAGAAGGAGGGACTTAACCTTTTTCTGTCATATTTATAGATAGTTGGCAGGAGAATTAATTGAATTTCGAATATTGAATATTGAACATTGAATTTTGAAGTATAAAATTCAACATTCGAAATTCGTCGATCAATATTCGATATTCAATCTTTACTTCCGAACTATTTCCTGGTGGATATTCCCCTCTGCTTGGCCATGTCTTCAAGCCGTTTTTGAAAGCCTGATTTTTTAACTGTTTTCTTCTTGTTGGCTTCTATCTGGGCATGGAGCTTCTTTTCGTCGAGGAACGCACGGATAATATATATCTGAGCAAAGGTGAGCAGGTTTGCCAGCAGGTAGTAATAGCTGAGACCCGAGGAATAATCGTTGAACCAGAAAAGAAACATCACCGGCATCATGTACATCATGGTCTTCATGCCAGGCATCTGCTGCTGTGTACTCCCCATCATCTGGTCGTTGATCCTGGTGTAAATAACACTCGAGATTGTCATCAGGAGAGCAAAAAGGCTGACATGGTCCCCGTACCAGGGCAGGCTGAACCCGTTCGGGAAGGTCCAGATGGAATCATATGAGGAAAGGTCGGTAGCCCATAAGAAAGACTGCTGCCTGAGCTCGATTGAGGATGGGAAGAACCTGAACATGGCTATAAGAATGGGAAACTGCAGAAGCATGGGTATACATCCTGCCATGGGATTCACACCAGCCTTCTTATAGAGGTCCATGGTAGCCTGCTGTTTCTTTAATGCATCTTCCTTTTTAGTAAACTTTTTAGTAAGCTCATCTATATCGGGCTTCAGAACCCTCATCTTGGCCGATGATTTGTAGGTTTTATAGGCTATCGGGAAAAGAATTGTCTTAAGCAATATGGTAAGGACCAGGATGATGATACCATAGTTCCAGCCGAGGTTCCCGAAGAAAGTGAATACCGGGATGACTGCATAAATATTGATCCAGGCCATGAGGAAAAAGCCCCAGCCAAGCGGAATCTGCTTTTCAAGGTCAAGGTTGTAATGCTTGAGGGTGTAAAATTTGTTAGGGCCGAAGTACATCGACATTCCTACTGATTTTGTTTCCTTGCCGGAATAAGGGATACCGGCCTCAGCAAACATGGCTTTGAGCAGGTTGTGCGGCCCTGATGCGGGTTTCAGTGTCCTCAGACGGGGTTCGGTCAGGTAATTGTCGGCAATAAGCACACTGGTAAAGAACTGCTGCTTGAAGGCAAACCATTTGATCTTTTCATTCTTGAGATACCGTTCTTCATCCTTTGTTTCACCAATGTAATCAACCTTATCCTGGTCATACTTATAATAGAGAGTACTGGTCATCTGCTCCATCTTCAATGATTTCTCAAGGTTTTTGAGGTAATCATTCCAGGTAAGGACCAGGAATTTGTTTCCTGCGTCGATCGCCTGGTCCATGCCCACGAAATTAACAGTGTAGCGGAGCATGTAATCATTACCTCTGATGGTGTAAAGGAATTCTATATACTGGTCTTTGTTGAAACTTGAATCATTTGCAGCAGTAAACAACCTCATTCCGAACTGAAGTGAATCTTTTCCGCTGACTTTCATCAGGGACTCTCCTTTATGTGCGGGATCAGGCCAGAAAGGCTGAAAATACAAACTGTTCGTATTGATAGTCCGGTTATTTGAGAAAAACGAAAGGCCGAAATTCAGGGAATCGCCGCTCATAAGAATAAGCGGTTTCTTATCCCAGCTCAGATAGTTTTTAAGTTCCACCCTGCCGATTTTACCTCCCCTGCTAACAAAATTCAGGCGGAAGACATCGTTTTCGACGGTGTAGAAGGTGTCTTTACCGGCGGCGGCATTTGCAAAAGGTCCCAGCGCGCCTTTCATTGACATCTTAACCAATGTAAGGGAATCGACTTTTTCGCCCCTGGCAACGTACTTCTCTTTTTCCTTTGCGACAGACATAGCCTTCTCCCTGGCTATGGCCGAGATCTGGTCATGCTGTTTCTGCATGTTAACCATGTACATGGAATCAACCCTGCGTTTTTGCGCAATGAGCTGTTCTTTTGACGGACTCATCAGGTAGGTATACCCGATAAAAATTGCAAAGATCAGGACGAGCCCGATAATCGTGTTTTTGTTACTCATGAAAGATATTTAATTTACCGCCCAGGCGGTTTTCGGGAGTGCAAAGGTACGAAAATGTCTTTATCTGGATGAATATTCCCTTGCAGCTTTAATAAAAGCAACGAAAAGCGGGTGCGGTTTGGCAACAGTGCTCCTGTATTCGGGATGGAACTGCACACCGATGAACCAGGGATGGCTGGTCAGTTCCATGATCTCCACCAGGTCGTCTTTTTCATTGATCCCAACAGGTAAAAACCCGGCCTTAATATATTTTTCAAGGTATTTATTATTGAATTCATACCTGTGCCTGTGACGCTCTGAAATGCTTATGGTGCCATAAACTTCAAATGCTTTTGTGCCTTCAACCACCTCGCATGGATAAGCGCCAAGCCGCATGG
>CAIJYT010000244.1 GCA_903824935.1 uncultured Bacteroidales bacterium | reverse complement strand
TTATGCCAAAAAGCGACTAACGCAGTATTTTTAAGCTGACCTTCCTTATCTTTGTTTATAATCAAATTCTGCAAAATCAGGACCATGTTCAAAATCTCAAACAATTTTAAAAATTCAGACAAATGAAAAAAATGCATTACCTGCTGATCCTTTTTGTTTTCTGCGCATTACAGATTGCAAACGCACAGAAATCCGATTACAAAGTCATTAAAACCATTACTCTCGAAGGTGATATGGGATGGGATTACCTCCTTGCCGACGATGCTACGCAAAGATTATATATTTCTCATGGAAACATGGTCCAGGTGGTAGATCTTAAAACAGAAAAACTTGTAGGCTCGATTCCGGGTACTCTCGGGGTTCACGGCATTGCCATAGCCAAGGAGTTCAACAAAGGCTTTATTACTGCAGGCCGTCTTGATTCAGTCATTGTTTTTGACCTGACTACGCTCCAGACCACTGCAAAAATCAAAACAGATAAAAACCCCGATGCGGTTTTATATGATGCCTTCAGCAAAAGGATATTTACCTTCAACGGGCGTGGCAGCTCAGTCACAGCCATTGATGCCAAGTCCAATGAAGTAGTCGGGACTATACCGGTTTCAGGCAAGCCCGAAGCTGCAGTCTCGGATGGTAAAGGAAAGATCTTTGTGAATATTGAAGATAAATCGACCATTGCAAAATTTGATGCGAAGACACTGAAAGTGGAAGCCGAATGGCCTCTTGACCCGGGTAAGGAACCCTCAGGTCTTGCTATCGACCTTAAGACCAACCGCCTGTTCTCAGCCTGCGGCGAGTCTAAGACCATAGTAGTGATGGATTGCACCAATGGCAAAGTCATTGCCTCACTTCCTATGGGAGAAGGCTGCGACGGGCTTGTGTACATAAAGGAAAGCCAGGATATCCTTGCCTCCTGCGGTGAAGGCGTCCTTACCATCGCACACCAGAAAAGCGCCAAGGAGTATAATGTGATACAGACCCTGCCGTCCCGCAAAAGCGCCCGTACAATTACATACAGCGAAGCTGAAAAGAAAGTTTATATGTCCTCGGCCGATGTGACCATGGAAAACAACCACAGGAAAGTTGCCCCCGGCAGTTTCCAGATAATCGTTGTTGGAAAATAATGGATGAAATATTGTCAGGCAGGGATTGACATAAATCACTGAATGTTGTATCTTTGGGTTAAGTTTTAATACTGTTCGGTAACCAAAACAGAAGATATATGCAAAAGTTTACCCGGTTCTTTCCGTTGCTGGTACTTTGTTTCTTGCTGACGGTTTTTACCCCTTCATCCTTCGCACAGTGGGTGAACTATGGGTGTATGAATCCCGACCAATATAGTTTTATCTCCTCCGGGGGTAAGCTCTTTTTAACGACCGGGGGGAAAGTATATGAATCGGAAGACCAGGGGATTAGCTGGTTCAGAAAAACCGGTTTCCCGGGTGGAAGAGATAACGGTTCCCTTGCAGGTGATGACTCCCTGATTGTTTCTACTTTTTTTATTAGTTCCAAACCATATATGTGCATCTCCGTGGATAATGGGAGTACATGGTCAGATATCACGAGTTATCTGCCATCCTCCTATTCAAACAGTGTAAGCATGTCGGTATGCGGTAAAATTATTTTTATTGGTTTATCGGACGGCATGTTGAGATCGACGGATCTTGGAAAAACATGGTCATTGATCTCCGGTGGATTGCAGGGTTATGTTTTCTGTGTTACACGAATAGGTGCTGATTTGTATGCAGGAACAGGTTTCGGGGTTTGCAAAGCTGCCGACCCAATAGGGACAAACTGGATCTCAGCCAATTCAGGAATACCGGAAATGAACCGAAATATAACTGCCATGGTGGCCAGGAATGATACTTTATATGCAGGAACAGGGTATCCCGGACGTTTATATTTTTCAACTGATGGTGCTGCAAGTTGGAAGACGGCAGGTTTTAACGGGCACCCGGTGGAAAAGATCATTGTCAACGGGGCTTACATCTATGCGGCAACCTGGCAAGGGATTTACAGGGGAAAAACCGGCGGAGACTGGGCATATCTCGGGCTAAGTGCAATGGCGCCAACGGATATGGGTATATCGGGCAACAATATTTTTGCCGGTGGTTCCTATGGGTCAAATTACGCTTACACACTATTTGCATCCTATGATGCCGGTGCCAGCTGGGGTCCAATCCGTGCTATAACCAATACCAACGTTAATGTTACTTATTGCACGGGCAATAATAATATACTGGCAGGGACTATCGATGGCATATATTTTTCACCGGATAACGGGAACTCATGGGAACATGCTTCCATATTAAATTCCGGCCTGGAAATAAATTGTTCAGCCTACGGTTTTTCAGGAAAGGTGTCCGAAATATCAGAGTTATTCGCTGCAACTTCAGCGGGTGTTTTAAAGTCGGTCGACGGAGGCAGGTCCTGGAGAGTCAGCGGATCCCCCAGCCCTCAATCCTTGGCAGTCCTTTACTATGACAATAAGGTGTTTGCCGCCTCCGACGGGGGGATTTATTTATCAACTGATCGTGGAGAAACCTGGTCAATTACAAATTCAAATATCGGGGGAATAAGCTGTTTTATACAGAAAGGTAAAACTGCTTACGCCGGTGGGTTAGATGCAGTGTTTGAACTGACAAGTGACGGCGTTTCCTGGGCGAATACGGGAGAGGGCATTTCAGGAAATACAACATCACTTGCAATTGCCGGAGGAGAGTTGTTCGCGGGAACCAGTGCCGGTGTGATGAAATTTGATGAAACAACCAGCCCTCATGTATGGAAACAGGTGAACCATGGGGTTAATGGTTTTACGAATGAATTGATTTCCGGTCTCGGTAACATGTTATTTGCCGCTACCTATGGGAAGGTATTTATAAGCAGGGACGGAGGAAATTCCTGGATTGACATTTCAGATGATATGCCCTACGAAAATATTACGAATATCATGGCCGGAAATTCTACGGTATTCGTTTCCACTATCACATCGGATTGTATTCCACGCAGCGACGGCATTTATAAACGTAGTCTTGATGGGCTTACGGGGTTAGGGAATAGCGATAAACAATCCAGGTTTATTATATGTCCGGATCCTGTGATTGATAAGGCACGGCTCGTCCTTCCACAGGGAACATCCGGACCTGTGAACGTTGATATTTTTTCCCTGGAGGGTAACTGTATTTCCTCATTTACCGTGTATTTCACAGTGAACAGTAATTCAGCCGAAATCGATTTCTCGGCTTATCCAGGTGGCATGTATTTCATCAGGGTGAATGCCAGGGATTTCTCATCAGCTCAGAAAATAATAGTTTGCAAGTAAGGAAGTACAGGAATGACTGTTTACTTGCTTAATGAAGAACCCATTTTTCCTCCCCCTTCCGAAGCCGAACCTGATGGTTTGATTGCTCTTGGTGGCGATCTTTCCCCATTAAGGCTTCTTAACGCGTATGCGGAAGGCATTTTCCCATGGTTCAGGGATGAAGAAGATGTTTTCTGGTTCTCCCCCGATCCTCGGATGCTGTTATTCCCCCATGACCTCAAAATATCGGCATCACTTAAACGTGTTATCAGAAGCGGGAAATTCGAAGTACGTTGTGATACAGTTTTTCGGGATGTTATTGAAGGTTGTGCCTCAGCTTTCCGTCAGGACCAGGACGGAACATGGATAGACAGGGAATTTATAGACGCATATTCAGAACTACACAGGCTGGGTTATGCACATTCTTTTGAAACCTTTACACATGGAGAATTATGCGGGGGCTTATACGGGGTGTCTGTCGGCAGAGCTTTCTTCGGTGAAAGCATGTTCCATAAAACCACCGACGCCTCCAAGGTCGCTTTCTGCGCCATGGTGGAAAAAATAAAAACCTGGCAGTTCGATTTTGTTGACTGCCAGGTTGAAACTGATCTTGTAAAAAGGTTTGGGGCGAAACCTGTTCCAAGGGGTGATTACCTTGAACGACTGAAAAAAGCCATCAGCCCCCCATCTCTGAAAGGAAAGTGGGTTCTATAATCCCAGTTTCTTCCTGAGGTCTGCGGGAATGGCATTCTTGTTAACCATGATATCCATGGTCTTCAGCTTCACATAGGATTCCGATGCGTAAAAATATCCTTTGTATTTGTGATCGTCTAATCCCCATGAATTCTTTACAATATAGTATTTGTTCCCGTTCTGGTCACTGGCAATGCCTGTGATATGCATGCCGTGGTCATCGGTTGTCTGGTAGTTGTCGAATTCGACCTGGCGCATGTCCTGGGTTATGTTTTTCTCGGCAACCGGTTTGTCAAATTTATAAAGCATCTTATCCTTGTCGGAATCACTCATTTTCTCCCATTTTGCCTGTTCAAGGCCGGCGATTTCCTTCACGTTTTTGTCGGGGACAATAGCTACGCCGTTCTTCCAGGAGAATCCTTTTTCGCTCACATCGGCACCCCATACAACAGTGTACCCGTTGTTGATTGAATTGTCGATGACCTTCATCAGGTCATTTAATGGAAGATTATATGCGGTTTCCATAAGCCAGTTGTCGGGAACCTCCACTGCAAACTGGGAATAGAAAGGATGATGGGTAAAGGAAGTCAGTTCAACATAATCATCGGCATTCAATCCCATCGTTTCGGCAAAGCTTTTCGGCGTATAGGACTTTCCCTTATAAGTAAACGTGGAAGGAACTTTGCCAAGGTATGCGTCAAGTACTCCATTGAATCCATCATGCCATACCGGTGTCAGTTTTTTATTCGGATTTTTTACAACGGCATCCACATAAGCAGAAAGCACTCCGTCCATCTCACCGTGAACAGGGCCCTTCTCCCCTATGGTCATTCCAGTATAGGCTTCATCGGGGACCATGCCATAATTTCTCAAAGTGTAGGTTACATCATGGGCTTCACCTCCTCCACCGAAATTGTGCTTTCCTTCGAACCTGACGTACATCCTGGCTTTATCGGAATAGCACATTCGAACGCAGTACATTTCGGAGAGGTCGCAGGTATCTTTTCCCATCCTGAGCAGTTCTGACTCAAGGAAGGAAATTGCTGAATAGCTCCAGCAGGTCCCGGAACGGTACTGGTTTTTAATGCTTGTTGCAGGCAAT
>CAIJYT010000243.1 GCA_903824935.1 uncultured Bacteroidales bacterium | reverse complement strand
AGGGAAAGAAAATGCCAATGGCTATCATGTTCATGGCTATTTTCTTCAACCTTGTAAACGGGTTCATCAACGGGTATTACCTCGGCAACCTGGCCGATGAACATACCGCTGCATGGCTGCAGGACCCAAGATTCATAGGCGGGATCATAGTTTTCTTTACAGGAATGTTCATCAACATGCAATCAGACAATATCCTGATCCACCTGAGAAAACCTGGAGAAACCGGGTATGTCATTCCCAAAGGCGGTTTATTCAGATTTATCTCATGCCCTAACCATTTCGGAGAGATTCTTGAATGGTTCGGATATGCGCTGATGACCTGGAGTTCCCCCGGTCTGGCATTTGCTGTGTGGACCATGGTGAACCTCCTGCCCCGCGCCCTTCATCACCATCGCTGGTACCAGGCTACTTTCACCGCTTATCCGGCTGAGAGGAAAGCGGTACTCCCCTACCTTCTGTAAGTCGGCAGTCTGCAGTCAAGTAAAATTATACTTATAAAAACCGAAGCGGAATCTGTCTGGCCGAGAGATTCCGCTTCACGCTTCCCGAAAACCGTAGTTTAAGGGAAGGCCAGGGTTAAGTTATTATGACCGGTTTGGGGCCGGCCTTTTATCGTATACCTGTATCACAAATATAAAATCAGGCCGGGGCTCAGGTCAATTTTTTCAGACTGTTTCTGTTAACATTAAATTAACAGGATTTATTAACAATTTGTTAATAAATCCAATCTCATAAGAATCTGATTATTATGATGTTCCGTGGGATGAGTACCGGGGATGTGAATAAACTGTTGAAAAGCTGTTAATTACTCTATAGTGACTATCAGCCCCCGGTTTATCATTTCCGATTTCATTGGCAGGAGAATTCCGGCAACGCCGTTCTTAACGGGGCAACGACCTTTCATATGCGCGATCATTGCACATTGTTCTGCCTGTTCGGAATTATGCTTGCAAACGTCTACAAGGGTTTCGATTACGAAGTCAAAGGTATTCACATCGTCATTATATAAAACAAGATCCAGTAAATCTTCCTGCTGGGGATGGGTACTGCCTGAAGGATCTTTTTTCTCTTTTGTCATGATGATGAAATTCGCCTGCAATATTAGTAATTAATTTAAAAACCAAAGCTTCCTTGCATTATTTTTGTAAAAAGTATGACAGACCTTCAATTACTTGTTGAAAAGCTTGATAAACGATTCAAACTGTTACTTCCCGGACTGGACTCCCAGCTGATCATGGCCAGCCGCAAGCGGGTGAATTTTAAATTGAGAACAGGCCTTATGTCTTCAGCAAGGCCCAGCGGGGTTTTATTGCTGCTGTATCCGAAAGACGGGGAGATCTGTTTTATTTTGATGAGAAGGCCAGATTATACCGGGGTTCATTCAGGCCAGATCAGCCTTCCAGGCGGGAAGTTTGAACCCGGCGACAGTGACCTGGTGGCAACAGCCATCAGGGAAGCAAAGGAAGAGGTAGGGATTAAGCCATCAGCAGTCAACATTATAGGAACTCTGACTCCTTTATATATTCCTCCCAGCAATTATATCGTAACCCCTGCTTTAGGCTGGGCTGAACAAAGGCCGGTGTTCAAGGCCGATCCCAGGGAAGTAGATGAAATGATAGAGGTAAGGCTCTCAGATTTTCTCGACGACAGGCATGTTCAGAGTAAAAGGATCAAGCTGTTTATTGGACTGAGTGCAAATTTCCCATGCTTTTACATCGACGGTAATATCATATGGGGAGCAACTGCCATGATGCTTAGCGAGTTCCGTGTGATATTAAAAGAAATTCTCTGAATTATTTCTTCGAAAAGGACTCAAAACAGAATGAGCCAGGGATACGCCCGGCGGTGTATGTATGCAGTATTTGTCCCGTGGACTGGCTGCAACAGTAAACATAGCCGTTCTGGGTGTAGTTAACCGCATCGCTCGCATATACTTCCCCTGTATTCGGATCGATACCCAGGCCATAAAAAAGATGCCCGTTTGCAGGGATTAATGCTGTTGAAGGCAGGTCTGTCGCGCTGACTGACATCTGGAAAATCCCGCCGTTAATGAAATACAAAGTATCACCGGTCGGATTGATGCAAAGCCTGCTGGGAACACCTTGCTGGACAGGGAAAGTAAAAGTTTTTTCCACTATCATCAGGGCAGGGTCTATCCTCTTCAGTGTTGCAGCTTCATAATTATTATACCCCCCGGTACAGATGACCCAGATCTTGTTTTTACGGTCAACGGTGATGCTTACAGGTTCCTTGCCCATTGCGAGGCTGTCGACAATAATATCGCTCCTGGTATCCACAATATAGACCTGGGATTTACGGTCTGCAGTGGTCTGGTTGAAACCACCGATGCAGGTGACAAACATATAGTTTCCGAAATGTAACAGGCCTTCAGTCCAGTATGGAGTTGAAATGGTTTTGGAAATTGTCATTTTATGCAGGTCAACAACAGAAATGTTTTTTTGCATGTTGGTGACATAGGCTTTGGTCGAATCGACGAAAGCAATATACCTTGGGGAATTGAAACCGGTGATGGTGGCCACTGATTTGAAATCGGTAAGCGAAACCACCTCGATCTTATTCGAATTGTTGACAACAATGAATCCTTTGTTTCCGAGGATATTCATGGATTGGGCCACATCGCCCAGACCCCGGCTGTTAGCAGCCTGGTATATGTCCTGGTAAATAACATCGGATTTTCCGGCAATATAAGATACCGAGGCATTGGCCCAGGTATAATTACCTTCGTTGATAACGAAAACACCTTTATTATAGGTAACCGTTTCAACAGGATTATTATCCTGTTTCTCACGAATAGGTGTCTTTGAACATCCTGTAAATACACAAACACCAAGACATGCAAGTATAATTAACCTGCCTTCCCGGAGAACCTTATGTTTGATGTTCTTTAATATAGTGGCTTTATTTTTTGAATTCAAACTTCGCAGTTAATGAATAATTAATTCCTGGCATGGGCCAATTCTTTACGCTCTGGTAATCGAGATTGAAAAGATTATTGACTTTCGCCAGTAAAGATATAACAAAATTAGGCAAATTGAATGATTTGCCTAAAATAATATTCGACAATGAATAACCGGGCATATATGATTGATTGTCAGATGATGTGTATCTTTTATCAACAAATGAAAGGTTGTACCCCAGGGTGAAATTCCAGCAATTGAGATTCAGGGTTCCGTTATAAGTATTCTCAGGAATATAAATCAGTTGCATGCCGAGGGACTTATCTTCAGGGGACGTTGTCTTCGCGTTAGTTGACCTGCAAAAAGTGTAATTATTCGACATAGTGATCTGCAATTTCCTGATCTTCCACTTCAGATTAAGGCTTGTTTCAATTCCCCGGGCATTAACTTCACTGACATTCTGAGGTTCCCATATCGACGGGTTTGACGGAATAGGGTTCCATACTATCATGTCATGCATCCATGAATAATATCCTGATACGGCAGTTTCAATAAAAAAGTTACCGCTTTGCGATGGAAAGTTATAGGTAACACCTCCCTCGATACCGTTATCGTATTCAGGATTCAGGTTGGGATTGCCTCCTGGATTCCAATAAAGGTCGTTCAGCGTCGGATACCTGTAATTCCTCGAGGCATTTGCATTGAAATACAGGTTTACCTTGTTGAACGGTTTGTATGAAACTCCCAATGAGGGAATAAACGGCATGAATGCCCCGTCGAGATAGTCTTCACGCAGGATCAGCGTGGTTTTTAAATGGGTGTTGAAGTCATATTCCGATTCAAAGTAAAACCCAAGTGTGTTCCTGGTTTTAATGCCGTTATAAGAATCGGACTTCACATATTCATAATTATAATCCAGCCCGGGTTTGATGGTCAGGTTTTTAATCCTGGTATAAGTAAACCTTGCAGAAGTGAGCCAGGAGTTATACCTGTGATTGTAATTCATAAACAAGCTGTCTTCCCTGTAATTCATGAATTGGTTGACCAGTGATGTTTTGACCGAGAAATTCCAGAATTTTTCAACCAGTTTGTATTCGAGGATTGACCTTAATGTTTTAACCAGGGTTTTCTGGGAATAATAATACCCCACAACCTGGGGAGGTATGTCCCTGTCGTCATAGCTGTACCATATATGGGCTGCCAGTATATGCTTGTCTTTGATCTTCCAGAAAGCCTCTTCGGTAATGCCATATTGAAGCACTTTGGCATCATGTTGTTTAACGGTTTCGCCCGTATTTTCATTATAATAAGGAAAATCATTAAGTGCGGTGGTGTAGTTGAGCCTGGTATGGGATTGGAATGAAGAGCTTCCTCCTACAAATTCCCCCAGGGTTGTATAATTATTGAAACTGGCAATGGTTTGTCCCAAAGATGCATGTATCCTGTTATTCCAGTCGGGATTGGTCACCAGGTTAACGACCCCTCCGAATGCACCGCTGGTCTTGGTCAGTCCAGATGCCCCGTAAAGCACTTCTATCTGGTCGAAAGCTGAAACAGGGATCTGCGAGAGGTCTGACTGGCCAAGCATAGGACTGTTCATGCTAATACCATTCCATTCTATCTGGGTGTGGCTTGCCGAGGTTCCCCTGAAGGAGGTGGTGGCAAGGCTTCCTGGGCTGTATTGTTTTATAAAGATGGTAGATATCTGCGATAAAATGGCCGAAAGGTCGCCTTCGCGGTAAGGAACAAGGATGAGGGAATCGAAAGTCACCCTCTTGTAGCCCTTGTTGTCAGGAACAAGGTTGGCCCTGACTTCAGCCTCTTTCAGGTGCACTGTGTCTTTGGATGCCTGAGCCAACGCACTGCCCTGATGCTGAAGCAGAAAATAACAAGAAAGCCCGATTGTTAAGATGTATTTGATCAGGGTGTTAATATTTCAGAAGCTTTTTGGTTAACCGGGTCGATTTCTCGGGATTGATAAAACTCACAAAGTAAATACCCGGAGTAAGGTTTGAAACGTCAACAATTGTGCTGGCCGAAAAGGTTGAATGCAGTATGGTTCTACCCATCTGGTCGGCAATCTCAAAATTCAACCTGACTGAGGTATGGGCAAAAAACCTGGCTTCACCGAAACAGGGATTAGGAAGGATGCTTACATCAGGGATTTTTTTATCGTCTACACCCGTGGGCGCGTTATGAAGAAGCCCTACCCCGTCGAGGTCGAATCCCCCGGTATCAAAAGGCGTTGGCCATGGATCGTTTATTTTATGGTTCTGTGAATCGTACCTTGCATAAGCATCCTGCAGGCAGCCGACCACATCGATGATCCTTATATGGGTGATATGTTGGATATCAATATTGCTGCTGTCTTTGAGCTGGTAAAGATCGAAAGGGGTTCCATAAAAAAGCCTGTATTTCCCTGCAAGATTATAGATATTCCTGGTGTCTATAGTATCGAAGGTCCCAATCTGCTGCTGGGTTTGAGTTAGCGAGACCGAAGGAAACCTTACGAAATGGATACCGTCTGAACTTACCTCTACATAAGCGAGTTCGAGGAAGCCGTTGCTGAAAGAGTTTTCGAAAACAGCGAAATCCCAGCCCGCATGGTCGGAGATAATGGTATCGAAGCTGACTGTAGCTATTCCACCGTCGCCAAGGCTGAGCACCAGTCCATCGGGAATGTCTGTGGCCATAAAAACATTACCATACGAGGCCCTGTTGGAATTGTTATACAGGAAATTGGTGTCGGCTATATTAACAAATCCCCTTGTTACTGTACATTTCACTGCCCAGGCATAAAATACGGAGCTGTCCTTGCTGATGGCTGTAGTCCCCTGACTACCCGGGGGGCCCGGGTACTGCCCCGAAACAACTTCAGAGCTCAGCATGAGTGTTATAAGAGAGAAAAATATGATCAGTTTACCGTTCATGCTCGCGAAGATACAAATTCCTCTTTTAGATATGCCATCTGCAGGAAAAGCAATTTATTTATACCTTTGTGTGGACAATAACCGAATATGCACTTTTTACACTCTTGGATTACATGGCCTTCAGCCCGGATGATACTTTCGGGCATTGTCTTTCTTACCATTTTTGCCGGCTGCTCGAAGAATAAATTTTCCTGTGATGCATACGGGGGCGGACGCCAAAGCAAGATGAAGAAGAATAAAAGCAATTACGGAGCCTTATACAGTACCAAACCAAGACCTGTCCCGAAAAATTACCTTATAAAAAACGGGCGATAGCAGCCGCCAGGTTTACGATTCGCCATTTGACTGCCGACTTTACTTTTCTTCAGTATCAAAGAAGCTCTCGTGCCCGGGATAGTACAGGTTGTCTTTGGCTTTCTCGGGGGGAAAGGTAAAGAACACCATCACTGATTCAGCGCAAAGCACATTTTCATTATCAAATATCTTTACTGAAATATCGGCAAGGTTCCGTCTCATCTGCAAAAGGCAAGCCCTTATTGTGAGCGCCCCCCTGTCAACATGCAAGGGTTTGATATAGCGGATCTCAGCTTTTGAAGTAACACCTGCTGATTTCAGCCTCACGTAAACAAACCACGAAGCAACCTCGTCCATCAGGGTGGCCTGTATCCCCCCGTGCAAAATGGTATGGTATCCCTGAAAATGTTTTTGGGGTTCCCAATATGAAACTATCTCCTCGCCTTCTTCAATAAAAGTCATCCGGAGACCTAAGGAATTACCCGGGGCGCAGCCAAAACAGTTGTACCCTTCATATGCTACAAAAGGATTCTTTACCTTTCGCATCACTGTTTTTTTGCCGGGCTGCTTACTTTGAACTTGGTGGTTTTTACAGCTTTTCCTGTTTCATCGAATTCGGTCCAGGGACCGTCTTTCTGCCCGTTCGTATATTTCCCTGTGACCTTGAACTTACCATTCCTGTAATACTCTGTGTAATCCCCCGAAAATTCGTTTTTGCTGTAATTCGACAGGATCTGGATAGTATCATTATCATAGTATGTTCTCTGGGGACCTTCGAAATTGCCGCTTTTGTAATTGTACTGTGCCAGCAGTCTTCCGTTTTTATTGTACCAGCGCGACATGCCATCCCTCTGGTCGTTGAGGTAATTCGATTCTTCCTGTATCTTGCCGTTATCATAATACAGGCGGTACATTCCGGATCTCATACCATTGAGGTAATTCGTTTCGGAAAGAGGAAAATCACTGATCTGTGAATACATGATCTGCTGACCATTGAGCTGTCCGTTGCGGTAGGCTTCATATAACAGGACCTTACCCCTGCGATCGAACGAAACAGTCGGTCCGTTTTTCTGACCTGCTTTATACTCCTCCAGTTTGTTGAGAATATTGTTCGGGTAAAAACTCACCCATGAGCCTTCTTTTTTTCCCTGGATATAAAATCCTTTGCTAAGGATCTCGCCTGTTTTTTCTTCCCAATAGCCTGTTTTAAAACCTGCAACATCGTTGCGGTTTAGAGTGTCGGTAGCTTTTACCTGGGCGCCGGCCTTAGGCATGGCCGCAATAGTCATGAGGAACAGGAATGCAATTGCAACAAGGAAATTCTTTTTCATAATGCTTAGTTTATTTTTTGGAATAACAATTGGATACGCCACAAAGTTAAAATTATTTCCGTCTTTGTCCAAGCCTGTTTACAGGTTCAGCATAAAGATCAAAGCTTTCGGCCGAAAAGATCCTTACTTCTTCGAACGTTCCGGGCTTCAGTTTATTGCCGGCAACAGGGATCAGCACTTCATTGTCAATTTCGGGGGAATCGCCTTCGGTGCGGGCAATGTAGTAATCCCCTTCGTTCCTGTCTACCAAGACTTTGAAAATCCTGTCAACCTTGGCTTTGTTCCTCATCATCGAGATGTCCTGCTGCAAGGCCATGATTTGATCAGCCCTTTCCTGTTTTATTTTCTGGCGGATATCATCCTTCAGTTTATAAGCAGAGGTGTCCTCTTCATGCGAATAAGTAAAGACGCCAAGCCTGTCAAACCCTGTCTCAGCAATAAAATCATATAATTCGGTGAACTCCTTTTCGGTTTCGCCAGGGTAACCCGTAATAAAACTGCTTCTAAGGGTAACACCAGGTATCTTTTCCCTGATCGACCTTACCAGCTGACGGGTTTTTTCTGATGAAAGCCCCCGTTTCATCGACCTCAGTATCCTGTTATTGATATGCTGGAGAGGGATGTCGATATAACTGCATATATTGTCATGATCGGCGATCACCTGCAGAAGATCCCGGGGGAAGCCATGAGGATAGGCATAATGTAGGCGGATCCAGCCATCGGGATTAATCTTAGCCAAACTTTCCAGTAACCCGGTTATCTTACGCTTATTATAAATATCCAGACCATAATACGTAGTATCCTGAGAAATGACTATGATCTCCTTTACTCCTTTTGCAACAAGCCCTTCCGCTTCTCTAATAATGTCGGCGGATGGGCGTGAAACGTGGGCCCCCCGTATTCCCGGAATGGCGCAGAATGAGCATTTACGGTCACAACCTTCGGCGATTTTCAGGTAAGCATAATGTGAAGGAGTGGAGATCATCCTTTCTCCGAGCAGGTGGCTGTTGTAATGCCCTCCAAGGTCTTTTACTATCTTCCTGAGTTCGTTGACCCCGTAATAAGCATCCACCTCGGGAATATCTTTCCTTAGCTGGTCACGGTATCTTTCCGAAAGGCATCCCATGACAAACACATGGCTAAGCTTGCCCTGTTCCTTGGCCTGCACATACTGGAGTATGGTATCTATCGATTCCTTTTTGGCATCACCAATAAAACCGCAGGTATTGATGACCATGGTATCGAGGCCTTTTATTGATGAAGGATCGAAGGAGATTTTAAGGTTGCCGGCATCCAGCTGTTTTTGCAGGAGCTCGGAATCAATGAGGTTTTTGGCACAGCCAAGGGAGACGATTCCGATATGATGAGGCCTGGACCTGGTTTTCAACCGGATTTATTTATTTGAAAAGACTGTCGACGAATTCCACCCTGTTAAAGATCTGCAGGTGCTCGAGCTTTTCTCCCACACCAATATATTTAACGGGTATCCTGAACTGGTCTGAAATACCTATGACTACTCCGCCTTTGGCAGTTCCGTCAAGCTTGGTAAGGCAGAGTGCGTTGACTTCGGTGGCCGCGGTGAATTGCTTGGCCTGTTCAAAGGCATTCTGGCCGGTTGAAGCATCAAGGACAAGAAGTACTTCATGGGGTGCTTCAGGAATAAGTTTCTGAACAACCTTCCTGATCTTGGAAAGCTCGTTCATCAGGTTGATCTTGTTGTGAAGGCGTCCGGCTGTGTCGATGATCACCACATCACTGCCACGTGATATCCCCGAATTCACAGTATCATATGCTACGGAAGCAGGATCGGCTCCCATCCCCTGCATAATGATGGGGACATCCACCCTTTCGGCCCAGATATTCAGCTGGTCGACCGCAGCGGCCCTGAAGGTATCGGCTGCACCCAGCAAAACCGACTTGCCGGCTTTCTTGAAGTGATATGCGAGTTTGCCTATGGTGGTGGTCTTCCCCACCCCGTTCACTCCTACCACCATGATCACATAGGGTTTATAGGGAAGTGCAAAGTCGAAGCCTTTCTGGTCTTCTATGGAATTCTCAAGCAGCAGCCCTGCAATCTCTTCTTTAAGTATGGTATTCAACTCGGCAGTGCCCAGGAATTTGTCCCTGGCAACACGATTCTGTATGCGCTCAACTATCCTGACGGTGGTCTCCACTCCCACATCCGAAGTCACAAGTATCTCTTCAAGATTATCCAGGACTTCGTCATCGACTTTTGATTTGCCGGCAACAGCCTTGGAAATCCTTGAAAAGATGCTGGTCTTGGTTTTTTCAAGCCCCTTGTCGAGATCTTCCTTTTTGTCTTTGCTCAGGAAACTGAACAGGCCCATGGTAAGGGTTTATATAAAAAAAGCTTTTTTCAATTGAAAAAAGCTTTCCATGATCAAATGAATCTGATTAATCGTGCTTTCCTGCCAGGAAGTCTTTAACCTGGTCGTTGGGAACCATAGCTTCCTTGAATACGTAAGCTCCGGTCTTATTAGAGCGCACCATGCGGATCACCTTGGTGTAATCCTTACCGGTGGCTGAACCTTTAAATGAAGCAACTACTTTCTTTGCCATATCTCAACTTATTTGATTTCTTTGTGAACAGTCATTTTCTTGAGGTACGAGTTGTACTTTTTCAACTCAAGTCTTTCGGGGGTGTTCTTCTTGTTCTTCTTGGTGACGTAACGCGACATCCCCGGCACACCGCTAGTTTTCTGCTCTGTGCACTCCAGAATCACTTGAATTCTCTGGTCTTTGCTCTTCTTTGCCATGAAAAATTATTCTTAGAAATTTTCGGACTGCAAATGTACAAACTTTCCCGGAATAAACAAAAATTATTTAATACTTTTAACCTGTCAATCAATCCAAAGACTACATCAAGCATCCGATGCGCTGGAATTCTTTTATTCATGGGTATAAGTCCTACCTCCGTCTCGAAAAGTCCCTTTCGATGAATTCCATCGAAGCGTATGTGCATGACGTGCTTAAACTTACGCAGTTCCTTGAACTTAAAGGCAACCCTGCTACACCTGAGCAGATCACGCTGAAAGATCTTCAGAATTTTTTACGATGGATCAGCGAGTTGGGTATGACGGCAACGTCGCAGGCAAGGATAGTTTCAGGCCTGAAGGGGTTTTATAAATATCTGCTTCTAGAGAATCTCATCCGCAAAGACCCTACCGAGTTGCTCGAATCGCCCAAGACTGGGCGTAAACTTCCGGTTTTCCTCACGGTTGACGAGATCAATTTGATGACAGGCGTGATCGACCTTAGTACAGTCGAAGGAAAACGCAACAAAGCCATACTGGAGGTACTGTACGGATGCGGGTTGCGTGTATCGGAACTGGTCAACCTGAAGGTTACCAATTTGTATTTCAACGACGGGTTTATCAAGGTGGTAGGAAAAGGAAACAAGGAAAGGCTGGTGCCTCTTGGCGATACAGCACATAACGAGATCGTACATTATTTAAAGGAGATCAGGACGGGTATATCGATAAAGACAGGGAATGAAGATTTCGTTTTCCTGAACCGCAGGGGGACTAAGTTAAGCAGGGTAATGATATTCAGTATTATAAAAGACCTTGCAGCAAAAGCGGGGATTAAGAAAACCATCAGTCCGCATACCTTCCGCCATTCCTTCGCCACCTCCCTTGTTGAAGGCGGAGCCGACCTGCGTGCCGTGCAGGAGATGCTTGGCCACGAATCGATCACGACGACCGAAATCTATACTCACCTTGATCGGGAGTATCTGCGCAGTACTATCATTCAGTTTCATCCCAGGAGTAAATAGCGAAAAGCAAAATCGCAGGCATATTTATACTGCCGAGCACATACGCTCTCGCATCAAAACGTCGCTACGGTGTTGCGGAGCGACATGATGATATGCTATGTTGTCCAACACCAGGCTCCTTGCACCTGATGCGCCTTATGTGATGTGAGAGCTCCTCGCACCTGATGTAGCTTGTGTAAAATGCCTCGCTAATATTAACTGATGTAGTTTTGGTGAGATGCTTCGCTAACTAAAATTTTTGCTATTTCGCTTTTCGCCTTTCGCTTTTATTTAAATGGTGAATCAGCCTCCTTGGCCATATGATTGTATACCATGCCATCCATGAACTTCGGGAAAAACTTATTCAGGAGAACAGTCATTTTACCCATAGTTGTGAGAACCAGGGAATTCTTTCTTTTTTCTATGGCATCACAGATGTGACCGGCAACAGTTTCGGCGGGCATTAGCTTGCTTTCGTCAAGTGGTGTTTCTCCTTGTGAACTGCCGTCTTTTGAGAGCGCAATATTCCGGATATTGCTGGCAGTAAAGCCCGGGCAGGCGATCAGCACATGAAGTCCTTTTTTCATATTCTCAATGCGGATGACTTCGAGCAGTCCGTGTATTGCGAATTTCGAGGCTGAATACCCTGTACGGCCCGGAAGTCCTTTATATCCGGCCACGGAGGAAACACCAACAAGGGAACCCCTGGTTTTCAGCAGGTATGGCAAGGCATATTTCGAGCAATATACTGTCCCCCAGAAGTTTGTATCGATGAGCTTGCGGATCACTTCAAGGTCAACATCTTCGAATAATGCCCGCATGGAGATCCCCGCATTGTTGATCATCACATCTATCCTTCCGAATTTTTCGAGTGCAGCTTCAACCAGTGTGCGGCAATCCTTCTCCCGGGTGACGTCGGCCTGTACCGACAGGTAATCCGCAGTGTTCCATGAAGAAGTTATCTCATCCAGCATTTACTTGCGGCGGGCCGAAAGAACAACTTTGGCTCCCCTCTGATGTACCACCGTGGCAAGCGCCCGGCCTATGCCTGAAGAAGCTCCGGTTATGATGGTGACCTTGTTTTTCATTGGGATCTTGTTTCAGCAAAGGTAGAAAATTGAGGGAAGATAGGTCTCAAATGTAGCAATCAACACTTTTCATTTCAATAATATTTTTATTATCTTTACGTGTCGACGGTAAAATGTGAAACATATATATCTCATCGGATTACTCCTTTCCCTGCCTTTCTTTGGTTTCTCCCAGGGTGAATGGAATAACTGGTATTTCGGAGAGTGGGCGGCTATTTCTTTTAACAGCGGGACTCCTCAATTCCAGGCGGGAAGTCAGATGTCGGCGATCCGGGCTTGCGCATCCGTTTCAGACTCCCTGGGAAATCTCCTTTTTTATACCGACGGCCATAGTGTGTATGACAGGACTAACTCCATTATGCCAAATGGTACTGGTTTGCTTGCACAGAATCAGGATCAGTCGGTTTTTGTGGTGCATAATATTTCGGATCTAAACCTGTATTATATTTTCACATTGAATTGCAGGAATTGCTGGCCTCCTCCTAACCCGGGCCTGGGATTACATTACTCCGTTATCGACATGAGGCTTAATGGAGGATCAGGGGATATTGTTGCCTCACAAAAGAACATCATGTTATTGGATAGCACGCACTATCCGATCTCGATGACGGCGACAAGAAGCCACAATAACAAAGACGTCTGGCTGATCGTTCGCAATTCTAACAGCGATAATACTTTTTATGCCTTTCAGATTACTTCGGGGGGGATCCAGCAACCACCGGTAATCAGTCCCAGTTCGGTGATTGTTGATCCTGCTTCTAGCGCCGGATATATGAGAGTTTCGCCTGACGGGAACTATCTGGCTTCTCCGTTCGATGTCGACGTCCAGACAAGTAAAAAAGGCTTCGAATTTTGCCGTTTTAATTCAGCTACAGGTCAGATAACACCGTTATTTACTTGTACCGGGCTTGATTCGATTCATAATTCTGCATGGAATTATCTCGAATTCTCCATCGATTCAAAATATCTGTACAACTCCACCAGAGATTGGGAGAATTCATATATTTTACAATATGATGCCACTCTGGAAGACTCGGTTCTTTTCAGGCAGAGTAAAACCCTGGTGGGATATTCTTTGCATGGCGTGCACCTGCAAATGGGCACTGACTGGAAAATCTACGGGGATGAAAGTCCTATTGATTCCATGTGCGTTATAAATAACCCTACTATAGGTGGTGTGGGCTGCAATTTCCAGGCAAATGCCATCTACCTGAATCAAAAAGTATGCCTTCAGGGTATTCCGCAGTTTTTACAGAAATATTATGCGTATATCCATCATCCGGCTATCCCATGTTCGTTGAGCCCGGTAAATTTCACATCTTCCATCTGGCCTCCGGCCGACAGCATCCACTGGGATTTCGGCGACCCTTTATCCGGCACAGCCAATTATTCAAATCTGCCGGATCCAATACATCAGTATGCCGACACCGGGACTTACACCGTTGAATTGTTTGTAAGACATATTGATAAGAGAACGGATACTTCATGGCAAACGATCAGAATATGGACCAACCCACTGGTAGCTCTTGGTTCAGACAGAACAATCTGTACCGGCGATTCCGTTACCTTCGATGCCGGAGCTTGTTCCGGATGTACCTACCTGTGGAAGGACCTTGGTTCAGGATTGACGGTGGGGACTTTTCAAACATTCAAAACAGGACTTGCGGGAATTTACTCGGTTTATGTCACTAATCCAGGTGGGTGCATGGGGGCGGATACCGTGCAGTTGATGACTTCGGCAGTTCCATCGGTTACCAACAATCCTCTTTCAAAGACCATTTGTTCAGGCGAATCAACCAATATTGCATTGACTTCCTCTGTCTCCTCAACAATTTTTCATTGGACCGCCAGCCTTACATCAGGAAATATCACTGGTTTCAGTGCCGATTCAGGAACAGTGGTAAACCAGGTTTTATCAAATCCGGATCCCACAGCAGGAAATGTGATGTATCATATTACTCCTGAAAACGGAAGCTGTGTTGGAACAGCAGTTGATTTTCAGGTCACGGTAAATCCCGGAGTCCCGGTCAACCTGAGTATTTCAGCATCGGGTAATCCGATCTGCACAGGAGATCCCGTGACAATTACGGCTATTTCTTCAAACGAGGGTGCGCATCCGGCCTATCAGTGGTTCGTCAATGGCAAAGGAGCCGGAGCGGATACTTCTGTTTACACGTATATTCCGGGGGATGGAGACCATGTGATCTGCAATCTGACCTCCGGTTTGCAATGTGTAATTAACAGGGAAGCTTCAGATTCGATCGTGATCAGGACAATCAATCCATTGAAGATTATTGATACCACCTTATGTTACGGGACTCCATATTTTGCGCAGGGGGAATGGCATACAACCGGAGGGATATTTCACGATTCACTGGTTCCCCCGGTATCGTGCATCCGTTTTATAGAAACTCATCTGAGTTACAAACCATCTATACCTGTTAACCTGGGAAATGATACCCTATTATGCGGCAACACCATAACGCTTAATGCCTTTTTAACTGGAGGGACTTATCTCTGGCAGGATGGATCAACCGGTTCAAAATATATCGTTGCACAAGCAGGAGAATATTGGGTAATGGTAAGCTATGAAGGTTGCGTCAAATCTGATTCCATAAGTATAGGAGAATGCCCGCTTACCGTTAGCTTTCCAACAGCATTTACACCCAATGGAGATGGACTCAACGACACCTTTCATCCAATCGGTTCAGGAATCGAAAAATTCTCCATGCAGATATTCAACCGCTGGGGGACCATGGTATTTGAAACGTCATCTCCTGAAACTGGCTGGGATGGAACCTACAAAGGCTCCCTCTGCCCGGATGATACCTATGTATTCAAAGCATCCTATCAGATCTACGGTGAGGCCAACCAGGCTACAGGTACAATTACTCTGCAACGTTGAGCCAGTCGGCTTGATAAACCCGTTCACTGCAGGGGGAATAAACTTAAAATTCCTTATTTTCGTAAAAAATCCCGTATGACCGAACGCGAGCTGTTTTACCGGTACCTTGGCCTGCCAGCTTTCGGGCCTATGGCACTTGACATTGTGAAGGCCGAAGGAGTGTATTTATATGACCGCGATGGCAGGGACTATATTGATATGGTATCGGGCATTTCGGTCAGCAATGTGGGGCACCGTCATCCGAAGGTCATTGAAGCCATTAAAAAGCAGGCCGACGATTACCTCTACGTCAATGTATACGGAGAGTTCATTCATTCACCCCAGGTTAAGCTCGCCGAAAAGCTGAGCAGCCTTCTCCCCTCTTCTCTTGATTCGGTGTATTTTGTGAATTCAGGCGCAGAAGCTATTGAGGGTGCATTGAAACTGGCTAAGAGGTACACTGGCCGGTCGGGGATCGTTTCCTTTAAAAATGCTTACCACGGCTCGACCCAGGGTGCGCTGAGCATCCTTGGCAATGAAACCATGAAACAGGCTTTCCGTCCCCTTCTGCCGGATGTCAGTTTCCTGGAATACAATAATTTCGGTGATCTCGACAAGATCAATTTCCATACTGCCTGCGTAGTCGCAGAGACAACCCAGTCGGAGGCCGGTCTTATCCCATCCGCCGAAGGCTTTATGGTTCAGTTAAGAAAACGCTGCAATGAAACAGGCGCTTTACTGATCATTGATGATGTTCAGATGGGGTTCGGGCGTACAGGGCACCTCTTCAGCTTTGAAGAATATGGGATTGTGCCTGATATTTTAGTCCTTGCAAAAGCCCTTGGGGCAGGATTGCCGCTTGGCGCCTTCATTGCAGGGAAACAGGTCATGGATGCGCTCGCAACCAATCCGGAACTTGGGCATATCACGACTTTTGGCGGGCATCCTCTAAGCTGTGCCGCAGCCCTTGCCGGTCTTGACATTATGCTCCAGCCGGGACTCATTCAGAAAGCTTCGGAAAAAGGCAGGTTTATTGAAGAACTCCTGGCTCCTGCATTGCAGAGCGGCACCATCAGCGCTGTCCGCCGCAAGGGATTTGCTTTGGGCATAGACCTTGGCGATCCCTCAAAACGTAAAACGTTTCTCGATGCAGCCCTGCAGCAGGGAGTCTTCACCGATTATTACCTCTTCAAGCCTGCCACATTCAGGATTGCACCGCCGCTGGTCATAAGCGAAGATGAGATCAGGGAAGTTATGAAAAGGCTGATGAAAGCGCTTTCTTCCCTTTAATGAAATAAAAATTGCAAAACTCTGGTGCCTGTCAGATCTTCACCGCACCTATAGTGGTGTTCCGTGAACGGGTGGTTAACCGGATGAAGTAATATCCCCGGGGAATATCAGCACCTGAAAGATTTACCTGGTGTGCACCTTTTTCCTGGTATCCCGAAACCATGGTTCTTATTTCTTTTCCACAAATATCGATAAGGGATAAGTTGATAAAATCACCCTCGGGCAGATAATAATCAACTGTTGCATGATCGCTAAACGGATTTGGATAGGAAGAAACGCTGAACCCGGAACCATTGTCAGCGTTAGACCCTATTCCCGTTGCGAAAGGCTGGATAGTGCTGAAGTAAACATCCTCCTCCCCGTTCAGGGTGTTGGTCCAGGCAAGGTATGCCTTGTTATTGTCGGAGATCATCGCAACATAATCGCCCATTTTGGCTTGCTGCGGCCATCCTACCCTTGAGCTGAACAATGGGGAAAGTTTCTGGTTTGGCGACCAGGTTGTTCCCTGGTCAACCGAATATGAATAATAAAGAGCTGAGAAAAGAGAATCGGGAGGTGAATCACGGGTGTCGAGCCAGGTTGCGTCAATCCTGCCGTTTGGGGCGACCGACATGGTCCCGAACCACTGGTAATTGGTGATACTCTGATCGTCATTCACTCTCACCGGCGTGCCAAATGTGAGCCCACCATCGGTGCTCCTCGAAAACATTACGTCGGCCGAATCGCTGTTGGTATATCTTAGTACCGAAGCCAGGACGTATACATTGCCATTTGGGGCTCCGCTTGAATGGTCGACCGAAGTACTTACCTGTCCTGTCAATCCGACAGGGTTAAGGCGGCTCCCATACATTAACTGCCCGTCAAAGTTTACTGTAGCCACATGCCAGTTAGGAATTGAATCGGGATACTGGGCTCCTGTCGATTTCAGGACTATTGCGCTTCCGTAAACATCGCTGGTACCGCTGATGTAAACTTCCCCGTTATTGCCTATGGCCACGGTGCCCCAGTATGGGGTTCCGGGAAGTGGAGTGCAATCCCCGAAGCTTGCCCCATTGTCGGTGGAACGGATGAATGAACCCGAGGGGCAGGATGTGAAGTAAGAATTCCAGTCTGCATATATATTTCCTGTCCCTGGTCCTCCGCTCCGGTCAATGGCCATCCATTGTTTGTCGCCTCCGTGAGCATCAACGCCTCCGTCCCAGCTTGCACCTCCATTGCCGCTTTTGAAGACTTTGCACAGGTAATTATTCGATGCATCCAACGTCAGGCTGTTATAATAAAAAATTCCAAGGGAATCGCAGTCAAGCACCGGGTCACTCCTGAAGACTCCCGGGTTAATTACACCGGGGAAGGTCCAGGTTTGCCCGCCATCAGTTGAATACGCATAGCCTGCCTGCCTGAAATTGCTGTTTACGTTATCAAACTGCCTCCAGCCGATAAGGATATGCTGGGGATCTGAGGGGTCAATGGTCATGGAAGGTTCATTGGCAGCATCCCCCGGGATATTCTGCCCGTTGGCATCAACATTGACCTGGACCATGCTATACCCCGCGGTTTTAATCCGGGGAGCAGTTGTGTGAGGCCTTGCCTGGGGCGGCATATAAGGCTGATCGGGTGCTTCATGAAGCAATTTCCCCATCGGTTGGTAGTTGGTTTTCCCTGTCTGGGAAAATGTTAACACCGGAATAATAAGTATACCTGACAATATTATTCCTATAAAAGCGCTTCTAGTTTTCATGATGTAAAGTTACCAAAATTTTCGAGGGGGAGGT
>CAIJYT010000242.1 GCA_903824935.1 uncultured Bacteroidales bacterium | reverse complement strand
TTGCGACAGCAAATTACTGGAACGTGATCCATGGCCGGATGCCAAACGAGGTTGCCCAGGATGGTGAAGGTGTGCAGATCATGCGGGTCCTGGGTAAAAACATGGCCTGGCTGCTGAAAATGAAAGAAGCTACATCAGCTGCCATTCAGCCGCCAATGCCTGAAAAGAAAGTCATCACAAATTTTATCAGGTAGCGAACGCAACTCATATGAACAAGGCATACATTACCGGGAGGACATTTGAAAAGGCGGATTTTACCACCGCTGGCCTTGCCACGGGTGAATACGAGAATTGCAGCTTCAATAACTGCAATTTCGCAAATGCTGATTTGTCGGGATTGGTATTTTCAGAGTGTACTTTTACAGGCTGTGACATGAGCCTGGCTAAACTGGCTAAAACCTCATTGAAGGATGCAAGGTTTAAAGATTGCAAGCTGTTAGGTTTGCGTTTTGAGAATTGCTCTGATTTCCTGTTCTCTGTTGTTTTTTATGGTTGCAACCTTAACCTGTCAACCTTTTTCAGAAAGAGCTTGAAAAAGACACGTTTTGTTAACTGCACTGTGAGTGAAACGGATTTTACCGAATCAAACCTTTCCAATGCCGTTTTTGATCAGTGCGACCTCACAAGGGCGATTTTCATCCATTCAAACCTTGAAAAGGCGGATTTCCGCACATCTTTCAATTACTCTATCGACCCCGGGATGAACCGGATGTCAAAGGCCAGGTTTTCTTTGGCGGGTGTTGCCGGGCTCCTTGATAAGTATGATATCGAAGTGGATCAGGAAGGTTAACGAATAACGATTCACAATAAAAGACCAGAAATGGAAAAACTGACTTTTTTAGGGATTGGCCCCAAAATAGGCCGGGTAGCATTGCCTTACCTTGCTGCCGCCATCACACTTAACATTCTTTACCCCCCGGTCTTTAGCTTCGGGGAGGCAGTCAAACTGCCATTCAAGGTTGCAGGGATCGTTCTCCTGGCTATATCCCTGGTCTATTATTTCTCGACCCTGCGCATGATGATCCCGGGCCTCAGGGCAAACCGGCTGATCACCAAAGGCGCTTACAGCATCTGCCGCAACCCCCTCTATTCGGCCCTGATCCTGTTCTTTTTTCCCGGACTTGGGCTTGTTTGCAATTCCTGGATCATTTTAACCACAAGCATCGTGGCATACCTTGTTTTCCGAATGGCGATACATGAGGAAGAGGAGCAGCTGGAGCGCATTTTCGGAGATGAATACCGGGTGTATATGAAACGGACGCCACGGTTTATTCCGAAAATCCTTTAACGAAACATGAAGATGCCGTCGGTATCGAGCCGGCGAAAAATTGTCAAAGCGACAGGTTTTTACACCACCTCTCTAAATCACGCTGACATCAAAAGAAAGGGTAATGAGCTTGCCGTTTTTCAGGTAAACGTAGATCTGTTTCTTGAAGAAACCTTCAATTGATCCCGGTGCAAATTTTACAAGGATTGAAGATTCCTCGTTGGGTAAAATTTCGGTCTTCGGATAATCGAAAGTCAGGCAGCCGCAGGACCCGGTTATTTTCTCAATGGAAATGCCTGTCTTTCCCCTGTTCCGGAAATAATATGACAGGATAATGACAGTATCCTTCCTGAGGCTGCCGATGTTCAGATCCTTTGATCTGAATATCACAGGATCCTCCGCCTGCTTTTTGTAAGGCCCCGGTTTTTTTGTAAAATATTCCACCTTTGGTGAAATTGATAATTCCAGGGAAGACGGAGCAGGATGTGTACAGGAAATGCAGGTAAAAAATGCAGGAAATAACAAAAGAATGTTATAAAGAGGGAATTTCATAAGTGCAGGTGAACTTTGAATAAATGGAAAGTCCAGCTAAGGTTTTGTTTGCCGTCAGAGGGATTATTCACAGCTAAAAACAAGCCTTCTTTTGAAAGAAAATAATTATTGCAGTTGTATTTATTATCGGGAAGGGTATACGATCCGAGAATGTTGAATTCCTGGTCAAGAATTTCTATGATAAAGTTCGGGAAATTGTTGTAAATGCGGCTGATAAGTTCAGCCTGGTTTTTATTAAGATTTTTTACGCCAGGCCATACAAACCTGTAATAGAGCTTATTATACGGGTCCCAGATAAGTCCGACATTATATGAATATTTACAAAGGGAATAAAAGTAATCTTTACTTTTCAGATCATCCACGGGACTGAATGAATAATATTCAATGATGGCAGGGCTCCTTGAATAAAAGGTTTTTGAGATATTTTTCCCGTCAATGCTCACATAAATTTTATCGCTGAACCTTGTGGCAAATACGAATGACTTTTGTACATCATTATAGGTTAAAAAAACAGACATCTCCTTCTTCCCTTTATCCCAGTAGTCATCAGGCAGGGAAAGCGGGGACAGGCTGAAGGCATCATTTTTTACATTGTATCTGAACAGCAAATGATAATCGGAAGGCTTATGGTTGAAATAAAAATTCCGGTTGTCTTTCTGAAGGAAAAAAATATCGTTGCCAAGAATTACCGCACCTTTCGTAAACCTGCTGATGGATTCTGCCACGGTTAATAACGGATACTTTTGCGATAAGGCGGAAAAATCTATCTTTTTTATGATATCTCCGTTCCGGTTCAGGCAATACAGACATTGATCCGCAGTAGGCAGGTACACCGAATCAGGGTCTTTAACTGCAAACCCAAAATGGTAGGGTATTGCATTTTGCCCGGTATCCCTTAAAGGAATTGATTCAACCTCCTTCCTTAATAAAAAGTCGAAAATTCGTATTTCCCTGTATTGCTTATCATCAACAAATAAATATTTACTTCCTTTTTTTTCATAGTAAAACATGGCCGGGCAAAAATGAGGTATCGGCTTGTTTAACTGTATAATAACAGAGTCCTGTAAAGTTAGTGAGGCATAGTTGCCAGGGTGATGGCACGAGGCAATAAGCATTGACGACACAGCAAGCGCTGTGAAGTATAGGAAATATTTAATCATGAAGCCGGGATTTGCTTTCCTGAAAAACTATTTAGGAGAAACGATGACACAGCACTCGCACGGAACGTAGCAACTGTAAGGAGCCGGACGATTCATGAGAAGACAATAGGTACCTACGCTGCAAATAAAACAGTCCCCCATTTCATCATCAAAATAGCATGCAAAGGAACATGGCTTCACAATATCTGATTTTGAAAAAAACGGGAAGGCAATAAGCAACAACAGAATAAAAACTATCCTTTTCATATGTTAATTATTTTAAATTAAACAGAAGTGGATTTCCTGGTATTCAAACCTGGCCTGGATACCTACATTTTAAATTCACAGGGAACTATTAATTTGACACGCACAGGATTCTTTCTGATCATTCCTGCTGACCAGGAAGGCATTTTCCCTAATGCCCCCAAAACGGCCTCATCACATCCGTATCCTATACCTCTTAAAATTTCTATGTGGGAGATTGAGCCGTCGGCTTCTACAATGAAAGATGCAAAAACCTTTCCCGAAACATGATTATTCCTGGCTTCCTGGGGGTAGGCTGCATGTTCGGTTATAAATTGCCTGAATAAGGAATCTCCGCCGGGATAGGATGGAAAAACATCCAGTAAAGCATAATCTGCCCTGGACTCAATAAGTGTACTGGCATCTTTGACTGGACCCTTCTGAGCCTGGGGCGGGGCTGTGGTTTC
The DNA here is from genome assembly GCA_903824935.1 of uncultured Bacteroidales bacterium. Lineage (GTDB taxonomy): Bacteria > Bacteroidota > Bacteroidia > Bacteroidales > FEN-979 > CAIRDP01. Next base: position 690 of record CAIJYT010000242.1, on the reverse strand, counting down.
TTTCTTTGAGCATGAAACTAAAAAAAGAAAAGCCAGAAGCCAAAGAATAGCTGATAACTGTTTTTGTGATTTCATGGTTACTGTTTATGGTTTAACGTATTATTTATATATTTAGTATTATTAAAAGTGTGGTAAAGATATTCTTTTCTTTAATTAAAATATTGAAAATCAAGTACAATTTTCAGATATTTTTATCCGATAATCGGAATATGAGATTCCGAAAATCGGATAAGCAGGATGCAAATATCGGAATCAGAAGTATTAAGAAAATATGCGGGCAGAAACAGCTTCAACGAAATCTTTCATCTGCTGTTTTACTTTTGCCCCCGACAGCGGGGAGTTTTCCTTCTTTTTATTAGTTGCATTACTGTCTGCGGATGACAGCCGCGGTTTCCCTGAGATTTTCCCCAGGGTCCCGAGCAGGTGGTCGATATCTTCCCTGGAGTTTTCAATGCCCAGGCTGATGCGTACAAGACCGGGAAGAGTGACCGCAGGGAACAGTGTAATGAGGATGCGCTGGAAACTTTCAAGGGCTGGCGGCACATGCAGCAGGCGCTTGATCATGAGGTGAGAGCAGTGACAGCCGGAGCGTACGCCTATGCCGCCCTGGATAGCCAGTTCCTTTGCAACTTTTGTAGGAAGGATACCCTTCACTGTAAACAGTATAACTCCTCCTTTTTGGGAGAAACG
>CAIJYT010000241.1 GCA_903824935.1 uncultured Bacteroidales bacterium | reverse complement strand
GAAAAAATCCAGTTTCCTTGTTGTATCGGGAGGCTTTTCGGCTTTATGAAAAATCACCTCAAAAACATCCTTCGGCTGGCACGGTTTTCCTGATTTAACCAGGCTGTCTGTTTTCTGGGCCAGCGCCGTCGAACCGGAACAAATAAGAAACAGTATACAAAGCTGGAGTGTTCTGGCTGACATTAGTAAGGAGCAGTGTTAAAACGCGATAAATCCGGCCACAAAGGTAAAAACAAAATGAAATCCCGAAGCTAAGATGACTGCGGATATTCTCAAAACTGTTTAACAAAGCACCAGTGAAGCGGCAAGGCCTCCTTCGGAAGTCTCTTTGTATTTTGAATTCATTTCCTTTGCCGTCAATGCCATGGCTTGGATCGTTGTGTCAAGGTCCACCTTATGCTCCTCGGGGATCTCTTCACTGGCAATGCAATAGGCTGTCCAGGCTTTCACGGCCCCGAAGGCACAGCGCTCAATACAGGGGACCTGAACATAACCTGCTACGGGATCGCAGGTCAGGCCAAGGTGATGCTCCAGGGCCGATTCGGCAGCGTTGGACACAACCCTTGGCCCCTCGCCCACAGCCTGGGCTATCATTGCGGCTGCCATTGATGAGCCTACTCCTATCTCGGCCTGGCAACCCCCTTCGGCGCCGGAAAGGGTCGCATTATGTTTGCAGAGGTAACCGATAGCGGCTGCAGCAAGGAATCCCTCACGGATCTTTTGCTGAGATATTTTAATGTCCCTAAGGGCCTTTACCACGGCAGGAATGATGCCTGCCGAACCTGCCGTAGGCGCTGTCACAACAATATGCCCGCGGGCGTTTTCCTCGGCCATTGCAAATGCATAGGATGCGATCTGCGTGATCGCCCTGCCGGGATTGGCTTTTTTTGTTTTGTGCAGGTTACGGTTGATTGTTGCCGCTTTACTGCATAAATGAATAGGCCCTGGAAGCATGGTTTCTGTTTTAAGGCCATTGTCAACGCCCCGTATCATAACTTCCGTAACCTGGTCAAGAAACTCCATGATCTCTTTCTCACTTTTGCCCGAAACTGACATCTCCTGTTCAAGCAGAAGTTTTGCCAGGGGGATCTTATCATCGATGAGAAATTTCTTCAGATCCCTTGCATGGCAAATCCTGTATCTGGGTTTGCCCTTTTCGGGCGGATTGTAGCCTTTCCATTCGATGAATCCTCCTCCCACCGAATAATATTCCAGTTCATAAAGGATTTCATCCCCTGCAAGAAGCCTGGCAGTCATGGTATTCGAATGGTGGAAATTACCGGTGACGGAATCGAAAATAATATCCTTCAATGATAATTCAAACCGGGCCGGCCCTATGTTCAACTGGTAGTTTTGGTCGGGATGAAGCGTAATCCCGTCAAGGAATTCTGAAGGACAGTCGGCGGGAGATTTCCCAAGAAGGCCTGCCAGTGCTGCCCTGTCGGTTCCATGGCCTTTGCCCGTGGCGCTGAGACTGCCGAAAAGATGGACCTTCAACGCAGTGGCACGAGCCAACTGCTCTGCAGGAAGCCGGGAAATTCTCTGGTAAAAGTCATAAGTGATCCGCATAGGTCCCATCGTATGGGAACTTGATGGCCCTGGTCCCATCTTATAAAACTCATCCAGGACCGTCGTGATAGGGGTATGGGAGTTAGTTGCTGAAAAATGATCCTTTTCTGTAATTATCATCTGTGTCCTATATCTATATTTTGATTTCTTTACCGGGTTCATCCTGCTGCCCTGCATTATCATTACCATTTTTCAGCCAGAGTTTGAAAAGATCATATCCAAGTGAAAGCACTACCGCGCCAACGAACAGCCCGATAATACCAAAACTGATAAAGCCCCCTATTGCACCCAGGAATACCACGAGCATGGGTGCAGGAGCTTTGCGCCCAAGCAGAATGGGTTTAAGAACATTATCTATGACCATTGGTATAATGCACCATAAGGTCAGCAGGATGGCGGTCATCATGCTGAGCTTGAGAAAAGCATAAATAAGCACTCCTATGATCACCGGGCCGACTCCTATCTGCACAATTGCAAGTAAAAACCCGATCAACGCCCATAAACCCGCACCGGGAAT
>CAIJYT010000240.1 GCA_903824935.1 uncultured Bacteroidales bacterium | reverse complement strand
GAAAAATACAAGGAAGAAAATTCAGATCCCTCTTCACGCCCGGTTTATCCTGTACAACAAGTTTCGGAAAGTGAAGAAATATTCAGGGTTATCTTTGAAAACAACTCCGCTGCCATTGCTGTCATTGAAGCCGACACAACTATTTCCATGGTAAATGATGCATATTGCCAGATGTGCGGGTACCCTCGGGAGCAAGTGGTAGGTATGAGCTGGACAAGAATGATACCGGAAGAAGACCTTGAAGATTTGAAAGAGTATAACCATCTCAGGATCAAGCACCCGGAGAAAACCCCTGATAAATATGAATTCAGATTTTATACCAGGGATGGACAGCTGAAATATGGTCTTATGTCCCTTTCTGTCATTAAAAGCAGCAATCAGATAATCACTTCCATTACCGACATCAGTGAAAAGAAGTTTGCAGAGGAGAAAATCCTTAAAACTTCACGTCTTTATGCTGTTATAAGCCAGATTAACCAGGCGATTATTCATATCAGGGATAAAGATGAACTTCTTAATGAGGTTTGCAGGATCGTAGTGGAATTCGGAAAGTTCAGGATGGCATGGGTTGGATTGGTGAGTGAAGGTTCCGACATTGTCAAACCTATTGCCATTGCGGGGGCCGAAAACGGTTATCTTTCTCACATCAGAGATATCAAGGTAAGCGATGTTCCTGAAGGCCGTGGTCCCACGGGAAAAGCGATGAGGGAAGGTGTCCATGTAATCTGCAATGATATTGCAACCGATCCCATTTTAGAACCCTGGAGGGAAGAGGCAATGAAACGCGGATACCGTTCCTCCATCGCTCTGCCATTAATGAATTCAGGGAAAAGTTTCGGGGTCTTTACACTATACTCTCCCCAACAAGGTTTTTTTGACCAGGAGGAAGTCCGCTTACTTGATGAGGTAGCCGGCGATATCAGCTTCTCACTCACTACGATTGAAACAGAAATGCTTCAAAAAAAAGCAGAGAATGACCTGATGGAAGCCGAAAACGATCTGCGTGAAAGTGAAGAAAAATACAAAACCGCTTTCCATACGCTTCCCGATGCCATCATTATTTCTAAAATGGATGGTACGATAGTGGATGTGAACCCCGGGTTTTCTGCACAATCAGGATTTTCAAAGGAGGAATCGACAGGCACGAACTTTCTTAAACTGCACATTTACTCTATACCTGAAGAAAGGAAAAGTATCATCGAATCACTTTTATCAAAAGGAGTAGTTGATCAATTTGAGACCCGTATCCGCTGCAAGGACGGGAAAATAAAGACAGTGCTTATCTCGGCTTCTGTGATCAGGATAAACAACGAACATCATATTTTATCCATTACCAGGGATATAACCGATAAAAAGGAAAGTGAGCAGGAACTAATAAGATCAAAGGAAAAAGCCGAGGTGGCCAGCCGGTTAAAGACTTCCCTGCTCCTGAACATGAGTCACGAGATAAGGACACCTCTTAACGGGATCCTCGGTTTTGCAGGGATACTGGGAGATGAGCTGACCAGGCCTGAACATAAACGCATGGCCGAAATTATCAGCTTATCGGGCAACAGGCTAATGTCGACCCTGAATTCAATACTCGAACTTTCCCAGGTTGAATCCGACAGGAAACAACTTGATCTGAAACGCCTGGACCTGGGCAAACTGACTGCTGAGATCATTGATAAAAACCAGAAAAGGTTCTGGAAGAAAAACATCGAGACTGTCAGTTCCTTCAAAGAAGGATTGTATATAACAATTGATGAAAACCTCTATACCAATATTCTATATCACCTGGTTGATAATGCTGTCAAATTCACTGAAGCGGGATGCGTGACCATTATAGTAAAGAAAGAAATCATTGAGGGGCAGGCGTTTGGAGTGTTAATGGTGACCGACACCGGTATTGGCATTTCTGAAGATCAGCTTGGGTATATTTTTGATGCATTCAGGCAGGGTGATGAGGGATATAGTCGCAGTTTTGAAGGCACAGGACTTGGATTGACCTTATGCAAAAAATTCACCAAACTGATGGGTGGCGACATTGAGGTCAAAAGCAGGCCGGGAATGGGATCAACCTTCTCCGTCAGATTCCCTTTGACTGCCGAAACAACTTCACCTGTTGAACAACCTTCGCAGGACGCCATTTTACCTGATAAGGACTTTGGTGACAGATTGCCAAAAGTTCTGATCGTGGAGGATAATGAAGCTAATTCTGACCTGATCGCCATTTATCTTGAGACCCAGTTTATAACCGAACAGGTAGGCAGCGGGAATCTCGCGGTAAAAATGGCCGGCAGGGAATCATATGATCTGATCCTGATGGATATAAACCTTGGCCCCGGTATAAACGGGATTGAAGCTGCAAAAGAGATCAGAAAAATTAAACATTATGAAGATATTCCAATCATTTCGGTGACAGGGTATTCGACCGAAGCAGAAAAACAGGACATTCTCAAGCAGGGGTTTAATGATTTCCTCCCAAAGCCGTTTGATAAAGCAAGCCTCCTTACAATTATAAAGAAAAACCTGCAGACGATCCGGAAACTCTGATCAGGCCCTGATCCATATCATTCCAGACCTGTCATGAAAGCCGTTTCAACCTCCCGGGGAACATTTTTGTCGGTAAAGCCACTGGCTTCGTCTATTTTCTCATCTTCCTCCTTCTTCATCAGGAAATTTCTCAATATATTTACATCCAGGAGGAGCAGGTGGATGTGATGATCCACACTCTCCCTCATCCACAAAAACAAAAAAACATGAAAAAGACATTATCCTATCTTGTGCTGATCATGGCAGTTGTGCTGTCGTGGACCGCTTCGGTGAATGCACAGAGTTACAACCTGAAAGATATGCCTCCCCTGGATCCCAAAGTAAGGGCCGGTGTGCTTGACAATGGCATGCATTATTATATACGTGCCAACAACCTGCCTGAAAAAAGAGGTGAATTCTATATCGCCAACAACATAGGGGCTATACAGGAAAATGATGACCAGAACGGCCTGGCGCATTTTACCGAGCATATGTCGTTCAACGGAACTGTGCATTTTCCCAAGAAAGGGATACTGGATTACCTGGCCACCATAGGTGTTAAATTCGGGACCAATGTCAATGCATCTACAGGCCTGGAACAAACAGTTTTCAACCTTTCCAATGTTCCATTGTCAAGGGACGGGATCACCGATTCCTGTCTTATGGTCCTTCGCGACTGGGCTCATTATGTGGCTTTCGAGGATACGGAGATAGACCTGGAAAGGGGTGTGATCCTCGAGGAATGGAGAATGTACGGCTCTGCTTCAGAACGAATGAGCAATGAGCTCGCCCCAACAATCTACAAAGGTTCGAAATATGCCAAACGCAATGTTATCGGGGATACTGCCGTCATCAAGCACTTTAAATACCAGACTATTAAAGACTTTTACAATGCATGGTACCGCACCGATCTCCAGGCTATTATCATTGTTGGTGATTTTGATGTAAATACTGTGGAAGCCAAGATCAAGGCCATGTTCAGCAGCATCCCTAAGGTTAACAACCCGAAACAGAAAGAGATCTATCCCTTGCCCGACAATGCTGAACCCCTGATCGGAACAGCTACCGACAAGGAAGCCACAAACACCATGGTTACTGTCAGTTTCAAGCATGATGCTACGCCTGATGCCGCTAAAAACCTGGAATACATGAGAACCCAGCTGGTACGGGCCTTCGCCAACGTAATGCTGAGCCTGAGACTGAATGAAATTGCCCGTTCTGAGAATCCACCTTTCCTCTTTGCAAGAGCCAACTACGGCCGTTATACTGCTTCCAAAGATGCGTTCAACGTGATGGCCCAGTCGTCAGACAATAATTCCCTTAAAGCGCTGAAGGCAATGCTGGTCGAGATCCAGAGGATGAAGCTATACGGATTCGGGCCTGGGGAATATGAACGCGCAAAAGCTGAATTCATGCGCAGCATGGAATCCCGTTATATGGACCGTGACAAACGCAAGAACCGTGAACTGGTAAGGCCAATCACCTCGTATTTCCTCACGAACAATCCCAACCCCGGCATCGAATATGAATATGCTTTCGACAAAGCCGAGCTCCCCGGTATCAGCCTTGATGAGATCAATGCCGCAGCTAAAAACTTCATAACCGAAAACGACATGATCGTGACCATAACCGGTCCCAAAAAAGAAGGAGTAAGCCTTCCCTCAGTTGATGAAATAAAAAATGTGCTGAATACTTACGCAAAGGAAAAGATTGGTCCTTATGTTGATGCCATGGCAGGGAAGAAACTGATTGAGAAAGAACCTGTGCCCGGGAAAGTAACCGCTACCGGTGCAAATTCAGTATTCGGGACTACCGAGTGGACCCTTTCGAACGGCATGAAAGTGGTGTTCAAGCCTACCGATATAAAGGAAGATGAGCTTACTATAAGCGGATGGGCCGATGGCGGAGCCTCAGGCCTCAACGAAGATGAGCTTATTGCCGCAGATTTCCTTGGCGATGCCATATCGGCCATGGGCCTTGGGAATTATACCCGGAACGACCTCACGAAACTCCTGGCAGGCAAGCGTGCCAATGTTTCATTCATGATTGGCGATGAAAATGACATGATTTCGTCACGGACATCTCCAAAAGATCTTGAAACAGACCTTCAGCTGATCTACATGAGTTTCACGAGTCCAAGGTGGAACGAAACGGATTATAAAACCTGGCTTGACAAGGTGAAAGCCTCCCTTGTAAATGCCGATGCAGAACCCCGAAAGGCTTTCACAGACACTATCGAGGTGATGATGGCAAACCACAACAAGCGGGTACAGCCTACCACTTACAAATCTCTCGACAAGTTGTCTTTCGCCCTTTTGCAGAAAGTTTTCAGGGAAAGGTTTTCCGATCCCGGCAATTTCACCCTGGTCTTCACCGGTAAAGTAAACCCCGAAGCTGTAAAGCCGCTGGTTGAGAAGTACCTGGCCTCACTGCCTACCGTTACCCAGAAAGATGCTTATGTCGACCACGGCATCAGGCCTCCTAAAGGGCATGCAAAGCGGGATTTCCAGAGGACGACCACTACCCCGCGCACATCCATCTTCGTTAATTATAACGGCAAATGCGATTACAATATAGATAACAAGCTGCTGGGAGCAGCGATGCGGCATGTTCTTGAGCTTACGTACATTGAAAGAATACGTGAGGATGAGGGAGGGGCATACAGCGTGCGTGTTTCCTTTGCCACGGTTAAACTGCCTGCCGAAGGGTTCAACTTCATCGTCACTTTTGAAACCGACCCGGTGAAGGCCAACAAGCTGGTTGGTATCGTTCACAGCGAGATTGACAAACTGCTGAAAAACGGGCCTTCTGATTCTGACCTTCAGAAATTCAAGGAATATGCTCTCAAACAAAGGCCTGAAGACATGAAGGAAAATACATGGTGGGGAGCCCAGGTTCAGGAATATTACATGAACAAGACAGACTACATAACCGGGTTTGAAACGAAAGTAAAGGCATTGAATTCAAAGGCAGTCCAGGATTTTGCAAAAAAGATGCTGGGCCAGGGTAATGTAGTTGAAGTGATAATGCGTCCGTAATCAATGAAGATCAAAGTTCTTGGAGCCGGTGGCGGGGAAGTTACCGGCTCCGCTTATCTTATAGAAACAGGAAAAAGCCGGGTGCTGGTCGATTGCGGCATTTTCCAGGGAGGGAGGCATGCCGAAGCCCTGAACCTGTTCGACCCCTCTGATGTTTCACACCTCGATGCGGTTCTGATTACCCATGCCCATCTTGACCATACGGGACGCTTGCCCCTGCTAAGTAAAATGGGGATGCCCGCTCCTGTTTTTTGCACCCAGGCCACTCTCGAACTTACATCCCTGATACTCAGGGATTCTGCCCATGTGCAGGAACAGGATACCAACCGTCTGAATAAAAAAAGGCAAAGAGCCGGTTTGAAACCCGTTAAGCCCATGGTCTCCCATGAAGACACCGAAGACATCATCGGCAGGCTGATCGCACTACCTTATGACAATGAATTCCAGGTTGCGGCAGGTGTAAAAGCGTCTTTTGCTGAAGCAGGGCATATGCTTGGTTCATCATGCATCCAGCTAAGCATTGAAGAAGAAGGAAAAATAAAGAAGGTTGTCTTTTCGGGCGACCTGGGTCCTAGGGGAGCCCCCATTCTGAAGGATTTTGAGGAGTTGCATACAGCCGATGCGGTGTTCATGGAATCAACATACGGCGACAGGGACCATAAACCCCTGGATGAAACCGTGAACGAGTTCATCTCTATTGTGAAAGCTGCTGCAGAGAATAAGGGTAAAATACTGATTCCTACTTTTGCGGTTGGTCGTGCCCAACTCATGATTTCCATCCTGGCATCCATGTTCAGGTTAAAACATGTTGCCCCCTTCCCTATTTTCCTTGACAGCCCCATGGCTATCGATGCCTCCAGGATTTATCTGAACCACAAGGAACTTTATGATGAAGAATTGCTGAACTTTATCCGCGAGAAGCCTTTGATGGAAGACCTTAAAACTCTGAAAATCTGTCCAACTGCGGAAGATTCAATCGCAATCAACGATGTACCCGGACCTATGATGGTCCTTGCCGGAGCAGGCATGTGCAATGCAGGCAGGATACTTCATCACCTGAAATACAACCTCTGGAAACCCGAGACCCATGTGATCATCGTAGGCTACCAGGGATCAGGCACCCTGGGCCGTCTGCTTGTTGACGGGGCTCAAAAAGTGAAGATTTTCGGGGAGGAAATTGCCGTAAAGGCGACTGTGCACACTCTGGGGGGATTCAGCGCACATGCTGGTCAGAAAGACCTGCTCGGATGGTTCTCATACCTCGCCCCGGTACGGCCAAAACTCGTAATAATACACGGTGAAAACGGGCCGAGGAAAGTCCTGGGAACAATGATCAGGGAAAAATACGGTATTGATGCACTCTACCCTGAAATTAAAGAAGTAATCAGTTTGTAATTGCAATCCCATTATTTAAAACCAAACCAGATGAATGAGCCGATCCGCAGGACAAAGATTGTTGCAACAATAGGTCCGGCAAGCAACACACCTGAAATGATCCGCAAGCTTATTTCAGCCGGCATGAATGTGGCCCGTCTCAATTTTTCACACGGAAGTTACGGCGATCATGCCATGGTGATCAAATATCTAAGGCAGGTCTCAGATGAGATGGATACACCCGTAACTCTTCTCCAGGACCTCCAGGGGCCGAAAATCCGTGTCGGCAAACTTACCGGCGACCAGAGAATCCTTGTCAAAGGTGAAGTATTGCAGATAATCCCTATGGAAGACTACACCGGCCAGCCCGATGCCATCCCGATAGATTATCCTCATGCCGCCGAAGAGGCTGAATGCGGGATGAGCATTCTGCTCGATGACGGGCTGCTTTCACTCACAGTCAACGAAATTAAAGACAAGGCATTGATATGTACTGTGGATGACGGAGGGGTTCTGAAAAACAGGAAAGGCGTAAATTTCCCTAACCTTAAACTCAAACTCCCCTCGCTGACCGATAAGGACAAGCAGGATCTGAAGTTCGGGCTGGAACAGGGAGTCGACTGGGTCAGCCTTAGCTTTGTACGCTCTGCAAGCGATATCATTGAGCTCAGGGATTTCATCAACCGGGCCGGGTACAGCAAACCACTCATTGCAAAGATCGAGAAACCCCAGGCCATAGAGCATCTTGATGAGATCATTGAAGCCACCGACGGGGTGATGGTTGCCAGGGGCGACCTGGGTGTTGAGATGAGCCCCGAAAAGGTTCCTTTACTGCAGAAACATATTATTGAACAGTGTAACAGGAAGAGCAAACCCGTGATCACCGCAACCCAGATGCTTGAATCTATGATCCACGAGCCCAGGCCTACCAGGGCCGAAGCAAATGACGTTGCCAATGCTATCATTGACGGTACTGACTGCATCATGCTTTCGGGTGAATCGGCGGTGGGCGAATATCCTGTCAAGGCTGTGGAGATGATGAACAAGATCGCCATGGAAGTGGAATCCAAAATCGAATTCAGGACCTACCCTTCACTGGAGCATTCCGAGATCGGGGCTATCTGCGAAGCAGTGAACCGCATTGAGAAGGTGATTGAAGTATCTGCCATTGCTGTTCTTACCTCAAGCGGGAGAAGCGCCAAGTTCATCGCATCGGGCAGACCAAAAGCGCCTATCTATGCCCTGACGAATGAGCCGCTGGTATACCATGGGCTCAACCTGCTCTGGGGCATACATCCCATCCTTATCAGTAAAAAATGCAAATCATTCGACGAAATGATAGTACTTGCTGAAAAGAATATCAGGGATCACCAGCAGGTAAAGCCAGGTCAAAAGGTCATAGTAATTGCCGGAATACCTCCTAACATAGCCGGCGGCACTAATTGCCTGAAGATACATACACTGTAAAAAAAGCGGCTGAACCAAAATTCAGCCGCTTTTTTTAACTCAGGGAAATCACCTTAACATATACGTAAGCCCAACAATGAAGTTAAGACCCTGCATATTTGCGTAAGAATTATAACCGGCGAAATTGAATGAATTGGTGTTGAACCAGTACTGGGTGCTTGCGGTTGCCCCCCAATGAGAAAACCTTCCGAACTTGATCAGCACCCCTACTTCAGGCGACATAGTAAATCCCCACTGGGTATTATAAATATCATACTCCTGCACCAGGATATGTTCTTCCATATAATCGCCGCCCAGGGACAAGCCAACAAAGGGATCAGCAATTGCCGATGGTTTGAAGTAATAGTAAACCCCAGCCTTCCATGGTATTACGAAGGCATATGAGTACTGGACGGCTGTAATCGCAAGCCCGTCATCCCCGTAATAGGTAGCACGGGGATACTTCTCGTAATAATTATTCCAGCCGAACTCAAACCCAACGGCCAGGCCATTCCTGAGGAAATACCTGCCTGTAAAATTCCCTCCTGCGGGACTTACATTATTGATGAAGGAGCTTAGATTCCCCAGTGGTACGCTGATGCTCCACGAGAGTGTGTAAAGCGAGGATGGGCTGAAACCCTCAGGGGACTTTTCCTGGGCATGAATGCCGGGAGCCAGTAAAAGCACCGATATGATTATAAAAAATATCATTTTCATTGCCATGATTTTTAAAATTGATTCTGCCTCCCCTGCTTCAACAGCTTAGCCCTGAGCTGCGGTGTTTGTGTAAAACACTGGTCAACATTGTCAAGCACTTCCTGCAGGGTGTGAGAACCCGTAAGCAGGCCCCTGATAATGGCAACCCAGTCAACATAGAGCTTATTGCCATGGGCTTTCGCATTTTTCAGGTCAAGCATCTCTATGATCACAGTACCGGTGCTGTAATAGCTGACGGCAGGAGGATAATATGGATACCAGTAATAAGAGGCAGGATATCCCCAGTATGAAGGGTTATAATACCCGTAATCCCAGTACCAGCCAGGGTAATAATATGAAACGTTGGTAACTTTAATGACGCCTGCATTGATACCGAGATCGGGATTCCCGGTTTTACGATCAACCAGGGTATATCCCCTCGCCTCCATATTGGAAATGATCTCGCTGAGTAATGCCTGGGTTTGCGGGTTCGACATTTTCGAACTGTCATGATAGTCTTTGATCAGCGTCACCGAATCTACGATAGAAAATGTTTTGAACTGGGTAAAATCAGTTCCAACAGCATATTTAGTGATGTCGACAAAGTCTTCAGCAAGTCGGGAATCCACTCCGGGGTAGGTTGCACAGGACATCATGAATATAATAGTCCCGGCAACAGCCAACATTGCCAGCTTTCTTTTCATAAAGATAAATTTTTATCAGAACATATGTTGGTTAACAGATAATCAAGTTTTTACACCATCATGAACATCTGGAAGAAATGAAATCCCCAGGGTTCAAGACCGGTATACAGCCCGCTTACGGTAAGTTCATTCCCGTTTCGGATATAATGATTCTGTGTGAACATATCAACAAGGCGCCATGAATAGCCTTCAAGGTCGCAGCCTGGAAGGTAAACAAAGCCCTGGGAAGGTTTAGGTCGAAAATTGACGGCGATAATACTAATCCTGTTCTCAAATTTCCAATACCATGCCAGTATATTGCGGCAGCTCTGGTTATCATCCCAGCCGCTTACCGGACAGAGAGACCAGGTTCCTTTATGCATTTCCTGTCCGGCAAGAAGATCAAGCAGGGTTTCATAATAATTTCTCAGGAAGGTGCTCCGGGTCTCTTCAGGCCTGCGGCGAAGGAATACAGGCAGTTTTATCGTGCGGCCATCCAGCTGGCCCTCAAATAATAATTTTGCGCCCGGCAATGTCAGGCTAATCAATGCTGCAGCCTTTTCCTTATCAGGATGGAAGGATGATGCAGCCCTATCTTCATCGTGGTTTTCGATAAACCGTATGAGCTTTGACTGGTAATTATGATCGGCCTGAAGATGATGCCGTATGGAATCGGCATCCTCTCCTTTGAGGCGGTCATACAAGCGTTTATCATAACAATAATCAAAGCCGTTCTGCTGAAGGATGAATTCCATGTCCCAGTATGCCTCGGCAATAAAAGTGAAACCCGGGAACTCCTTCTTTACCGCGCTTATGACCAGTTTCCAGTATTCTTCTACCGGAATTTCCCCGGCAAGGGATCCCCAGGTGCCTGAAAACACATCATTCAGCATAAGCATTGCCATGTCGCAGCGCACTCCATCACACATTGAGGCGATGGTTTTGAGTGTGGCTATGACTTCCTGCCTTAAGAGGGGGTTAAATGCATTTACCTGGACCACATCTTCCCAGGCAGGATAATAAGGATCTTTTCCACAGGCAAGGATCTGGTCTTGCCAGGCTTTGAATGTTACAGGATCAGCAGCAAGTTCATCCGCATTACCATGAATAAAGAATTCAGGATTGGTATTCACCCACGGATGATCGAATGCAAGATGGTTGGGAACGAAATCAAGGATCAGGGCAATGTTCCTGTCGGCCAGTTTCTGACGGGCTACCGCAAGTCCCTCGTTACCACCCAGGATCTCATCCGCAGTATAATTTCTTATACAATAAGGGGAGCCTGTATTATCTTCAGGAGTAAAATCAGGAAGCGCCCTGCTGAAATCGGAAAGGTTACCCTGGTCGGAGTTCGAAATCCTTATGCATTCGGGGCTTCTCTCCCATACTCCCATAAGCCAGACTGCCTGCACCCTGAGACGGGCAATGTCATCCCATATCCTGTCGGGTACGCTGGCAAGTGTGATCTCAGTATTGAATTCCCTGCCCAGTTCCCCCAGCCACACCAGGGTACTGATTTCATAGATGACCGGATTGGGTGCAAGTGGTTTCACAAGCATAAGCACTGTCTAACCGTAAATATAAGACTATTTTCACTAAAATGGTACGGGAAATGTAAAAAAAGATGCTTACATATGCAGAATCTGTTTCAGGAGTTTGTACCCGCTGGTGCTGGCCTTGAGTTTGTCGCCGGTTTTCAGGAGAACAGAATAGCTTTCCTTGTCGTATAGTTCTATCCTCTCAATAGCCTCAGCATTAACAATATAGGAACGATGAATGCGGATGAATTTCTCAGGTTCAAGATGGGACTCAAAATACTTCATTGTTTTTTCCTTAAGATAATTACCTTCCCTGGTATGTATCATCACATAATCCCCTTCCGCTTCCAGATAAAGTATCTCGTTAACCCCTATCACATGAACCTTATGTCTTGTTTTGACAGCAATTCTATTGAGCAGTTCCTCCTTTTCATCGGCAGACTGTATGATTTTTTGAAGTTCAGGCAGGACTGCAATACCGGTCTGAATCCTTGATAAGGCTTTTGCCACAGCCTGGCCGAACCTTTCCCTGGAGTATGGCTTTAAAATATAATCCGTTGCGTTGAGTTCAAAAGCACGGATGGCATATTGGTCGTAAGCGGTACTGAAAATGATCAGGGGAGGGTTTTCGAGCAGCTCCAGCACTTCAAAACCTGTGAGTTTGGGCATCTGAATGTCAAGGAAGACCAGGTCGGGCTTCAGATCCTGAATGGCTTTCAGTCCGGCAAACCCGTCGGGGCATTCTGCAATCACCTCGATTTCGGCAATATCCTTCAGAAAAGTCCTGATGATATCCCTTGCGGGCTTTTCATCGTCAATGATAATTGCTTTGTATGTCATTGCTCAATGGTATTAATTAGGTTTATTGGGGATGGTCAGAACGACTTCGAATACATTACTTTTCACCGAGGTCTTCAGCAAGGAATCGCTCTTGTACATCAGCCTGAGACGTTCCCTGATATTTTTCAATCCTATGCCCGAGCCTTTCCTGGCAGGGGCTGATGGGTCAAAATCATTATTTATGCTGATCTCGAAATAATCCTCAAAGGTTTTACAGCCTGTCCTGACCTTGACAGGTTCAGTACTTTCATAAACACCGTGCTTAATGGCATTTTCAAACAAAGGCTGAAGGATCATGACAGGGACTTCCTTTGAAAAGCAGCCCGGTTCCATGGCAAATTCAAAGACCAGTTTTTCGCCGAAACGTATCTTCTCGATTTCAAGATATCTCTGGATATTCTGCATTTCCTTTTCGAGGGTGGTGAACGTATTGATATTCGAGGAAACGCTGTACCTGAGGAATTCCGATAATTTCACCACCATCTCCTGGGCTTTCCCCGGGTCGGTGATTGTAAGGGAGCTTATGGAATTAAGGCTGTTGAACAGGAAATGCGGATTGATCTGCGATTTGAGCATGTTCAGTTCCGACTCCTTCAGAAGTTCGTTCAGCCTGGTCTCAGCCTTGGCTTTTTCCTGCAGGTCACGGTACATAATGATCAGATAATAACCAAGCCCGATGAAAGCATACAAGAAGATACCAATCACAAAACGGAAAGGGAGTGAAAGCCCGAGAAAATTCAAATAGACTGCATTATCCCTGAACAAGAGGTTAAGGGATGCATAGCCTGATCCAAGCCAGAAAACCAGCAATAAGACCAGGGAAGTGAAATGGTTAAAGAGGAAGCTGAAGCCGGCAAGTGTTCCCGGCATTGAATATCTTATTACATACCACAAAGCAATCCCTATGGAACAAAAGATGGTGTTGTAGATGATGCTGTCGGAGAGCGAAATATTAAGTGGGATCCGGAACTGGAAGAATAAAATGGAAAAGTGGATCCCCGCAAGGAGGATCCACGTTCCAAAATACACGGATATGGACCTGAGATTTTGAAAGACCGGATGTATCATTCTCTATCCCCAGGTTTTATTTTAATACGTTTTGATTTCACCGCCTCCGAAAACTGCTGAAGCCCTGATCACAAGCACCCTTGAAGGGTCAGCGGCTTCCTTGAGGCAAAAGCGCTTATCGGAGAACCCGCCAAACACGCTGGTGTTCTTAAGTACGATTTTCCATTCGCAGGGAACGATGATGGTTGCGCCTCCAAAAATCACATTCACCTCGAGATCATTGGTTCCTTCTGCGAGACTTGCCTGCGTAAGATCAAGTTTAACCCCTCCGAAGAGGACATTGATCCTGCCGCCTTTGAATTCCTTATTGATAATTCTTTTCTCAGTTCCGCTGAAAATATGGTCTTCATAAATAACTCCCTGGTCAGAGGCCGGGCTGTTATCCGGGGTAGATGCCGTTTTGCGGCGGCTCCATTCTTTAGGGTGCGGAAACTTGCGAAAAAGAATAAGAACCCCAAGGCAGATCAGGATAAGTGGCCAAAAAAGATGTGCGAAATTAATATCCAGGATGAAAATCCTCGGGATGAGAAAAAATCCTCCTACAGCAACCAGTAAAACACCGGGCATCCTGTTCTCGGCGCCCATCAGGCTGACGACTCCGATTGCAACCAGGAGCATGGGCCAGGAGATGATGACATGGCGTAAATAATCAGGAACGAATCCTGTGTTGAAAAGCAGTAAAGCGAGTCCTGCAAGAATTACGATAATACCGAGCATTCCCTTTTTCCGGTGATTATCGTAATCTGTCTTATGTTCGTTATTTGGTTCCATGGTATGCGAGTTTAAAATTAGTGATTTTCATGAAGCAAAAATATTCTCTTTATGATATCAGTTAAAGTATAAATCGATAAACAGCGGAAATGCCCCGACGAATTAAGGGCAAGATACTTTTAATATGAAGATTTGTTCATAGCTTTGCAACATATTGAATCAAAGTGAAAATCAGTTTCTTCAAATATCATGGGAACGGCAACGATTTTATCATCATTGATAATCGTTCCGGAGAGTTTGATCCGGTTCAGGAACAGATAGCTTTTCTTTGTGACAGGCATTTGGGAATCGGGGCCGACGGGTTGATGCTGCTTGAAAACGGGAGAGGGTGTGATTTTTCCCTGAAATATTACAATTCCGACGGGAATGAAAGCACTATGTGCGGGAACGGCGGACGCTGTATGACGGCCTTTGCCCATGGACTCAAGATCATCGGCAAAAAGGCAAGATTCAGCGCCATTGACGGGGAGCATGAAGCTGAGATACTTTTTGAAAAAGAAGGCATCTTTAAGGTCAGGCTCAAAATGAAAGACACATCGCCAGGAACAATATTTGATGACGGGTATTTTATTGATACCGGCTCTCCTCATTTTGTTGTATATGTAAAGGATGTTGAGGCAGTGGATGTTTATGCTGAAGGCCGACGGCTCAGGTATGACGAACGCTTCGCCCCGGGTGGATGCAATGTGAACTTCGTGGAGATAAACCCAGGGTGGATCAGCGTAAGGACCTATGAACGCGGGGTTGAAAACGAGACTCTTTCATGCGGCACAGGGGTAACTGCTTCAGCCCTGATAACATCCTTTCTTAGCAAAGACCCGCAGAATGCCAGTTTGGTAAAAACACCGGGAGGGGAGTTTAAAGTCAGTTTTAATTACTCATCCGGAAGCTTTTCAGAAGTATTTCTTTATGGCCCGGCCGCCTTTGTATTCGAGGGACGTATAACAATTTAAACAATCATGCAAAACGAAATTCTTAAAGGAAAAAAACTGCATTTAAGGGCAGTTGAACCATCCGACATAGATCTGCTCTACCAATTGGAAAATGATCCGTCAATCTGGAAAGTCAGCAGTACCCTGGCCCCGTATTCAAGGTTCCAGATCGAAGAATATGTAATGAATGTGCAAAACGACATCTATTCAAGCAGGCAGTTAAGGCTGATGATCGTTGGCCATAGCGGGGACATCGATGGTAAATCAGTTGGAGCAATCGACCTGTTCGACTTTGACCCTTTTCACCTCAGGGCCGGTATAGGTATCCTGGTAAGGGAGGAATTCAGGGGCAACGGTTATGCTGCAGAGGCACTTGAGCTTCTCATACATTACGCCTTTGAAGTGCTGAACCTCAGGCAATTATACAGCAACATAACACCTATAAACACATCCAGCATCTCCCTGTTCGAAAAGTACGGGTTTGAGCGTTGTGGTATTAAAAAAGACTGGATCAGGACCGGTAACAGCTGGATGGAAGAATGGATGTTCCAGCTTATCAGGCGCTCCGATTAATTTAAACAAAGCTTTTATTAATGATTCCTGCAAACCACTATACACTTTCTCACAGGAGGTTAAGTTATTTTGCCCCTTTCACAGTAGTTTTCATTACTGTTCTTTTGGTGGGTTTTTTATCCGCAAGATTATACTGCTATGTAAAAACGCCTAACGTTGACCTGAAAGGCAAGCGGCATATGTACCTGTACATTCCCACAGGCACGGATTTCGGAGGACTGTTAAAGATCTTTAAAGAGAAGGACATGCTCATGAATGAACGAAGTTTCATTTATATTTCACAACGGAAGCACTATGATTCGAGGGTCAAACCCGGAAGGTACAAGATACAGTCGGGCATGAACAACAATGAGCTGGTGAACCTGCTCAGGTCGGGCAGGCAGGAGCCTGTTAAGCTGAATATACAAAGTGCGAGAACCATTGCTGAGCTGGCAGGCAGGCTGTCGCACCAGGTTGAAGCCGATTCATCGAGCCTGATGAAATTTTTCCTTGACCCGGCGTCCCTGAAACCTTACGGGATAGATACTTATAATGTTTTCGTGCTCTTCATCCCGAACACCTACGAAATGTTCTGGAATACATCGGCCATGCAATTATTGAATAAAATGAGCCTTGAGCAAACCATCTTCTGGAATCCGGGGAGGAGAAGGTTGCTCAGTTCAACCGGTATGAGCATTGAGCAGGTTGTGACCCTTGCCTCGATTGTTGAAAAAGAAACGAACAAGGACCAGGAAAAACCTGATATAGCCGGGGTTTACATCAACAGGCTGAAAAAAAAGTGGCCGTTGCAAGCTGATCCGACTATCATTTTTGCATGGCAGGATTACAGTATCAGGAGAGTCACTGCCAGGCACCTGAAAATTGATTCGAAATACAACACATACACTCATACCGGGCTTCCTCCAGGTCCTGTTTGCATTCCTTCTATCAGTTCAATTGATGCAGTGCTGAATTTCAGGCATCACGGGTATATGTATTTCTGTGCAAAGGAAGACCTCTCGGGGTCTCATAATTTTGCTGCAAGCCTTGCAGAACACAACAAGAATGCAAAGAAATACCAGCAGGCCCTTGACCGGCTTAACATCAGATAATTGTCAATTAGGAAATAACGGATGAGGTTTCGCCTGATCTTGATAGGGATTGTTTTTTCGCTAGCAGTTTACAGCCAGGACAGCGCTTCATATCATTCTCTGAGGACTGATACTTCGGCAGTTCACAAAGGCAGGATGATAGGTGTTTTATCAGTACAGGGGGCGCTTTACATCGGAAGCCTGAGCGGCTTGTATTTCCTGTGGTACAGCAATTACCCCCAGTCGAGCTTCCATCTTTTCAATGATGATAATGAATGGCTGCAGATGGATAAATGCGGACATGCCACCACATCATACTATATCAGCATGATAGGCAACTGGTCTTATCGCTGGGCCGGGTTGAGCAGGAAACAATCGGCATGGTTCGGGGGGCTGCTAGCAGAAGCCTACATGCTTAACATCGAGATCCTCGACGGTTTTTCGGCAGAATGGGGTTTTTCAGTAGGAGATTTCACAGCAAACACCCTGGGAGCGGCAATTTTCGTAAGCCAGCAACTTATCTGGGATGAGCAAAGGTTCAGGCTGAAATTTTCATATCACCAGACAACGTACCCGGTTTATAACCCTGACCAGCTAGGGAGAAACCTGATCCAGCAGATGCTGAAGGATTATAACGGACAGTCTTACTGGTTGTCGGGGAACATCAGCACCTTCCTTCCGAAGACAAGTAAATTCCCCAAATGGCTGAATATTGCCATCGGGTATGGCGCCGGGGGGATGACCGGGGCCTCTGCAAATGTGATCAACCCGAATGTACCTCCCCAGCAAAGGTACCGCCGCTTTTTGCTTTCGGTGGATGTGGACCTAACCAGGATTCCGACAAGATCTAAATTTCTTAAAGGCGTATTTACCGTATTGAGTTTCATTAAGATACCCGCCCCAGCCATTGAATATAACTCGCTCGGAAATTTCAGGTTCTATCCTATCTATTATTGATAATTTCTTCTTAACTTTACTTCTTAATAAAATTCCATTTATGGAAGAGCAAGCCTTTAATACGAAGCCGGAGGGAAATTTCTCAAACAAGCAGTTATTTCAGCAAAATCTTCCCAACTCAAATACGATACTGGTACTGGGTATTCTTTCCATTGTTTTCTGCTGGTGGAAGCTGGTTTCCATTGCAGGGATAGTTATGGGTATTGTAACCCTTGTCATGGCAAAACGGGAGATCGCGGTTTATAATGCGGCCCCCCAGCAGTATACGATCAGCTCATTGAAGAATGTTCAAACAGGAAGAACCTGTGCCATCATCGGTTTAATCATTTCTGTCGTAATATTTGTCCTGGCTGTATTGTTCCTTATCGGGCTCCTTGCAACACTTCCATTCTGGGGCATGATCAGATAAACCATGAAGATCCTTCCCGTTGATAAGATCCGAGAGGCTGATGCATACACCATCGCAAACGAGCCTATAGCCGACATCGACCTTATGGAAAGGGCATCAGCAGCCTGTTTTTCATGGATTGCCGAGAAAATGGATGAAAAAAAGTCCATCCATGTTTTTGCCGGAACCGGCAATAACGGAGGAGACGGTCTGGCTATAGCAAGAATGCTTCAGCTGAAGCATTTCCCGGTAAAAGTTTACCTGGTTGGACCTGAAAAAAACCTCTCTCCCTCGTGCAAGCTTAATTTCCACCGTTTTAAAAATATTGCCCCTGATTGCATAAGATTCGTAAGTGAAAACGATACGCTTCCCCTGATCCATCGTTCGGATGTAATAATTGACAGCCTTTTCGGCAGCGGGCTCACCAGGCCGGCAGGAGGTTTTTCGGCATCGGTAATAAGGCATATCAATGAAAGTCGGGCCCTTACTATTTCAATCGATGTCCCATCCGGCCTTTTCTGCGACAGTTCCTATAAAGCAGCCGACAAACCCGTAATTGTAGAGGCTGACTTTACCCTGACCTTCTCCCCTCCCAAAATAGCTTTTTTTATGCCCGAAAACGATGTTTATGTGGGTAGGTGGCAACTACTGGATATCGGCATTTCACAGGAATTTATTGAACACACTTCCGTTAAGTACTTTTTACTTGACCAACAAATGCTTGTCCCAAAGCTTATCCTGCGCAACAAATTTGACCATAAAGGGACCTTTGGTCATGCCCTTCTGATCTGCGGAGGTTATGGAAAAATGGGAGCTGCAGTCCTGGCTTCATCAGCAGCAATGCGTTCAGGTGCAGGCCTTGTCACCTTGCATGCGCCCTCTTCAGGGGTTCAGATTGTTCAGACGGCAGTTCCGGAAGCCATGATGAGTATTGACGAAAACGACAGGAAGATAAGCAGCATCCCGGATCTTTCACCTTATACTGCAATAGGCACCGGCTGCGGACTGGGGATGGATGAGCAGACACAGAAAGCCATCAAATTTCTTATCCAGGAAGCTGACCAGCCCATTGTTTTTGATGCAGACGCAATCAACATACTGGGAGAGAATAAGACCTGGCTTGGATTTCTTCCGAAGAATTGCATTTTAACTCCCCACCCTAAGGAATTTCAAAGGCTTGCAGGAAAGCATAAAGATGATTACGACAGGTTGCAGATCCAGAAGGAATTTTCGTTCCGTCACCATGCCTATGTGGTCCTAAAAGGTGCATATACTTCAATCAGCACCCCCGAGGGTGAATGCTATTTCAATTCCACTGGTAATCCCGGGATGGCAACCGGTGGAAGCGGGGATGTTCTTACAGGACTTATCACAGGATTAAAAGCCCAGGGTTACTCCTCTCTGGATTCCTGCCTGCTCGGGGTATACATTCACGGACTTGCCGGTGACCTGGCCTCGGAGGAGACAGGGCAGGAGGCACTTGTAGCAGGAGATATTATTAAACATCTGGGTAAAGCATTTCAAACATTGTATGGAAAATTTTGAGAGAGAAGAATTGGTGAACATGGTGATTGCGCCATACGTTCAGAAAGCGACCGCCCTTCGTGGTATCAAACGGCATGTCGGAGGCAACCAGTTTCGCCATGCCCTGATGACTTATGCAATATTAATTGATTATCATTACGTGGATCAGGTGTTGCTTAAGGCATCTGTGATCCATGATATTTTTGAGGATGTAAAATGTGTCTCGTTCGATGAAATTAAAAACCTTGACCTGGACGGGGAAGCTGTGCTGAAACTGGTGCTTGAGGTGACCAAGAAGAAGGAAGAGAGCAAAGACATATACCTGGAGAGGTTGCTGCTGACAGGGAGCGAGAATGCAAAAACCCTGAAGTGCGCCGACCGCATAAGCAATCTTACCGACCTTCATCCCGACATTTTCGAAAAGGAATTCATCAAGCGTTATCTCGATGAGACCAGGAGATGGGTGATCCCAATGGCCGAGCAGGTTAACAGGAATATGCTGTATGAACTTGAAGACCTTTTACACAGGAGGGAAGCTTTGTTAAAATTCGCGGCTTCAGTCTGGCCGTTCCACAGGAAACATGTTTAAACACCGGCGATTTCAAGAATATCGTCTTCGACTTTAAGGTTATCGATGATAAAAGTCTGGCGTTCAGGAGTGTTTTTACCCATATAGAAGCTGAGGATATTGTGGACAGCTGAGTCTTTTCCAAGGATCACCGGATCAAGCCTCATATTGGCCCCGATAAAATGATGGAATTCACCAGGGGAAATTTCGCCAAGGCCTTTGAACCTAGTTATCTCGGGGTTAACTCCCAGTTTTTCGATAGCCGATCTCCTTTCATCGTCTGAATAACAATAGATCGTTTTTTGTTTATTCCTTACCCTGAAAAGCGGGGTTTGCAATATAAACAAATGGTTATTCCTTACCAGGTCGGGATAGAACTGCAGGAAGAAAGTAAGCAGGAGCAGCCTTATATGCATCCCGTCAACATCTGCATCGGTTGCAATTACGACATAATTATACCTCAGGTTTTCGAGCCCTTCTTCAATGTTCAGGGCAGACTGCAGCAGGTTGAATTCTTCATTTTCATAGACCACCCTTTTGCTCAGGCCAAAACAGTTAAGGGGTTTTCCTTTCAGGCTGAAAACGGCCTGTGTATTGACGTCCCTTGCCTTGGTGATGGATCCGCTTGCAGAGTCTCCCTCTGTGATAAAAATGGTGGACTCATACCGGCGGTCATCATGGTTATTATAATGAATGCGGCAATCTCTGAGTTTCTTGTTATGCAGGCTTACTTTTTTGACGCTTTCCTTTGCGATCTTTTTGATATTGGCCCATTCTTTCCTTTCCTTTTCTGACTGCAGTATCTTTCTCAGAAGAGATTCTGCAGTATCAGGGTTCATATAAAGGAAATTGTCAAGGTGCTTTTTGACAATGTCCATGATATAGTTCCGGATCGACTGGCCATCAGGTTCAATCAATATTGAACCGAGTTTCGTTTTGGTCTGTGACTCAAAAACTGGATCCTGTACCTTGATGCTTAAAGCCGCAATGAGAGAAGCTTTAATATCGTTGGTGTCAAAATCCTTTTTATAGAATTCCCTGATGGTTTTCACAAGGGCTTCGCGAAAAGCAGCCTGGTGTGTACCACCCTGCGTGGTATGCTGCCCGTTCACGAAAGAATAATATTCCTCACCATAGATCTCGCAATGGGTGAAGGCGAATTCAAAATCACCATCCCGGAGGTGGACAATAGGGTATATTTTGGGTGTGTCGATTACTGAATCGAGCAGGTCAAGCAGTCCGTTCTGGGAATAATAGCGTTCACCATTAAAGATCATGGTAAGTCCGTTGTTCAGGTAAACGTTATTCCAGAGCATTTTCTGAACGTAGTCAGGGATGAAATGGTATTTCCCGAACAGCTCCTCATCAGGAGTGAAGGTAACGATGGTTCCTGCCCTCAGCTCACAGGGATGCTCCTTTTCGTCATGGGTAAGCTCTCCCCTGCTGAATTCGATGACCCTTGTGAGGCCATCCCTGATAGCCTGCACTTTGAAAAAAGCTGACAGACCATTGACTGCTTTTGCTCCTACTCCATTGAGGCCCACAGCCTTTTTAAAGACCTTGGAATCGTATTTTGCCCCGGTATTGATCCTTGAAACGCATTCAACCAGTTTGCCAAGAGGTATGCCGCGGCCGTAATCACGAACGCAGACCTGCTGGTCCTTGATTGTTATTTCGATGGTCTTGCCATACCCCATGACATATTCGTCAATGGCATTGTCGACGATTTCTTTGATCAGAACATAGATCCCGTCATCAGGAGAAGAACCATCTCCAAGCTTGCCGATATACATACCGGGCCTGAGGCGGATGTGTTCCTTCCATTCCAGGGAGCGAATACTATCTTCATTATAGGCTTCTTCCATGAGAATGTTGACGATTGACATTAGAGAAATTGCATACCAGGCCTTTCAGCCATGGATGCGTTGGAACTTTTTTTGTGACTGCGCAAATATAGCCGAAACTCCTTGCAGGCCTTGACGGATTTAATAAATCTTATCGGAAAGTTATTCACAAGAACAGGAATTTCCTTATTTTGCATTCAGTAATAATCTGATCTTACTTATATGGAACTAGTCAAAAATGAAATCAGGGATTCGATTGGGTGGATCACACTCAATCATGATGCCAAACGCAATGCATTAAGCCGCGCCCTTCTCAATGAGCTGCTTGATTCTTTGCATATAATGGAAGAACAAAAGGTAAGGGTTATCATCCTGAGGGCCAACAAAGGAGCTAAAGTATGGTCATCGGGATTTAATATTGATGAACTGCCCCGTGACGGCAGCGACCCCCTTGCCTATGACAATCCGTTGCAAAAGGTAATCCGGTCCATCATGCGCATCCCGATACCTGTGATCGCCATGGCCGAAGGCAGTATCTGGGGAGGAGCATGCAATGTTGCAATTATATGCGACATTGTCGTAGGGACCAAAGACACCTCCCTTGCAATAACACCGGCGAAGATAGGTGTACCATACAACACCTCGGGGATTCTGCAGTTCCTTGACATTATGGGTTCCCATATTGCAAAGGAAATGTTTTTCACTGCAGACCCAATCTCGGCCGAAAAAGCACGCAGCCTGGGGATCATCAACCATATCGTAGAGGCGGAAGAACTTGAAGATTTCACGATTAAACTTGCGAACCGCATCATTGCCAACTCCCCTCTGAGCATCCAGGTAATCAAGGAGCAGTTGAATATTTTAGGAAATTCCCTGCCCATCTCTCCATCGGTTTTCGAACATATTGACATGCTCAGGGGAAAGGCCGGTACAAGCACCGATTATATTGAAGGCATTCGTTCTTTTTATGAAAAGAGGAAGCCGGTTTTTATAGGTGAGTGACAGATCATAACCGGGATTTTACCGATCCTGGTTTATTCGGCAGGGTTAATCATATATTTTTGGATAAAATCCGGAAAACATGAGAAAAACCATACTTCTGATCATCTGCATCATAACAGTCTTACCTGTGGTGAATGCAACCAGGCGGCTTGTTCCGCAACAATTCACAAGCATCCAGGCAGCGATAAACGCCGCTTCTGCAGGCGATACGGTGCTTGTCTCGCCGGGAGTATATTACGAGAACATCAATTTCAGGGCCAAAGGAATAGTTCTTGCCAGCACCTATATCTTTACCAATGACACCACCACAATTGATGCCACTGTGATCAACGGCAGCCAGCCAACCATTCCCGATTCGGCAAGCTGTGTTATCATTGCCAGCAAAGTCGCCGGCACCTCGCTTGACACCACTGCCATGATCACAGGTTTTAAAATCACAGGGGGAACAGGAACAAAGTGGGAAGATGAGCATAATCCGGGATCGGTTTACCGTGAAGGCGGCGGTATCCTTGTTCAGTATTTATCGCCCAGGATACTTCACAATCATATCACTTATAATTATGCAACAGATCTGAGCGGGGGAATGACCAGCGCAGGAGGCGGAGCCATCCGTTGCGGCGACAGCAATCCCCTCATACAGAACAATGTCATTGACAACAACCAGGGAAGGTACGGAGCAGGGATCGTCTTTAATTTTTGCGGTGGGATGATCAGGAATAACCTGATAGCCCATAATACAGGCGGACAAAATTTCGGCGGGAGCGGGATCTGGATTTACGAAATCAATTCCCAGGGTTCTCCGCGCATTATTATCAACAATACCATTATCTATAATCATTCCACAGGCGGCCCCGGAGGGGGGATCAGGACCTGGAACTCTCCTTCTACCATAAAAAACAACATCCTCTGGGGAAACACTGCATCGGCAGGAAACCAGATCTTCAATGCAGGAGGCAGCATAGCTGTGACGTACAATGATATAGAGGGTGGTTATTCAGGTTCAGGCAACATCAGCACTGACCCTGATTTCGATGTGCAGAATTATTACCTGGCAGCCTCTTCTCCATGCATTGATAAAGGAGATTCTTCGGCAGTCTATACCGACATTGCAGATCCCTCGAACCCATCTTCTGCTAGATTCCCTTCCAGGGGAGCCCTGAGGAACGATATGGGCGCCTATGGGGGTCCATGGTGCAGCATACTTTCGGGTTTAAGCACTTTATGGACAGGCATTGGTTCTGGTATGAACCTGGGCCCTGCACCCGAGATCCGCATTATCCCCAATCCCGTAAAAGACGAAGCTGACATTGTGATGCGGGGGATTCCGTGCAAGGACCTGAGCCCTGAACTTTTTGACTTGAATGGCCGTAATGTCAGACACCTGTCGGCAACTTCATCCGCCCCGGGTGATTACAGCATAAGATTTTCAAGACACGAGCTAAGCTCTGGGAACTACCTGCTGATCCTGTTTTCAAACCGCAGCATACTGGCAAAGAAATTTCTGGTCATTGACTGAGACCTGCTTCCCTGCCTTTAAATGCGAAATTTCTGACCTCGCTGATCAGCAGTCTGATCTCTTGCAAGGTAAGAAGGAAGTCTTTTGCCCTGAGCCTTGTCATCTTTGAAAAAACAATGAACTGGTAGAGGGCCGATATAGAGTAAGAAACCGATGCAGTAACTGCAGCCCCGATAATTCCGTATCGTGGAATGATGAGAAACCCAAGGCCAAAAGTAAAAACCAGCCCGATAGCCGAACTGACAGTATTATGGTAAGGTTTGTTGACACCCGAGAAGAACTGACTGAGGATCATTGAAAAACTCAGGGCAATTATCCCGAAACCCAGGAAAGCAATAACAATCCTTATCTCACCGAACTCCCTGCCGAATATCATCTGAAAGAAAAATTCGGGTAAGGCCACGAGGCAAAGCACCGCAACTGTCGTCACCAGTATGGTGATCTTCGATAAAATCAGGGTCAGTCGAACGCTGTATTCAAAATCCATGGCATTGGATATCCTGGTGAACTGTACCATGGCCAGGCTGCGTGAGATGATCCACAGCCCTTCAGAGATCTGGAATCCGAGGCTCATAATACCGAGAGTTGCATGGCCGAACCAGATATCCACCATATAATATCCGATACGGTAATTCATCAGCTGGAAAATATTTGCGAACTGGGTATAGGTGCCAAAGCGCAGCATATCCCCGAAAAGGCGTTTCATTCCTTTCAGAGGTTCAAACTTCCAGAATTTCAGGAGGGGGAAAAAACTTGCAATAAATGAGATAAGGTATGAGATAAGGATAGCCCAGTAAAACGCCATGACTGTCCTGACGTGAAATACAAAAACAGAAGTGAGTAGTGTGATTATCAGAACGATGATCTGCAGAAGGGTAAGAAAATTATACGATTTTACCTGTTCTTTTCCCAGGAGGAGCATATAATTGACCGAAGTGAACGACATTACCATGGCCAGTGCCAGTACTTCAATAAAATATCCATGGGGTATAACTTCAAGCTGCCTCGACAGTGAACCTGTAAATTCAAAAATGAAGGATGCGAGAACAGTAATCACCAAGGTCCATGCATAGCCTGAAACAAAGAGTTTGAAAAACCCGGCTCTCGGCGTCATATAAATGAGAGCGCCACCCCCTATAAAATTATTGAACAGCTGGATGAAGGTCACCGAGAGGATGATGAGTGCTATCGTACCCAGGTTTGCGGGCCCCAGGTACCTTGCATTCAATACGCTTATCAGGAGTGTAAGGACCGCACTGATGACACGGGTCCCGATGGTACCGATTATCTTTCTGAACATTCCTGTTCTTAGTGTTTCCTGAATTTAAGCCGGGCCTGCCTGCCGAAGTGCGAAACATTGAACTTGGTTCGCTTGGCATCTACAAGGGTAAACCTGCCTAGTCCGAATACAGTATGAAATCCCCGGGAATATCTTGAGTCCTTCAAGGGCCCCAGGTGCTTGACAACTTCTTCCTCAAACTCCGTTTCGTTGAGCTTCAGGATCTTGTTTATTGCCACCCTTTTCCCGTATGATTCGGAACTGTCCTGTCCCGGCCGGTACAAGCTGCCTTCATGAACAAACGGCAGCCCTGCAGGCCTTGAAGACCTGATGTCCATTTTGACAGGATTGGCGGGATGCGGTTTGTATTCACCCTCAAGCTCATCCGCAAAATAGATATATAAATGGGTGTTTGAATACTTTTTAAGGGTGAAGAACAGCCACCATTTATCGTTATGATTGATCAGCGTGGGATCAACCGCATCGATATGATCGAGGAGGACGTGGTCTTCAACAAAAATGCCTTCGGAGTAATTGCGTTTATACAGGCCGATGTAACCGTAACGGTAGGATTCGGGCAGGCAGTAAATATTCTCACCATAAACGAAAACATAGGGATACGAAAGATGCTCCTTGGTTTCTATGGATTTTAAGGGCACCGAAAATGTGTTGGTCGATGGATCAAAAACAGCTTCCGAAATATGTGCCTTGTTCTGGGAGTATGAATAGTCCTCCATCAGGATATGTACTTTGTTCTCCTCTATAAATCCCGCAGGATCGGCAAAATAATTCCTGTGGCTTCTTTCCCTCATCCATAACACATCATCCTTTGCTATTCCCTTATCCTGGAAGACCAGCTCCTGCAAAGATCTGTTGATGATCCCGATATTCCATCTTTCAGCACTGAAAAGGTCATCCCAGTAAAAAACGATCCTGTTTTTGACCAGTTTCAGAAGAAAAACCAACATTTTCCAGTTGCCGGGAACC
The DNA here is from genome assembly GCA_903824935.1 of uncultured Bacteroidales bacterium. Lineage (GTDB taxonomy): Bacteria > Bacteroidota > Bacteroidia > Bacteroidales > FEN-979 > CAIRDP01. Next base: position 4,808 of record CAIJYT010000240.1, on the reverse strand, counting down.
TTGTATACGGTAGCGGAAGTTGTCGAAGGCTGACCCGCCTTGTATCCTATGCTCACTATCTGGTTGGCATAATCGGCAGGCCAGGCCGATGAGACGTAAAGAAGTACATCCAGGTTCGTCCTGTAAGAATGCATGAGTGTCTTAAGCCAGGCTTTTTTCAATACGATCCCGGCATCAAGTTTCCCGGTCAGCCTCTGCATGATAGCCCCGCTGGCAGGATCGCTGTTATATACCGGCCAGAAGCCCGGGGGCCCCCCGCGGTATTTCTTCTCATCATCATGATGAAATGACCACACTCCGTATTTCGCAGCGTTCAGGATCTCACCACGGATGATATTGAACCCGAAACGCAGGATAAAATCAAGGTTTGCCGATTTTATTACGGCCACATCCTCATCAGAAAAATATTCAGAACCATTATCCTCCCTGACCAGGCAAACTGTCCTTGCGGCATTCATCAGTTCAGATTGCAGGTCAACAGGAGTTTTCTGTTCGATTTTGAACAAAAACCGGCTGGAGGCTCTCCATAAAAATGAATACTTGCTTTTCGGAGCCGGCCTGTCCTGAAGTTCGGCACGGCCATCCACAATAAGCAATGAAGCTGAATGGCCATTGGCAATAAGTTGCCGGATAGCCTCAGCCTGCCATTTCTGGAAAACCGCACCGGTGCACATCACTCCGAATGTTAATCCTTCTGCCATTTTCTGAGGATTTCTAAATATATAACAGCCAATTGTTCAGAGATACTATCCCCTGAAAATTCACCGGCAACCGATTCATGCAATTTATTCCTGTCAAAATTAGAATAAATATCGAGCATTTCTTTAATGCCTTTCACAATTTCGTCAACATGAGGCTGTTCAATAATAATCCCGTTCCCTTTTCCAATGATGCCGGGAGCAATGCCGGTGCCTGTCGAAACGACAGGGAGTCCGCACGAAAGGGCTTCAACGACAACTGTCCCGAAAGTTTCATAATAGCTCGACTGGACCAGGAATGAGGCTGACTGGTACAGTTCGATAAGTTCTGCATTTTCTTTAAGTCCTTTAAATTCCAACTGCGGATAACGGAGCCCCAGTTCGCCTGCATACTGCTGCAATGCAAGGTAGTCGGGCCCTTCACCAATCATCTGCACGATAAAGTCATTACGGTGCTTGTAAAGTTCAGTCAGAGCCTCGAGGAACCCTGAAATGTTTTTCGATTTGTTTTCGAAACAGGAAACATGCAGGATGACAGCCTTACTGTTTTCAGGCTTTTTAATGGACGGGATATATGCAGAAACATCAACCACATTTGGAACGACCCACGACATGGGATGTTCAAGATGCACGCCCCTCATGGCTTTCAGGAGGGGCTCACTCACAGCTATCAGTCCCGAAGAACGTTTGAGCAACCAGCGGCTCATACATTTTCTAAGCCATCCCTTATAAGTCAGGTTTCCCTGAAAATATCTTGACCAATGTTCCGAGATGACATAAGGACATTTTTGCTTTCGCGCCATGTACCATGTAAAGAAGATCTCCCTGGTGAAGATATGACCGTGTACAATGTCGACAGAGAATGGGACCTGGCTCATATAGCCCATATGATGGGCCCTCACATACCTGATAAAACCCAGCAGTCTTGATAACAGGGGGAACCCGCTGCAGGGCCTGTAATATACCCGGCAAACCCTGACCGAATTTTCAACGGTATGGACCACTTCATATTTTTCCACTGCATCGGGATCAGGGTGAACTGAGATCACCCTGACCTCGTTTTTTTTCGCCAGGGCCTCCGCCTGTCGCCGGATAAACAGCCCAGGCATATGATCCAGGCGGCTGGGATACCAACGGGGCACGAACAGAATTTTCAGGGAAGTCTCCAAGTATCCTGTATTTATTTGTTCTTATTCATCCTTAAAATATTCATGTATTCTGCTGACTGCATTGTACAGCCGGTCAATCCCTGTCCCGTTTATAACCGCATATGGCAGGCCCATGCTGTCCAATTCTCTGCAATATAACTCAAAAAGTTCTTTCCGCATCCCCGGATGCTCCCTCAGGGGATCAAACTCCCAGGGCAGGTCAATATCACATAAAAGGAACAGATCGTACCTGTGTTTTTCGATCTGCTTCAGTATCCAGGGATGGCACCTGCCGTATTTCACCACGCTCCAGACCTTGGTGACAATGAATTCAGTATCGCAGAACAGATATTTCGAAGCGCTTGCCTCTGCTGCCGTTTCATGTTCGAGCTGGCCTTTTGCGATAGTTAAAATGTCCTCCTCCCTGTAAGCAGGTCCGTTGACCTCAAGGTAATGCCTGGCATATTCAGGAACCCAGGCTGTGCCGTAGAACACAGCCAGGTCGGAAGCAAGCATTGATTTGCCTGTTGATTCGGGACCTGTGATTGCTATTTTCCTGAGCTTGTCCAGAAGATTAATATGTTTGCGTACCCTTGACTTTATATTTCCATTCCATCCATCCCAGGGTGGCAATAATCGTATATACCAGGTACTGAAAACCCAGAAAATACCACTTCAGAAAAAAGCAGAGTGCGATCATGACCACATCACCTATGATCCAGAGGATCCAGTGCTGGATTTTTTTCCTGGCCATGAGCCACATGGCAACTGCGTAAAGGGCTGAAGTAAATGAGTCGTAAACAGCATACTGATGATCGGGCATCCTGCTCAACAGGTACCACAGGCCGAGGAATAGTACTATCATCAGTGCAATATAAAACTGCATTTCTTTCCGGCTGCATGAAGTGATCATGAGCTGATGGTCACCCTCGGTTTTCCTGAGCCAGTTATACCAGCCGTAAATATTCATGATGAAGTAGAAAAGGTTTATCCCTGCATTGGCGTAAATATTGCCCCTGAAATAGATATAAGCCGACAGCAATACACTTACACCCCCGATCGGGAAAGCCCAAACATTTTCTTTCTTCACAAGCCATACACTTACCAGGCCTGTTATTACAGCGGCAAGTTCAACAGCTGAAGTCTGAAAAACTCCGAAATTGATAAAAAAATCATGCTCCACGCGGCAAAGGTAAATTAATAAGGCGGTTTGCAAATCAGAAATAGCTAATTTTGCAGATGTAAGGCTCATGTTAGATTATGTTCCACCTGTTTCACACCCAGCTTCCATTTATTGTCAACCTGCTGATCCTTTTGCTTTCGGCCAAGATCCTGGGTGAAGTCGCAGAACGTCTGGGCCAGCCTGCAATGATAGGCGAAGTCATTGCGGGCGTGATCCTCGGCCCATCATTATTCAATATTATTCCCGTTGTAGGAGAGATTAAACCCATTGCTGACCTTGGGGTTTTCCTGCTTATTTTCATGGCCGGGATGGAAATTGAGCCTGAAGAGATCAGGAACTCCATACGGGGCAAAAACCTGTGGATCGGCCTGCTGGGGTTTGCCATTCCCATGGGCTGCGGCTTCCTGGTAGGCCACTTCTTTCATTTCAGTAACATCTTCACTATTTTTCTTGCCCTTTGCATCGCCATCACCGCACTTCCTGTCAGTATCAGAATTCTTGTCGATCTTGGGAAATTACAGAGCGACGTAGGGCAAAGGATCATTTCGGCAGCTATTTTCAACGACATGATCTCGCTAATGATACTTGGCATCATCCTCGATTATAACGGCACATCAGGGAACCTGAGGGAGGTAACCTTCTCGATTCTTTTCACAGGCGCAAAACTTGTTTTCTTTATTTTCATTCTCATTGGAGCCTACAGGCTGATCGCAGTTTCGAAAAAAAGGGTCAGCACGCTCAACCCTAAGATGGATAAGTTCCTTCATTACCTTAAAGGGAAGGAATCCATGTTCGCAATGGTCATTTTATTTGTGCTGATCTTTGCAAGCATTGCCGAATTACTCGGACTTCATTTTATAGTCGGGGCCTTTTTCGGAGCCCTGTTGTTTCCAAGGTCAATGTTCCGGAAATCAGAATTTGACCAGGTAAAACACTCAACTTCGAGTTTTACCATGGGCTTCCTTGCTCCTATTTTCTTTGCGATCATGGGAGTCCAGTTTGATGCGACAGCCCTTTCGAACGGCTTGCTGCTGACGGTGATCCTTGCTGTTTCGTTTCTCAGCAAGATACTCGGAGGCTATTTCGGCGCCAGGCTTGCAGGGTTCCACAACCTTAAATCCATTACCATAGGCTTAGGGTTAAATGCCCGGGGCATCATGGAACTGGTTATTGCGAACATAGCCCTTCAGAAAGGCTTTATCGACATCCCCTTCTTTTCAATTCTCGTGATGATGGCTTTGCTCACAACCCTCATCACACCCTTCCTGCTGAAAGATGCTTTTATTCGGATAGACAAAACCGAAAGCCCTTAGCAAAAACAAAAAAACGACTACCTTTGCGCCCGTTCACCAAACCTGAGATTACATGGAACTTATCCGGTACTTAATCGATTTTATCCTGCATATCGACAAACACCTGCTTGAGATCGTAAGCAACTACCAGACCTGGACCTATCTTATTCTATTCCTGATTGTTTTCATGGAGACCGGGCTGGTGGTCACTCCGTTTCTTCCGGGCGACTCCCTGCTGTTTGCCGCAGGCACAATTGCCGCTATGCCGGGCGAACCATTGCAGATGATGCCCCTTATCATTTTACTGATCTGTGCTGCCTTCAGCGGCGACAATACGAATTACTTCATCGGCAGGTTCCTGGGGCATAAGGTTTACGAAAAGAACTACCGCCTGGTAAGGAGGGAGTACCTTGACAAGACCCATGCTTTCTATGAAAAACACGGGGGAAAAACACTGATAATAGCCAGGTTCATGCCTATCATCAGG
>CAIJYT010000239.1 GCA_903824935.1 uncultured Bacteroidales bacterium | reverse complement strand
TGACGAGGGTTTCCTGATCGATTACCTGAGCACTTCGGAATATTTTTCATTTGTTGGCGGATTACATGGATGGACTGCGGATGACTATTCCCGGTTTTACCAATCTCTTGAGGGGTTTGGCGCAGATGACATACTGCATGGGAAAAAGCCCATCCGCTCTTATTCACAGGGCAACAGGAACAAGATCGGGATTATAGCGGCTTTGATGGGTAATCCTGCCCTGGTGGTCCTGGATGAGCCCTTCGCCCACCTCGATCCTTCCTCGCAGATCATCCTCAAACGGCTTCTGAAAAAGACCAACGCCGAATGCGGCACCACCATGCTCATCTCCAGCCACGACCTCACCCACGTGACCGAAGTCTGCCACCGCATCGTTCTCCTCGAAGAGGGACTGGTATTAAAAGATCTTCAAACGGCAGGAGGGACGCTTGGGGAACTTGAAAAGTATTTTAGCGGGATATAACGGCATTCCCGTTTTTTGCATTTTGCATGGGAAAAACTATATTTGTTACGGCATTGAGAATACTGTATGCACTCTCTCCCTTCCAAACTGCTCACTCCCATTAAAATCCTTTTCGGTTTTATCACCTTGCTGGCCATGGCGGTTTCCTGCACCGACGACAGGAAAAACCTCGATCTGTACGAGTTCGACGAAACCAAAAAGCTGGTGGCTTTTGTTGAGGATGCAGCCGGCCTCATCCAGACAAAGGGAATTGTCGCGTTCCGCGATTTCGCGCAGAAGGACAGCAAATGGCTCAGAGGCAACAGGTACCTGTTTGCCTATGACCTTTACGGGACCTGCATTTTTCACCCTGTCACACCCGAGCTGATAGGGAGGAATATCATCAACATGAAAGACCTGAACGGGAAACCTGTGATAGGGGAGATAGTACAAATAGCTTCCAATCAAAAACATCCTTTTGGATGGGTCCATTACCTCTGGATGGAACCCGGTGAGATCTATCCCGAATACAAAAGCTCCTATATCATGCGGGTTACCGACAGGGACGGCCATGTTTTTGCCATCGGCAGCGGAAATTATAAACAGAAGGCCGAAAAGATATTTGTTTCCGATATGGTCGATTCGGCCTGCATACAACTTGAGAGGAAAGGTCTTGAAATGATCCCGCAGTTCCTTGATAAATCAGGAAAATATACGTTTTATGACTCTTACATTTTTATCATTGATGAAAAGGGCAACGCCCTTGTCGACCCGTCTTTCCCAAGCCTGAGCGGCCGCAAGCTGCTGAACCTGAAAGATGCCATAGGAAAACCTATCGTGAAAGAGATGATAGAGAAGCTTGAGACAAAACAAACTGCATGGCTTTCGTACATGTCGAAAAGCCCGGATGAAAACAAACCTGTCAAAAAACTCGCTTACATCCGCAAGATACACATCAACCATAAAGGTTATATCGTCGGCTCTTCCATCCGGCTCGAAAAACCGGTATGGCTTAAGATCTGATCTCAAATTAATGCAATATGGCTGCACCTCCTAAAGGCATGATCTACGGCGTTGATGACAAGCCTCCTTTCCTTGTCACTGTCCTGCTTGGATTACAGCATATTTTCACCATGTCGAGCATGCTGGTCCTGCCGGTCGTGATCGTGCAGGAGATCGGCGGGAGTTTTCTTGAGATCAACAGCGTGGTGTCTTTTTCGATGATCGCAGCCGGTTTCGGGACCATACTGCAGTCCCTGAAAAAAGGCCCCATTGGATCGGGTTACCTCTGCCCGAATCTCTGCGGCCCTTCTTATATGGCCGTCTCCCTTGAAGCGGGCTGGCTGGGAGGACTGCCCTTAATGCACGGCATGATCATGCTCTCGGGGCTAACCGAAATGGCATTCGCACAGGTCATACCTAAACTCAGGAAACTCTTTCCCCCCGAGATCACGGGACTGGTGGTGATCATGGTCGGCGTTGCCCTGATACCACTGGGCGTTTCAAGGTTCATCGGAGTGGAATACTCCGGTGACTCGATTGAGCCCCCAAAGATCATCATCGCATGCATCACCCTATGTATCATGATAGGCCTCAACCTCTGGGGTAAAGGCAAGATCAGGCTATACGGCGTGCTCATCGGCATCATTGCAGGATATCTCCTGTCCCTGCTTGCCGGCCTTATCGGTTCGGCTGAATTGAAACAGGTATCACAGACCCCGCTTTTTGCTTTGCCGGGGCAGGGTGTGAAGATGTTCAGGTATGCCTTCGATCCCTCCCTCATCATACCATTTATGCTGATCTCTGTCATACAATGCCTGAAATCGTTCGGGAACATCATCACCTGCCAGAAGCTTAGCGATGACAACTGGAAGGAACCCGACCTGAAAAACGTCGGGAAGGGATTGATGGCTTCGGGTATCAGTGTTTTTACATGCGGACTGCTTGGCGGGGTGGCAACCGACACTTCGGCGAGTAATGTAGGGCTTTCGGCTGCAACAGGAGCAAACAGCAGGGTCATTGCCTGGAGCGCCGGAGGGATCTTCATCCTACTGGGCTTCCTCCCGAAAATGGCGGCATTGTTTACCATTATGCCCGAGCCGGTGATGGGCGCCATAGTGGTTTTTGTGACCTGCTACATGCTCATTTCAGGAATGCAGATCATACTTTCAAATCCTATCTCAACGCGCATGATCTTCATCATCGGGATTTCAATGATATTCGGACTGAGCGCCGATATAGCGTCCTCCCTGTTTTTCACGGTTCCCTCATGGCTGGTCCCTGTATGCTCCTCATCACTCACCGTCTCCACCCTGCTTGCCGTAATACTGAACCAGGTCTTTGTCGTCAGGGACAAACAACCTGCAAAAGCATAACACTGTTATTCCCTTGCTATGAAACCAAAACTTATTCTTGTTTTATCCTTTGTCCTGTTTGTGTGACCAATCCTGAC
>CAIJYT010000238.1 GCA_903824935.1 uncultured Bacteroidales bacterium | reverse complement strand
GTCAGGATTTAGGAAAAGTATCCTTGCTTCGTTTCAGCGATGGCGAGTTTCAGACTTCTTATGAAGAAACTGTGAGAGGAAGCGATGTGTTTATTATTCAATCTACCATTCCTCCAACTGATAATTTATTTGAATTATTGCTGATGATTGATGTTGCAAAGCGAGCATCAGCACATCAGATAATAGCAGTATTGCCCTACTTCGGCTTTGCAAGGCAAGACAGGAAAGACCAGCATCGATAGTTCGGTAACAGGTATTGAGAATGCTGCAAAGATGATCGTTGATGCTTTATACAAAGGATGATGGTGATCGAGCCACTTCCTGAAAGAGCCGAAATCTTTCTGAAGCTGAAGAACAACGCAGGCATTATGTATCGCAGCATCTATCTTAAGCCGGTTCCTTATTATTCCCACATCAGTTAAAAGCCTTATCCTGTCAGCCTCACTGTAAGAGGCCACTTTGCCGACTTCAAACCCCTGGTATGCATTTCTGAAGTTCTCCTGCTTGTTCAGGATGGTGGTCCAGCTCAATCCTGCCTGGTTGATCTCCAGGACAAGGCGCCCGAATAATTCGTTATCGTATCGATTGGAAATCCATAGGCTTTTTCGTGGTAAATCCTGTGCACGTTGTTTTTATCCATGCACTCCACGGCTTCGCAATATGATTTTGGCTGGTCCATGATTTCATTTTTTTTGTGCCTCAAGATAGCTCTTTTTTATTTGGTATAAACCCCAGGGCAAGCCCTGGACCCTGATTCCCCTGCAAGAAGCGGGGAATTGAACCGGAAAGCGATTAAAAAGCGAAAAACGTTCAATAATTTCTAATGTCCACAAATCGTACCCATTAGGGTATGTTTTTTAATAATTATAAATAAATATACCCGAAAGGGTGTGTTTCCTATTTTTTTATTATCTTTGTACCCTAAAGGGTATATCTATGGATCTGAGAACTTTCATCAAAGAAAAAAGAAAACTTGTGAACCTGACCCAGCCGGAGATTGCCGAAAAGGCAGGCGTGGGCCTTCGTTTTATCAGGGAAGTGGAACAGGGAAAAGAAACCTTAAGGATGGACAAGGTAAACCAGGTATTAAATTTATTTGGTTTTGAGTTGGGTCCTGTTGAAATGAAAATAGAGTAATGGTAATAGTAAAGAAACCTGTTATGCTATGAAAAAGGCCGAAATAAGCGTTCATGATAAGATTGCAGGGTGGCTTACACAGGATGAGGATGGGTGCCATTTTATTTATGATCCGGCTTACCTTGAATCATCGGGGTCGGAACCTGTAAGTCTCACCCTGCCATTGCAGGAGGACCCTTTTAACAGCAAGGTCCTATTCTCTTTCTTCGATGGTCTGATTCCGGAGGGATGGCTGCTGGATATTGCCGAAAGAAACTGGAAACTGAATGCACGGGATCGCATGGGGCTGCTGTTGTCTTGCTGTAAAGATTGCATCGGGGCAATAAGCGTAATTGAAGTAAAGATGGAGGATAAAGAATGAAACGATGTTTATTCTGCTATCAGCCTTTGACGGAGATTGAAACCGATTTTCATCCATCCTGCAGCAAGAAGATCTTTGAACAGCCGGTTCCTCCGGAATTGCCTTATAAGGAAGCGCAAATGGCCGAACTGGCATTAAAGGTGGTTCAAACACAGGTAACCGTCACCGGCGTTCAGGCTAAATTATCTCTTCACCTGGAATCATCTGAAGGAAAACGGGCACCAAAAAGATTCACCATTGTCGGCCTATGTGGTGGCTATATTCTAAAGCCACCCACGAGGCACTATCCACAATTACCTGAGGTAGAAGACCTGACCATGCATCTCGCCCGCCTAGCCAGTATATCAGTGGTTCCTCATAGCCTTATCCGTCTACAGTCAGGAAGTCTGGCATATATTACCAAAAGAATTGATCGTGTAAAAACGGGAAAGTTGCATATGGAAGACATGTGCCAGCTTACGGAACGACTTACCGAGGACAAATATCATGGATCTCACGAGCAGGTGGCAAAGGTGATCCTAAAATATTCACGTAACCCGGGGTTGGATGTGATCAATTACTTTGAGCAGGTTCTTTTCTCATTTTTGACAGGCAATGCAGACATGCATCTGAAGAATTTCTCTTTGATAAAAAGTCCCGGTATTGGGCATGTACTTTCCCCTGCTTATGACCTTGTAGCAACAGCGCTTGTAAATCCTGCAGACAAAGAAGATCTCGCCCTCACGTTGAATGGAAAAAAGAAAAAAATAACCCGGAATGATTTTATTGCTGCTTTCCATACTCTTATTCTCAATCCGAAACAGCAGGAAAATATTTTTAGGAAGATGATGAGTGCAAAAGCCGGCTGGATGGATTTTATCGGGATCAGCTTTTTAAGTGATGACTTTAAAGAGCGTTTGATGACTATTATCGAACAACGATTTAAAAGGATTATCTGAATCTCTGGACAGGCCGGCATCGGGGACCACCTTCTGCCGATTTTTATTGACCACATTACCATATTAGCAATCAATAAAATGAGATGGTCAAGCCGTTCCGGCGAAGGCTGATCAAAGCCGGCGTTTCTTCCACCCTACTCTGACGAAATATCTAACCGCCAGTTCATCATCGATTTTGCTAAAGTGGTTGATTTTATTGAGAAAATGGAAGTTCTGGATATGTTATAAAAGCCGACCTGATATTCCGGTCGGCTTTCAAAACAACAATCAGAATTATCATTCCTGGGCTGGTACCAGTTCTTTGGTTTTTAATTTTGAAGGCATAAAAATGCCGATAACCCCATTGATACCGACACTCATTACAATATTAAAAAAGAAGGCCAGGAATGCAAACAACAACAAAGCACCGCACAAAGCGGCCAGAATCATATAAGTGTTGAATTCACCATTTACATATAATGACCTGCGGAGCATTCCGTGCAGTCCGGCCATTCCCATGAAGGCACCCATGCCGATGCCGCCAATGAGTTGTCCCCAGAAATGAAAGTTTGCCAGTTTCTGGCTGTACAACTGGGCCCCGTTTGTCAGTATTGGGAAAAGAATATAAATGGCAGCATAGAGTGTCATGGCAAGTCCGACAAGAACAGCAACGTGAACATGAGGACCAATGACCCATTGGGTATTGTGAAGAATCCTGTTCAAGCCGATATCAGCTTGCATGATTCCCGCAGGAACTGCGAGGGCAAATCCGAGCAGACCACCGAGAAGGAATTTTAACGGGTTAGTCATTTTAAGAGGCCTGGCGCTCCAAAGTGTGGCGAGGGTAATGAAAAATGCCAGTCCCTGGGTGATCAGCTCAAATGCAGTGACCATTTCACCGGAAAGTACTTTTAAAAATCCCGGCTGAGCCTGATCAGAGAGAAGGTGATGTGACCAAACCGTCCATGAAACAATCAATTCAACCAATAATGCTGTCCGGGCAATATTTTCCATGAATAATTTCTTCCCTGTAATCAGGGTTGCGAGAAGATACCAGGTACCGGCAACAAAAATCAGAACCAGCCCATCGGCTACAAGATCGAGCCCCCACCAGAACCAGTTTTTGTAAAGCAGGGCATCAATAGCCGTGTCCTTAAGGCTAACACCAAACAGGGCAAAAACCATATAAACAAGGATCAGTACACCGGTAAAAATTATGATGCCAGAATTCAGTGCAACATCAACAGTTCCACGAGCAATGGCAGCTACCGGAAGAGAAACAAGATGTTCCTTTTTATTCTTAGAAAACAGGTTTCTGACACCGCTTATGCCGAGTGCGGAAGAGAGCAAGGCGCAACTGGGTTGTTGGTCCCATCCCTCTGGAGTATAGGTTATAGTAGCGAACACATTGATGACAAAAAAAACTGTTCCAAGCATCACCAATGCAATTCCAAGAATGAAAAAGATACCTCCCAGGATGCTGAATTGCGTAAAATCAACGGGCAAAGGCCAGTAAAGGGTGTAAAGCGGGGCATAATGGGTTAAAAATCCTGAAAACCAGAATGTAAAAGTTCCGATCGCAACCAGCCAGAAATTCCAGTTAGCAAGTTTTATACTCCAAAGTGGTTTTTTCATCAGGAAAGGGACCAGGAAAAGAAAGGCCCCGAAGACGATTGAATAAGTAGAACCGAAAATCCCTACCAACGGATGAGCGGTCATAATAGCAAAAAACTGGTTTGTAGAGATCGCAGGAATAGGCTGGATTTCATAAATCCGCATCAGCATTCCTTCAATAACGGCAAATGCATAATAAACCAACCCGATTACCACAAAACGGAGAGTGAGTTTTTGCATGGGCGTGAGGCCATCGGGTTTGAACATAGCCTGTTCACCTTTTATTAATGTTTGTAAAAAGTTCATATTGATAATTTTTTAGTTGTACCTAATCGGGTTAATTATTGGCTGTCGTGTTGCAGGTCACAATAACAGCATCTTTCAGGACGATATTCCACCCGGTTGGGCCCGAATATTCCGTTGATCTGATTGTATAAATTCCCGGTCTATCGAATTGCCATAGGATGTCGTTCGGATGGCCGGGAACAACCTGCATCTGAAAAACCATGGAATTGTCCTGGCGGAACAATCCGAAACCATAGGTTAAATCGTGTGACAAGACAGAAAACAGAACCTTCTCGTTGCAACTGATGTTCAACGTTTGTTCGGGAAGTGTGAATTTGTGTTTCTCTATCGTGATATTGAAAACTTTGTCGGCCTTGATGTCGGCACGGTTCAAATCCATGGGAGCCCATGGAATGGTGTTAAAGGTCACAATATGCAGGGATACGCCCAGCACAACCAGCATTCCTGTAAAGGAATAAAAGAGGGCATTCGCAATCTTATTATCCTTTCCGGGCCGGGTGATTTTGTAGCCAAACCACCCCATGACCAGCAGGATGGCAAGGCAGTAACATGTGTAGGCCAGCGTCTGGCCGTTTAACACAACAGTTGAGTCAATCATAATACCTGAATTTAATTGATAAATTAATGAATTAATGAATTATTCAATTGAGCAATTGTATCTTTATCCATTTCATATTTGTTCTTCAGATCAGCCAGAGATGTGTTTGTCAGGGTTTCGATCATTTTTGACCGGGCTTCTGTCCACAGATCATGCATCACGCAAGGGTGATCAATAATGCAGGCAGTAAAACCAAGCAGGCAGGTTTTCATTGCTTCTTGTCCTTCCATGGCTTCGATCACCTGTGCAAAATTGATTGACGACAAATCACGGGAGAAGACAAATCCACCGTTTCTTCCCCGTATACTGGTAATAAAACCCTTTCTTGACAAATCCGTCAGCAATCGCCTCAGGTATTGCCGTGGTATTTTCAACTCCTTGTAAAGGTACTCAGCCGGATACATCTCTTTGTTCCGTGTTGCCATAAAGGAAAGAACATTCAGGGCATACTCCGTAGTTTTACTCAGGATCATATAAATGCTACCTTTTTGTAGTAATTTAAACACTGCGAAGATAATGATTTCTTTCTCGTGTGAAATATTTCACAAATATTTTTTTGACTGTATGGGAGGGAATATTATATCTAACCTCCATTAAAGTCATTTTGTGTTTACTGAATTCTTTGGAAAGCCAGTAGTCTTGATTCTAAATGGTTAATAACGTCCGGCCTGATAAATTAAAATATCTAACCATAGGGCTTCTAATAATCTTTAGTTAACAAGATTGTTATCAGTAATTTATGGTTAGAGAATAAAAAACTCCTGACTGGTTATAGTGAGGAGTTGTGGGTGGTACCCGGAGCCGGAATCGAACCGGCACGAACTTGCGTTCATTGGTTTTTGAGACCAACGCGTCTACCTATTCCGCCATCCGGGCTGGTATAGTTGTAAAACGGGCTGCAAAGATAGGAAAATATTCTTCTTTCATGGTGTACTGCGGATGAAGGAGCCGGCGGATTGACAAAGTCATACTATTTAAGTACTTTTATAAGCTGTTTCAATTTTTAAAATTCCCGGCATATGGAAAAACGTTTTTACTTTCTTGCATTCAGCATCATGCTGGCTGTTTGCGCCGGCCCGGCAGCGCCCAGGCTGTCCGCCCAGTATCCATCCGCAGTCAAAAATCCGAATACCTGGTCTATCGTGGCCTCATACAGCATCCCGGGAAAAGCTTCAGGCCTTGCCTGGGACGGAACCTACATCTATTTCGGGATGTATTGGTCAAACGGGAACCAGGTTTATAAGTTCGATCCTTCGAACGGCACTTACAGCCTGCAATGTACCGGGACCTTCAGCGAGTCATACGGACTTACCTATAAATCGCCAGACCTTGTCAATATCACCCAACCTTCCAGCTCTTCGCAACCTGCCCATATCAATGAGTTTACCATGGGTGGAGCACAGGTTTGTACTATTACCCTGCCTGACCATTATATGTCGGGGGTGGCTTATGATGCCGGGAATTACTGGGTTTGCACCTACTATCCTGATCCGGGAATGGTTTACCATGTTGATGGTTCGGGTGCTGTTATTTCACAGTTCGTCCCGCCGAACAACCAGCCCTGGGACATTTGCCTGCAGGGAACCGATCTCTGGATCGCCGACTATTACGGGAACATGCTGTATAAGGTCACGAATACCGGCGCCCTTATAGAAAGCCATGCTTCACAGGGCGGCAAGCCGTCGGGCGTTGTTTTCGACGGTACTTATCTCTGGTACTGCGACGGTGAACTGGGCGGGAACAGCACATTGTACAAAGTTGATATGAACGGGAGCGGCACGCCGGTCATTCATGTGCCTGTCACATCTCATGATTATGGCACCGTTACTGTGGGCAACTCATCCACCTGGAACTGCCAGGTGCAGAACACGGGATCGGCCAACCTGGTCATCAACAGCCTCAGTATCCCGGGCGGGCAGCCGATTTCAACGACTTTCGTCATGCCTGCCACCATCAGCCCGGGAAATTCGGTCAACATCCCTCTTACTTATGCCCCTGTTACGGGCGGCCCTCTTAATACACAGGTGGGCATAAATTCAAATGACCCGATTACTCCTCTTGTGAATGTGACCCTCACGGGGAATGCAGTGATCGCGGGCCCGCATATCAACATCCAGACAACATCCTACAACTGGCATCAGCGCAGGAAGAACGCTTTTTCCCGCTGGTACCTCGAGGTTCAGAACGACGGGGACCAGGCTCTGAGCATAACGGCCCTGAACATGTCGGATTACCATTTTATCGTTGACCAGGGCGTCACCCTGCCTTTGATTATTCCCACCCTTCAGACGGCCAAAATCGGCTTGTGGTACCATCCTACCGGGGCAGGCGCGGATGCGGGGACACTGGGCATTGTTTCAAATGATGCGACCCAGAACCCTTTTATTGTCAGTCTAAGCGGTACAGGCGTGGATACACTGTACCCCATGGGGACTGAACTCTGGACTTACCTGATCAACGACGGATACGACAACAGTCCGAAATCCATACGGTCCATCCCGGATATAACGGGTGATTCTGTTGCCGATGTGATCATTGGTTCGGAGGATGACTATATCCGCTGCTTCAACGGCAATGCTTCTGTGACTGCGGATGTCATGTGGGAAACCTTGATATATTCCGGCTCTGTTTACGAGGAAAATGCCATTGCCATTACTGATGACATCAATAACGACGGTTATAAGGATGTGATCGTAGGAACCGCCTGGGGAGACAGGTCCATCGTCGCTCTTTCGGGGAAGACCGGTCAGCAGCTCTGGAAACACGACACCCATGAATACGGAGGCGGGGGCTGGGTTTACCAGGTCGATGCAAAATATGATTATAACAACGACGGGTTCCCGGATGTGCTTGCTGCTGCAGGAGATGACGGGAACAATACCGGTCCTCACAGGGTGTATTGCCTGGATGGAAAGACCGGGCAGGTCATCTGGAGCAGGTCAACTCAGGGCGCTGCATTTTCGGTTATAGGGGTTGAGGATTTCACGGGGGACGGCAAACCCGATGTGGTAGCAGGGTCAACCAATGCAAGCCAGGCAAACGGCCGGGTCTTTGGTATGGATGGTGTTGACGGATCCATCAAATGGCAGTTCAATCCTGCAGGCTCATCCACCTGGGCGTTGATACAGATAGATGATGTGACTGGTGATGGAATTAAAGACATTGCCTCGGGTGACTTCAACGGCCATATCTATTTTGAGGATGCCGTTACCGGCGCTCAGGTGAAAACCCTTAATGTTGCCAGTGATATCATCCTGAAGTTTGAAACCATGGGTGATGTGAATAACGACGGCCATCCTGATTTTCTTGTCGCACACAGCGGACCCACCGGAATCGTTGTTGACGGTTTCAATGGGACCTTCCTCTGGCAGAAACCTCTTTCGGATCAGGCCTGGAACCTTACCAATATGGGCGATATCAACTGGGACGGGGTGAACGACGCAGCCATCGGCACACTATATAACAACAATAAAGCCTATTTCCTGAACGGGAAGAACGGCAACACGTTTACATCGGTCCCCGAGGCAAATCCCTGTGATGCGGTCTCTTCAATCCCTGATATCGTTGGAGACCTGAGCCGGGAACTGATGGTGGGAGGCCGTGACGGATCTGTATTTTGCCTTTCCGGCGGATATGACAGCTCCACGGTAGCCGTCAACGAGATTAAAAACAAGGCCCTGGCTGTACAGATTTATCCTAATCCCTGCAGGGATCAGTTTAAGGTACTTTTAACCATTCCAGTACGTTCTAATGTTCGCATTTCAGTGAATGATATCACAGGAAGGACCATTTGTTCCAGGTTTATTTCAGATGAATCTGCCGGTCAGCATACATACATTTTCAACCGGGATGATCTGAATATTGCATTTGGACTGCAGAGCGTCGGTATCATAACAATTGAAACACGGCAAGGAGTGTTCCACGGGAAAGTTCTGTTCGGGGAATAGCATCTGATCCCCAACTACTCTGAAATTCGCTTATAACCAATCTGCCTCCTGGGTCACTGCGGCGGATTTATCAATTGTTTAAGGGCTTTGAATATCAACTGTATATCCTCATTATTATGTACTAATTGTTTTTCGAATTTTTCCAGTTTTAACAGGATGTCTTTATGTGTAAGAAGCATTTCACGCATCTTCGTAAAGACTCTGATAATGCGGATATTTGTGTCTACAGCTTTTTTACTGTTTAAAATGCAGGAAAGCATTGTCAATCCTTGTTCGGTAAAACAATATGGCGCATATCGCAATCCCATCATTTCAGAATTGGAGGTCACAAATTGTGACCTCCAATTCTGAAATTCTTCGTCTGACATTTCAAACATAAAATCTTCGGGAAACCTTTCAATATTTCGCTTTACAGCTTGCTTTAAAACTTTTGTAGCTACTCCATAAAGCGCAGCAAGATCCCGGTCTATCATTATTTTTTGCCCTCTTATCAGGTAGATTTTATTTATTATGATTTCATCCGGTAAAGAAGGCAGCAAACTTTGTTTTCTCATACTATCGGATTTTGGTTTGCCAAACAGTATTTTTCATGGTCTTTTATTCTCCTTAATCCGTTATCTGGTAAAAAGTGATACACCCAGTTCCGAAAATATTTAAAGATGCAAAAGAGGCTGTCTCAAAAGTTTGAGGCAGCCTCTTTTTCTTTCATTTTACTCGTACCCCCCTAAGAGAGCACTTTCAAATATTCAATTCTACAGAAGATGGCTTTACTTTTGAGTCATCCTCTTTGAACCATTGTCCGCTTTGTACTTGATTAACCCGAACTTTAAAACCGGGAAGGGCTCACCCTTTCAGTAACTGCTCCTTTTTCTGCCGGAATTCCTGCTCAGTGATGATGCCTTTGACCATCAGCTGGTGCAGTTTTTCGATCTCGGCAGCGACCCCGGTAACGTTACCACTTCCTTTGGAACCTATAGCGCTGGCATATTCGGCAGCCTGTCTCGACATCTGGTAATTCCTGTATTCTTCCTGCATCATGGTAATGGTATCCTTCAATAATTTCGGCTGTTCAACGGTACGATAGGTAGTAGAGCCCATCTCAGCAGCTGTCTGGATCTGGACATCCCCAAAACCGAACATTCGCCCCCAGATTGACTGAGTATAGGTAATGTTATTGATTTTATCGATAGGGCATTCCTTCGAATTTCTTGTGAAAAGCCCGAATTCGTCAATGACCCTGAAATTTGTCACCGCCCAGAGATTGTTTTTCCTTTCGGCAATCTTATACAGAAAAAACAAAATGGCAATCAGGAAGAAAGCCAGTCCGCCATAAATCCAGCCTGCATAAATTATAAGGATGCCGGCGGCTATAATACCCAGCGAAATCAGGGCCGACGGGACAAGCGTTATACCATGCGGCCTGATAGTCAGGGCCACTTTCTCATTTTCTTTCAACCTCGTTTTCATAATTCCCGATATTATCATTCTGCTGATAAAAGTAATGATTACTTCGCAATTCAACATTCGTTATTCGAGTATTCGAGTATTCAAGCCATAAGCCATGAGCCATGAGTAATTCAATATTCAAAATTCGTTGTTCAATATTCGATATTCAAATCTTCCCCCCCCCTGTTAATAACCTTTCTTGCATCGCTTTTATGAATACCTTAATTTAGCGGTTCACTAACATTGCATGCATTATGGCAACCAAGGTTAAGATCTTTTCAGGCCAGGTCTCGAAATACCTGTCTGATAAAATTGCCCAGAGCTACGGGATGGAACTGGGTAAAGTCACATTCCTTAGTTTTGCCGATGGAGAGTTCCAGCCATCATTTGAAGAAAATATCCGCGGTACGGATGTCTTCCTGGTCCAGTCAACCCACCCTCCCTCAGACAATCTTCTTGAACTTCTTATGATGATAGATGCAGCCCGCCGTGCTTCGGCCCGTTCCATCGTTGCTGTTATTCCTTACTTCGGATATGCACGCCAGGACCGCAAAGACAAACCCCGCGTCTCCATCGCTTCCAAACTGGTTGCCAACCTTCTGTCTGCCGCAGGCGTGAACCGTATTATTACTCTCGATCTGCATGCCGACCAGATCCAGGGATTTTTTGATGTGCCTGTGGACCACCTGTACGCTTCTTCAGTCTTTATCCCGTATCTGAAAACCTTACACCTTGACAACCTCACTTTTGCATCTCCCGACACCGGCGGTACCCGTCGCGCTGGGTCATATGCAAAGTATTTCCACACCGATTTCGTGATTTGTTACAAACACCGGTCAAAACCAAATGAAATTGCAAAGATGGCATTGGTTGGTGATGTTAAAAACAGGAATGTGATCCTTCTTGACGATATTGTTGATACCGGGGGGACTCTTTGCAAAGCTGCCCAGATCATCATGGATAACGGAGCCAAATCGGTACGGGCCATGGTGACGCATCCCATACTTTCGGGAAATGCACTTGAGCTTATCGAAGCTTCGGCTCTCGCCGAACTCATCGTGACCGACACCATACCGATTAAAAAAGAGAGCCCGAAATTAAAAATGATCACCACTTCCGATCTTTTCGCGGAAGTCATCCGACGTTTGAAGAAAAAAGAGTCTATTTCGTCGTTGTTCAAGTTTTGAGGCGTTTTTCAACAAAAATAGCGAAGTAGCGAGGTGGCGAAGTAGCGAAAAAGCATTTCCACCAGGATCATGAAAATTTCGCTACTTCACTATTTCGCTACTTTTTCTTCCCTTCATGCTCCCCGTTCTGATATAAGATCATCCTGTTCACGGGTCCGTTGGGTTCTACTATAAATTCGACCCGGGCATCCACAACCTTCAGGAAAAATTTATTCGGGGCTTCTGCAAACAATTCGAATTTGGGCTGGCCTGTCGCCTGCCCCATCAGGTGGCCACTCTCAAGTGTAACTGTAATTGAAAATCCGGGAGCCAGCTCATATTCTCCAATGAATTTCTGAAGTTGCTCTGCGGGCAGATTGATTTCAAAATGCGTGGGGACGGGCTTATCCGTATGTGCCCATGTTGAAGATGCCTGACCAAGGCTCTGGAAATCCAAAGTGGCAGTTTTCCCGTCCTTATCCTTCCTGAACTCATAATACGACATCCCCTCATTGTAAGAGAACTTGTTTTCGGCATAGGCGGAGAGGACGAATTGCTGTCCGCCGGTCCTTTGCGAGTAAAGCTTCCCGTTTTTGAAAGTTATTACCCTTTGCTCTTTTGAAGGATTTTCATAAACGCCTGTGTATTTTTTCAGGGTAACTGTATCTATTGCGGTTTCTTTTAAAACAGGCATCTTCCCGCTTGCAACAGCTGCCATCTTCAGTGCCGCATTATCAGGTGAGACTGCGTCACAATTTGAAAATACCGCCACAAAAACATCTTCCTCCGGGAGGTAGATCCCTGTAGAGAGGAAGCCGTTAATGCCCCCGTTATGCCATATGGCGGGGCTTCCGAAAATCTCCCCGATTACAAGCCCATAACCGTAACCTGTGGAACTGCCGTCTTTTAATTTACAGGGAACCACTGCTTTTTCAAAGGTTTCCGGTTTGATGATCTTGCCTGAACGGACACCCCTGGTCCAGGTGTAAAGGTCATCCACAGTCGACAATAAAGAACCTGCCGAATAAGGCTGGGTCATGCTCAGGTAAGGTGAATTCATATAGCCGGAATCGCTTTTGCTGTATCCGTGAACCCTGTTCATGACGATATCCGTACTGTTTTCATAGAAGGTATGTTTCATGCCGAGAGGCAGGAAGATATTCTTTTCCAGGTACCGGGCATAGGTATCCCCGCTCACCTTTTCAATGATGCATCCCAGCAGGATATATCCCGAATTGTCATACGCGTATTTTGTACCGGGTTCAAAATCCATAGGCTGATCCTTGAAAAAATTCACAATTTCTTTCGGCGTCATGTCTTTACGCTGCAGATCACCTGTCCATTCCTTCATGCGAGTATAGTCCTTTATACCCGAAGTATGGGTTAAAAGGTTCTCCACGGTGATCTTATATCCATGGGTGGGATAATCGGGAAGAAATTTCGTAATCTCGTCATGGAGCGACAATTTGCCCTGTTCTTCAAGCTGCAGTATGGCAACCGCAGTAAACTGTTTGGTGATTGAACCTATGCGGAAGACCATACCGGGCTGCATGCCGACATTCAGCTCAAGATCGGCTTTTCCAATGCCTTTGCGGTAAACAATTTTCCCTTTCACCATGACCAGGGCTGCACAACCCGGTCCCTCGTCTTTGAACTGTGACGACAGGATCTTGTCGAACTCAGCAGTGTTTTTATTTTGCGCAATTACTGCGGATGAGAGAGTCATGGAAACTGTCATCCACAGGCATAAATAAATAAGCTTTTTCATGGGAATTTTGATTTTATGAGACCTTGAGACGTGAAACAGTGGGAGAAAGTTACAAAAATAAATAGCGAAGTAGTGAAGTTGCGAAAAAAGGAAATCTCGCCTGAAAATTGAAATTTCGCCACTTCGCTATTTCGCTATCTCGCTACTTATTCTTATCTTTGCACCCCAATTTAAAAACAACGTATTATGAAAACGGTATCATTGAGCGGCTCCCTCAGGGGAAGCGTAGGGAAAAAAGATGCCAAATTACAGCGCAGGGCTGGTAAAACACCCTGTGTACTGTATGGTGGAACCGAACAGATCCACTTCGTGGCAGACGAAAAAAGTTTTTCCAAAATCCTGTTCACCCCCGAAGTCTATATAATCAAGATTAATATTGACGGTAAGGAATATGAAACTATTTACCAGGAGATCCAGTTTCATCCGGTCACCGATAAACTGCTTCATGTGGATTTCCTTCAGGTTCTCCCCGACAAACCGGTGACCATTGCCATCCCGGTGAAGTCCGAAGGAGTTTCCCCCGGTATTCTCAAAGGCGGACGTCTTGAGAAAAAAATGCGCAAGGTAAAGGTCAGGGCCCTGATAAAGGATCTTCCTGAATTCATCATGGTCGACATCAGTCCCATGGACATTGGTGATTCCTGCAGGATCAGCGACCTGAAAATTCCAAACGTTACATTCCTCGATGCACCGACTAACG
>CAIJYT010000237.1 GCA_903824935.1 uncultured Bacteroidales bacterium | reverse complement strand
TCATCAGTTTAGAAAGCTTCAGGTAAGTCAGCTGGGCATCGGGATTCATTGGGTCGGACCTGTAAACCACCCGGCCCTGTATTTCATCCATCACCAGGTTGAGGTTGCCCCGTTTCAGCATGACCATAGCCTGTTTCCAGCTCATATCCCGGAATATATATGTTGTCCCTCCAAGTTTTTCATCGGGCACCTTAAGTTCCCTCGACAAGGATCCGTCATGTGACAGTTTGATCACCGACCGGTTCTTCTGAAGGAAATACTGAATAACCGAAGCGCTGTCGCCGGGAGCATGAACCAGGTGGTTACGGCCAATCACAGCAACCGTCACCGTTACATCCTTCTTTTTTGTGAATGCAACGCCGAGCCCCAGCGACATCAGGATAGGAAATACTATACCCCAGAAAAGCACTGCAGGCTCACGCCCGAGTTCGCGGGCATTAGCCAGGATTAAGTGATACAGCTGCGAATTTCTCAGTTTTTTAACCATGGTTTTCAAATAGCGAAGTAGCGAAGTAGCGAAATTTTCGCTTTTCGCTTTTTCTATTCATTTAAATGCCTTCCAGTAAGTTCAATAAACAATTCATCCAGGTTCCTTGGCGGGCCTGTATATTCTTCTTTTTTCTCCATATCGGCGGATGACTTTCCAAGCAGGTCCTGAAGGGTTCCTTCTTTCAGGATAGTCCCGTGGTCCATGATCACGATGTAATCGCAGAGCTGCTCCGCTTCCTCCATGTAATGCGTGGTCAGGATCAGCGAGGTGGCCGATTCATCCTTAAGTTTCTTGAGTATCATCCATACTTCCCTCCTGGCCTGGGGATCGAGCCCCGTGGTTGGTTCATCAAGCAGCAATATCCTGGGCTTGTTCAGAAGCGCCACACCAAGGGCAAGCCTTTGCCTCTGCCCTCCTGAAAGATTGACCACGTATGCATCATTCTTTTCATCAAGCCCTACCAAGGTCATCACCTCACCGCAGCGTTCGGGGCCCAGCGAGAAAAAACTTGCGAAAAGCCTCAGGGTCTCAAACACCCTCAGCTTATCTATGAACCTTGTTTCCTGGAGTGAAAGCCCTATGATATTACGCAGTTCTTTTTCATTCCCTTTCCAGTGTTTTCCGGCAATGAGGATCTCCCCGCTGTCGGGTTTCTGTATGCCTTCTATCATCTCGACCATGGTGGTCTTGCCGGCCCCGTTGGGTCCCAGCAGGGCGATGAACTGTCCGTTCAGGATCTCAAGGCTGATCCCCCTTACAGCATGGACGGCTTTGAAGGATTTATGTACGTTGACGACCTGTATGACTGATTCCTGCTTCATTTTACTTTTTTCGTTTTGCTTCCGGCTTCTTTACCGGGACAGCAGGCTGGGTTTCAGGTTTCGGCAGCCCCTCTTTCCAGCGTGCTTCAAGTATGCGGTAAGGATAGCGCATGATCAGCTGGCGGGAGTTGGGACAGTCGGTACGATGCACCTTCACCCCCTGGTAAACGCTTACAAAGGCAAAAATCT
>CAIJYT010000236.1 GCA_903824935.1 uncultured Bacteroidales bacterium | reverse complement strand
GTTATTTCGCTACCTCGCTACTTCGCTACTTCGCTACCTCAGTTGTGAATAAAATTCCACTCAGCTTTTGAAGCCTGGGTGCGTGTCCTGATATATTGTTTTAATTTCCTGACGATATCGGGATGCTGGTTTGCCACGTTGAAATTTTCGGCGGGGTCAACCGAAAGATCGTACAGTTCACAGGTCCTTCCCGGCTCTTTGATCATGTCTTTACGAAGCAGTTTCCAGTTACCCGCTCTTATCGCAACATTTCCCCCCGTGCTGGCATATTCCCAGTAAAGAAATTCGTGAGAAGGAGGATTTTTTGCTCCTGTGAGGACAGGGGCCAGGGAGATACCATCAATATTTGAAGGTGTTTTGACATGTGCAAGTTGGGCCAGGGTAGGCATGATATCCCAGAAAGCATAAGGGGTTGAACAAACCTCTTCTGCCTTAATCTTACCCGGCCATCGCACGATAAAGGGGACCCTGATCCCGCCTTCATACAACCCGCCTTTCCCACCGCGACAGATTCCGTTGCTGTTAAAGAACCCCGGATCGGCCCCTCCCAAACTGAACGTAGCCCCGTTATCACTGGTAAAGATCACGCAGGTATTTGAATCCAGCCCGTTGTCGGCAAGCGCCTTGAGTATCTTCCCCGTTGCATCGTCAAAAGCGCTGACCATGGCAGCATAGGTGGCATGAGGGTGAAATACCGGCAGGTATCCCAGCTGTCCGGTATACGGATTGTCGTCCATCAACTCGGGATACTGTACCAGGTAATGATCGGGTACCTGTAATGCAAGGTGGGGGAGGGTGTAAGTCATCAGCAGGAAGAACGAAGAATCCTTATTTGAACTGATGAAACTAAGCGCTTCTTCAGTAAACAGATCTTCTGCATAAGACGTGCCCTGGTATTGTTTGTAATTGTCAGGATTCCTGGGATCACCTCCCAGTTTCTGGTGAGGGCTGAAGTCGGGGTTCCCGGTAATGAACTTATCATTATTGAGCCAGAGGTAATACGGATAATGGTTGTGAGCCTGCCTCTGGCATAGGTATCCGAAGAAGAAATCAAATCCCTGTTTGCCGGGAACCCCTGTGGAACCCGGTCCTCCCAGTCCCCATTTACCGATGCAGGCTGTTTTATATCCCGCCTGTTTCAGCATGAGCGGAAGCGTTAAGGTATTTGGTTCAAGAGGCATCTGCCCCAGGTAATCTTCCCACTTGCCGATCTCGAAGTTGTCGCGGACCTGCGAATGCCCTGTGTTAAGGCCTGTCATCAAACAGCAGCGTGAAGGTGCGCAAACTGTGCTTCCCGCATAAAAATCGGTGAACCTCATCCCCTGTGAAGCCAGGTTGTCAATATTGGGGGTGCGGATGATCTTTTGTCCGTAACACCCCGTTTCCCCGTATCCAAGGTCATCAGCCAGTATGATGATGAAATTCGGTTTCCTGTTTGATTTTTTATGAGGCTGGCCGATGGCATTTCCCGCAATAAACAGGCATGATAAAAAGAACAATGTACATCTTACCGCAAGTCGCATTTAAACAGCAGATTTTTGGGAATGCTAAAATACCTAATTTTGCGGCATGAAAATAAAGATGTTCCCCGGGCTTTTAGTCTTAGTAATCCTCATACAGTCCATGGTATCCTGCGAAGTAACGAAGCAGGCAAAAACGGCCATCAACCTTGCGAACTGCGAGTTTCGCCTGGTTTCGGCAGAGAACATCCTGGTTGCCGGGATACAGGTCGATGCCTATACCTCCCTGAAAGACGTTGGTGTGGCCGATTTCGCCATGATCATGGGAGCCCTCACACAGCCAGAACTTCCGCTTTCACTTATCCTGAATATCGAAGTGAAAAATCCCAATCCCGCACCTGCAGGTATTAACGGCATTGAGTACATCATTTTCATAGACGATATCCAGATGGTCGCCGGCTCTTTCATGCAACCCATCACGGTACCCCCGTCCTCATCCGCAGTGATATCAGTACCGTTAAATACTGACCTGAAGCAGGCCCTCAAAGGGAAATCAATGGATGCAATTTTTAATTTCGGGTTCAACCTTGCCGGCGTCAGCCATGTGCCTACCCGCTTCAAGGTGAAGCTTAAACCCAGCATACTTGTGGGAACCAGCATGTTATCTTATCCCGGTTACATCACGGTGAAAACCGAATTTTCGAACGGGAGCGTTTCACAATAGAACCTTGTCTCCGGCACCTGCCGACTATTATGCTCCAGGTTCTGAGGTTTAGTTGACCATTAGCCGCCTGTGTATGATCTGCCCGTTTGTGTTGAATTCAAGAATATAAAGACCTGGCACCAGGGATGAAATGTCAAGAATGGTTTCAAGGCTGAATTCAGACTCCCTGGTTATCTCTCCCCGGGTGTTGATGATTTTCAGGCTTGTAAGGATTGGTAATGTCCCCTGCAATTTTATGTTGACTTTGCTGCCGGCAGGGTTCGGGAAAATATTAACACCTTGTTCCTGCTTGTCATCCGCAGTGCCCTGTCCGTAAAGAAACAGGTAGACCTCCCTGCTGCTGACAATGCCGCATTGGTTTGATACCATGCAATGGTAAGGCCCGGGTG
The DNA here is from genome assembly GCA_903824935.1 of uncultured Bacteroidales bacterium. GTDB lineage: Bacteria > Bacteroidota > Bacteroidia > Bacteroidales > FEN-979 > CAIRDP01. The sequence continues at coordinate 28,908 of CAIJYT010000236.1, read as the reverse complement.
AATCTTCTTCATCAACAGGATCGATCACGAAAATGCTGTCGGTTGCCCCTGGCAAAGGCATGTTTTTAAAGAACCATTGATACGATAATGGCATGGAACCTGCAGCGTTTACTGTGAAGACTGCCCTTCCATGAGATGCAGCCCACTGTCCGCTAGGTTCAGTTGTTACAGCAGGGGCATGTAAAATCGATAACTGGGCCGTATGACTGTACAAGGTGTAATGTGGATTAACCAGCCTGCAGCGGAACAGGCTGTTTTCCAACACCTGGCCTGAATTCAGCAGGCTGAGGGTATCGGTTTTAGTTCCTGTAAACAGGTTCCCATCATAGAGGGTAATCCAGGTCTGAGCCGTTTTCATCTGCCATTGGAAGCTGATGGAATCCCCGCTGCTTACAAGGCCGAATACTGCAGTATCGCCTTTGCAGATGGCCTGGGAGGATGGCTGTTTCGTGATATAAATCGGCCAGGGTTCGCATCCTGGTTGAAAACAACCGTAACGGTCGGTTTTAAGTATCCAGGGATCTTCATCATAAGACCCGGGATAGCTGTAATAGCCTGCCATCAGCAAGCCATCGTCGGATGTAGGCAATATTGAAAATATCACCTGGTTGCCGCTTGCAGCATTATGACAGGGGCTCTTCGCAGAGTAAACATATTCCCTGTAAAACAATGTTCTTGCTTCGGCGGTGCAGTTAAAAATGCAACCCTTCGAAGTTCCCTGCAATCCGCATGCAATGATAGTGCTGTCCAGTAAACATGCTGATCCGTACATATCTAAAAACGGGTTTTTGGGTCCGAATACCGTGTCAGATAAAAGAAGGTTTCCGGTTGTGAGTTTCATCAGTTCGAAGGTCTGATATGCAGGAGCCGGGGTCGAGAAGTATGTCGTTGCAAGGGCAAGGATGGAGTTGTCTTTTGTGAGGGATACAAACACCTGGTCCGACCCGTTATAGGGTCTGTTACCAATGTTGCGCCACCATTTGAATCCCCCGGCACTGTCTACTTTCGCTATTACCCCCGATCCTTCCCATCCGCCTTGTTCATTACAGACATAATAACCGAGAAGAATGCTGTTATCTGGCAGGGCTGCAACCGAGTTGATTGTTGTTACAGAATGAATAGAATTTTCACCTGTAAGTTGTGCCCATTTTACATTGCATAAGCTGTCGGTACGGACCATGATCCCGGTATAACCATATTGACCAAGAATGGTAAAGTCTCCGTCGGGGGTCTGGGTAAAAGTTTTTGGATAAATGTAGTCTATAAAGCCATTTCCGGGCTGTATGGCTTTTGTCCAGAGACTGTCACCATCAGGTGTGATTTTCATTAATTCAAGGGTCCCGTCAAACTCACTGGTATAATGCTGCAGGAGGATGATGAAATTCCCGTCTCCGGTCTTCATGATTGCTTTCGTATGCGGGCATTCATACCAGTTCACGCTGTCGCCGTATATTTTTTTCTTCAGGATGGCTCCGTCAGGGCTTAATTTAAGAACAACCAGCCTGGTATCGGAACTGTACACTTTATTCCAGGTATAGCTGGTACCTATAACCAGGTAGCCATCACTGGTTTCAGCGAGCTGTGAGGCATATTCCATGTCAAGGGAATCCCTGAAAATGATCTTTTTATTAAAAGTCGGTGTCTGAGCCATCGAAATCTGCGACAGCAACAACATGAAAACCGGGACCAGGATTTTTTTTGGGATCAGAGACATATCGTCAGGTATTTGGTTGAAGATAATTTAAAGTTGAGATGACCGACATATTAAACGCTGATGGTCAATTTCTTAGTCAAACTTACGGTTGAAGGCACGTTATGGGCTTTGATTAATTTTTTAATCAGATTTTAATAAGTTTCCTGGTACCAATAATGACAGAATCTGACCTGATCTTCAGGAAATATACACCGGCTGCGGATTTCTCAAGACCTTCAATTTTAACTTTGTTTCCGGAAAAATTCCGGCTTGCCATTTTTTCCCCCCTGGCTGAAAATATCTCATAGGAAAATTGCTGGTTTGGGTCTTGCAGACTTATGGATTTTATTTTCAAAGTAAGATCAAAGACGAATGGATTTGGTGCAGCCGAGATCAGCCAGTCAGAATTATTCTCCGATATCCCTTCATAAAGATCGGCAATCAGCAGATCATCCATCATCCAGCCATCTTTGTTTGTTTGATTTCCGTCACTGTGAAATGAAAGTTTGTAATACACTGTATCAGTGCCAAGCGGATAAAAATAAAACCCGAAAGGCATGTTGAAGGTGTACCAGCCTGAACTTTTCCCGGTAAAAGGATTGAGAGTGTCGTTGTTATTAAACAGCATTGTATAGGGAGGATAGGCAAGCTGAATGGTCCACTGGGTTTGATAAGCATTTGCCTCGGATAAAAGATTGTGCCAGGTGAGACCTTTATCGAGTGAGAATTCAATCAGCCCATAGTCGGTTAATGTATCACAGTTTATTTTATAGCGAAAGTGCAATATCTGGCCAAGGGCATCCCACTCATTCGGCAGATACAGGTAAAATACAGATAAATTGTTCAGCGGGTAAGAGTTAATGGTATCTGTAACTATCGCATTCGGAGCCGAATACGCTGAATCAAAATAGGGCTTTTGGGGTTTCCCGATCTGCCATACATTCCCCGGAAGGGAATGGTCAATGCTCAGAAAATTCATATTTTGTCCGTCGTCAAAAGTAATGACCCGGAAAAACTGGGCTGCCGTGACCACAGGCAAAGCCAGGATGACGATAAAAAACAATGAGATTTTTTTCATAGCGTATAGATTAATTTTTTAATCTGCAATACCATGAACAGACTGTCAAATCAGTGAAGTCTTCTAGTTGTCGGTGATAGTGACTTCATAATTGCCCGGCTGTAATATGTCGAAAAAAAGGAAACATTGCCTTGAATCATTATTGGATCTCACTGTAAAGTAGATGTTGCACGTAACAGGAGTGAAATAGTCGTTGATTGTAAATTTATTAAATTCCTGGTTTAACTGCCCTGTTGAATTGGTGATTTTCAGGTCGGGAGGCACATATTTTTGCATTAACCGGATGAAAGTTATTGTTATTTTAACTTCCTTGCCTTCTAACTTTTTAATTTCATAATGTTCTATACCCGAGTGGTTTGTGACCCTGTATAACTCATCAGGGTTCGAAGCCCCCGCATATTCGCCATTAACCCAGTATCCCTTTAATGTCATCGTTTTCCCGCCAGCTGAATAGGTGAATTTGCCTGGCCCGTTTTTAACCCCGTTGACCCAGGTCCCCGAAAAGATATTTCCGCCTTTGTAGGTGTATTTTCCTTTGCCATCCGGCAGGCCATTTTTAAACTCTCCAACGTACACATCCTCTCCTGTTGCCGTTCCCTTACCATGGGCAAGACTGTCTTTACAACCTCCAATGTAAGTGCCAGAGATCTCCTTAACAAGCACTTTACAGCTGTCTCCTCCGAGAGAATACGAATTGAGTGCACACATCAGGAGCAACCAGCTAAGTAATCCACATTTCATCATAAATTCTTTTATTTCAGTTCCTTGTCAATCATGGCAATGATCTCTTCGCATTTTTTAATTCCTGTTATGTGGATGGGAATGATATTATTTACTATCAGTCCCGCGCTTGTGCCGATAAGGATCCTGAAGTCGCTTCTGCTTGCAACGGAAGCAGCATTGATGACCGTTCCATTATGTGCCAGCTCGGCATTTTGAGAAATCAGGCTTGCTATTTTCTGGTTTTGTTGATAATATTTCTGATTAAGATCCTGTATCCTTTGAATGATGCTTTCATGCATCTCAATAATATCGTTCAATAACTCCTTATTTTCAATGATTGAAAACCTGCCGCTGCTTTTTAAGCCTTCATACCTTCCTATATGAGGGTCAAGATCGGTGCTGCTGAAGAAGCAATCCGAATATTTGATTACACTATCCTGGTTCAGTTTTGTGTCATGCTGAGCTTTTAGAAAATAGGATATCCCGTGCAAAGTATATTCGTATAATTTCCGGCTGTTGGTCATATTTTCCATATCGCTTTGCAGGTCTTTCTTCAGGCCGGTAAAAAATTCTTTTTCTTCCTGTTTATCATGCCTTCTTTCATTCCAGTTGTGAAACCAGATAGAAATGCTCACTGCAATCACGATGATTAAAATTTCAATGAAGATCTCATATAGCTTATGCTTAATAGTTTTCCCCGATGATTTTATAATTTCATAAGCATTTTTCGAATGTTTGATGATTTCGTTTTCGGCCATCCCAGAATATTTTAATAAGTAAATTCTTGTTTTACAATTTGATAAGTTTCCCAACCCATACCGATTTTTCGGTGGTAAGTTTCACTATGTATATCCCATCGGGGAGGGAGATGATATCGGCATGAACGGAAGTGCCGCTGGCAGACATACTCAGAACTTCTTTCCCGCTCAGGGTGAGTATACACAGCTGTGCTTTTGATACAGGTTCAGGCATCAAAATAATAAGCTTCCCTGAAGAAGGATTGGGGAAGATCTTTAACGGTTGAGCCTGCGCTGCATAGTGACTGACTCCTTCCGTAATATCCCCGTTCGTGGTAGTCTTTAATATGCTACCGCCTATCCCGCATAAAAAACCGGTTGCCGCATCGGTGAAGCAAACCGACCACAGGTCATTATATGTACCCGAGTTCTGCACCGACCAGGTCAGTCCGGCATCATCGGTCCTGGAAATTGCCCCGAATTCGCCCCCGGTAAATCCTGTATTCGCATTTTTAAAATTAACAAAGAGCAGGCAATCATTAATTCCAGGATCAATGCTAAACCAGGTAGATCCTGCATCAGTCGTTTTCAGCATTGTGGCGTATCCCCGCGAGTATCCGCCCGCAGCATATCCTGTACTTGCATCGGTGAAAAATATGGAATACAACCTGTCGTAAGTCCCGCTTGGAAGATCAGTCCAGGTGTTTCCCCCATCGATAGTCTTCAGGATGCCTCCGAAATCACAGGCTGCATAGCCGATAAGGTTATCAACGAAATACAGTGAAAATAACCAGCGCGTCTGGTCCAGGTATATGAAATTCCAGGTATTCCCGCCATCTGTAGTTTTAAAAATTGCGCCGGGGGGAGTTACAAGGCCAGCGCCGCAGGCATAGCCAGTATGTTTATCGGTAAAAACAACAGAGTTTAACCAATAGGGCGAAACCGGGCTGACGTCGGTCCAGTGATCCCCACCATCCGTCGTTTTAATGATCAGGGAATATTCAGGGACATACATAGCGTCGAGTGTCGTACCCACCACTATCCCTGTATCCTTGCTGAGAAAAGATGAAGAATAAAAACAAAAATGGTTCCCCGAATACTTGTTTGTCCAGGTTGCTCCTCCATCCGTTGTTTTTAAGACTGTCCCACGCTCACCAACAGCATACCCGTTTGTACTGTCAGGAAAACTGATTGACTGCAGCATATTGTTGGTCGCCGGCATATACCTGTTCCAGGTGGTTCCTCCATCGATAGTCTCGAAAATGATCCCGTAATCACCTACCGCATAACCTGTACCTGTATCGCTGAACCGGACCGAGTTGAAAAAGAAGGAAGCATCCTGATAATGTCTGGTCCAGGTGATCCCTCCATCGGTTGTAGAGTATAAGAGTCCCTGGATACCGCACAGCCAGCCCACATCAGGACTGGTAAACCATATGGATTTCAAGGTGCTTGTATTTGCTAGCCACTGATTGTTCCAGGTCAGTCCGCCGTCGGTGGTCCTTAAGATAGTTGTATAATCGCCCACGATATGGCCATTGCTGGCATCGGTGAAAAATACAGAATTCAATGGATGGTTTGTGCCCGCATTCTGTGCAGTCCAACTGATACCCCCGTTATTGGTCCTCAGGATGGTCCCGCCTGAGCCTGCCACAAAGCCTGTATCTGAGTTAAGGAAAAACACAGAATACAGGTCTAAAGTGGTTCCGCAATTCATCGGATACCAATGGTTCCCGCCATCGGTGGTCTTCAGAAAGGTACCATGCATGCCTGTAATATAACCTGTATTCACATCTGGAAAGCTAACCGAAGTTAAGTGATTGAAAGCTCCCGAAGACTCCCTTGTCCAGTTTATCCCGTGGTCGTAAGTTTTAATAATAGTCCCCGAATCACCCACGGCAAAACCTGTTAAAAGGTCTGTAAAACAGCAGGAATGCAGGTTTTGTAAAGTCCCTGTGATACGCGTATTCCAGCTGGCACCGGCATCATCTGTGAATACAAAAGTCCCGTGATCACCAACAGAGTAAGCTGTGGTTGAGTTTGCGAAGCAAACCGATTGCAGGTTATTCCCTGTAGGCAGGGGAGTTTTCCAATGCCAGCCCTGGGCATTTAAAAGGTTGAACATGGAAACTGCGATCAGCAGGAAAAGCCATTTTTTCATTTCTTTTTATTTGTATGTGGATGAGATTGATCGGTATTTCAAACCCTGCCCACATTGTGTTTGTCAGCCCTGTGTCAGCGATGAGTGATCGTGTTTCACAATTACTGGTATTTGTCGGACGTTATGGAAACAATAAACAGGTATACCCCATTTTTATCTTTATAATAATAATTTATTGTTGTTTTATGATCCCTTTGATATTTCATTTCAGGGTTTGTCTTAACCATATTTGTAATCGAATTCTCGAGATAATTTTTCATACTTGTGGTATCGGCATTCGGTTTATCTACATTTACCAGGGTGTAGTTATACTGAAAAACATTGCCCGGGAGAGCAACTGCATTGTCAAATCTCGTTTCGGCATCCACCATGATTGGGCAGGATTTATTCAGCTCACTGGCAACTTTCATCATGACTTTGTCATAAGAAGGAGCCTTAAAGAAAATTTGCTGGACTGCAAAGGACGAAAGGCCAAAGACAATTATACCTATAAGAATTCCCAGTTTCTGTTTCTTTTTGTCTTTGCTCTCAGTTGGTTTCTGCTGCACCGGTTCACTCAGGATCTCAGTTTTTATTCGTGGCAGTTCATACCCGCAACCAGAACAATATTTTGATGTCTCAGGATTGGCCGCGCCACAATTTTTGCAATTTACCTTTTCCATGATTGATTTAGTTATTTCGACCGTTCTTTTTGTTTTCCATTAAATTCTCAATAAAGGTTTAACCCAAGTTGATGCCCGATAGTTCCAAGTTCAATTTTTGCTAAATCATTTGTGCTAAACTTTTTAATCGGCATAATTTCTTTATTCACACTGTCTAACAGAATTATTCTATAGTCTTTATTTTCAATATCGAGAGGCCTGTTTCCCTGGCTATAGCTGCGCCAGGTTAAATTTGATTCTTTTATGCCAATTTTCATGGATGGTTCAATCTTAACCCATTGACCAATTCTGATAAATCCAAATAAATTATTTGAAAATTTTACACGTTTCCTTTCGTAGTCAATTAAGGTACTTGTAGACGAAAAGCCAACAAATGCACCAATTAAAAGCAAGATCAGTCCGGCAAGATGAAAAAAAGTTAAAATCAATCCTGCAATAAATAAAAACATCCCTGCGGATGTACCCACCGGCCCGAATGATTTATCAAATTTATTATTTTCAATCATCAACTTAGCGTTAATATCGTGTAGCGTCCTGAGCCATTAATGTTACAACCTGGTTTTGGAAATTGTAAAGTTTTACAAGGGTTTGAGTGGTTGAGTCAAGGCTCTGCGGTGTTATGATGACAAAATTCATTGTTGTTTGGTTTGGATTATTGTCAATCCAGGTCCCGGAATTCGCATAAATACATTTTTTGCCGGTATAACTGACCCCCGGAACCATCCTGGCCTGGTGGGTATGACCAAATACTACTATCCTTTTATCTGAGGCTGGGTTCAAAAAGTATTGGATTTTTGCCTGGTTGTCGATGTCGGTGGCTGACATTACCGAGTCGATCGCATGTGCTGTTGTGCTGTGTATGGGAACATGGTTGTAAGTCTGCCTTGCTTCCCAATGATCCTGTATCCCTTTATAAAGGTTCACATCGATATGGCTTCCTGGCGATGATTGAAAAGGCACGACATCGTCGACCGAAAGGGTTCCCGTTATTCCATCCATGTTTGTAACGATGATTGTCTGGTCAAACCGGTAGGTTATAGGGAACATTTTAACCGAAGTTGCCCAAATCTTCCAGTATTGATACAGTAATTGCTGGCTTTCATCCCCCGAACTGTTTGGTGTGACCAGGGGTAAGGTATCTGCCGGTGGCGGGTTTTTTTGTGTTGCACAGAGTGCACCTATTCTTGTGAAAAAATACCCGGGGGGCAGAATGCAGCCCGGGGCGATATCCTGGTTTGAATATGGATCGGGGGCACAGAAAAAATTGTAGCGGTGTCCATGCTCAATGGCAATCTGGGGACAGCCTCCCGGTGAATACGTGCCCAAGCCCTGCACGTTTTCGCGGGCCTGGTTTACCCCGGGAAGGATAAGTTCAATGCTTGCTGCTGTAATTGCCAGGTCATGGTTCCCGGGCACATAAGTAACCAGGATTTTCCCCTCATCAATGATGCTGTTCAGAACATCAAAGATCCCTTTGTTTGCTGTTGCAAGACGCTGCACAAAATCGGCCTGGTCTTTTCCCTGGTATGTATTTGTTGTGGCAGGAACAAACCATTCATCAACCAGGTCCCCGTCGATTACGAGTTCTTTGACATTGGGAGCGGCTTTTACCTGATTAAGCAAGGTTACAAGCGGTCCGCAGTTTAATTTGCACTCGGCATAGGAGGTATCGGCGCCCAGATGAAGATCGCTGATAATAACAATCATATTCCGCTCACTCCCTCCATTGCTAAACGGGTTTATTGCAGTATATGTTTGACTTGATTTTTTGCATGATGCCAGTGCAAATAAGAACAACAGCACACAAAGTACGCTTAATAATCTCGGAATAATTTTCATGATGCATTCATTTTATTTTATCCGTAAATGTAATACTTGTCAGGATCAATTTATCAATGTTACTTTCCTGATGATGTATTTGTTCCTGTAATTGATTTTTACATTATAAATTCCATTGGGGAAAGAACTTAGGTCGATAGTTTTAAGATTCCCCCCCCCTTTCAAGACCTGTCAGGGATCTGTAAATCATTCTGCCCGTATTATCAAAAACCTCCGATATAAGCTCATCCGGTTGATAGCTTTCGCAACGTATTTCCAGATGACCCTTGCATGGGTTGGGATATACTATGACATTGAAAGGGTTATCCTTAGAATCATTTATCCCGACCACATAATTATTATAAAGTGTATCAACTTCTTGTTGGGTCAATGCCCGCTTATATATCCTGATATCATCAATGTCACCCTGTAAAAAGTCATCCGCAGTGGTATTATTACCCATATTCATGTAAGTAGGATAAACGGATAACATCCCCGTTGTGTACATAATCTCAATTAACTGACTGTTTACATATAACTTAACACCCGTACCATCATATGTGCCAACCAGAAAGTACCATTCCCCCACATTCCAGAAATTGGTCTCTGTCTTTACTCGGTATTCAACATCGTTTATGGAAACAGAAAAAGCAAATCTTCCGGGCAGGTTTGGATACAAGTCACCGCTAACACCTAATTTGTATTGATAATAAGGAGGTATATGCGCCGTATATCCTTTATCAACAAGGGGGCTGTACCCGCCTCCTGTAAAATGAACAGATTTCCACCATCCGCACAAACTGATCCCGCTATCGGGGTTCAGGCCTGGTGAATTTGGGACTGAAATAAATGCATCAAATCCATCCAGCTTATAAGCATGTTGAGGACGCCCGAATCGGTCAACAGTCAGTGTCGCTCCTCCGACAACTGATCCGTTGTTATTGTTTCCGCTGGAATCATTGGCATTTCCATTAAACGGGTAATAGGCGACCAACCCTTTTGAGGGGATTTGGGCATGGAGTTCGCATGCCAGAATTCCTATGAAGAAAACTAGTAACACTGTGTTTTTCATAATAGGTATATTGTTTTTATAGGGCGTTTTATTTTTTTTTTAGTGTAGATTCATATATCGAAATCCATTCTGATACACTTACTTTGCGAATCAATTTTCCAATGAGCTCTAAAGGAATTTTGTTTGGATCTTTGAATCGAACACATCCTTTTCCCATATCTAACTTTGTTTTACTGAATTTTGGATATTCATTAACAAACCAATCAAGAAGATTTTTATTTGCATAAAGCCCCAAATGGTGCAGAGCGAAATAATTTTTTTGAGAAGCAATATTTACAAATGGTAAAGGTTTTTTTGGATCAGCTTGATATCCATCAGGATATATGGAAAAAGGAACAACATAACCGATCATTCCATAATTGATTGTTTCAGAAAATCCTTTTGGTAGATTGTCAAGAATAACATTACGAAGCATCTCAAATGAATTCCTTCTGTCAAGGGGAATTTTATCCAGGTATTCTTCAGGTGTTTTATAATTTATTTTCATGTATTTTCTTTTATAAATTCAAATAATATACCCTGTAACGTGGGCCGGTAAAGCAGCAAAGGTAAAACCTGTGCAAAGTAACAATACCTTGTTTTTGTTGAGGTTAGCGGCATGTTAGTGCCAGAACATTTTAAGGAAAAATATTATAAATATCTTTTCGATGTGCGATTACAATAAACCTTACAGTAGAGTTATCTATAAGTTCGAAACCAACACGATAATTGCCTATTCTCATTCGATAATAGGATGAAAATCCGTTAATTTTTTAAAGTTTGGTAATTCAGATAGGGAGGAAGAATTTTCAATTTGAATAATAATTCGTTTAAGTCGTCGAAAGAGGATCGGATTATGAATACGCCTCAAAGATTTTTCGAAGGACTTATCGAATTCAATTTTCATTTTGCGTTCAATTTTTTCATAATGGAGTCACGACTGACGGTTTCACCAGTTTTTGATCTTTCCATTAGAAGACCTAAAGCCAAATCTTCATAAAGATCCTCATTAATGCTTAGAACATCAGCTCCAAGCTTCTTAGCGAGCTCTTTGAGAATCTTAGTGTTTTGATTGTCAGACTTTATGATTATGGCGCTCATCCTCTGTTTTTTACAAAGATAATTAAAGTTTTGGCACAATGCAATCAAAAATGTTTTGGCACTAACGCCCGATCGCTAAACGCAGCAAAGGTCCAACCTTTGCAAAGAACAATACCTTGGTTTTGTTGCGGTTAGCGATATGTGTGTGCCCTGCATGAGCATCATGAAGAGCACACTTGGTATGCCTCCATTTTTTTAGTGAAAATGGAAACCGGGGCTTGCAAAATGAAAAAATAAGCTTGCTTCCTTAACCTTTCCTTAACCTTGCATTAAGCTTTCCTTAACTGTTATTTGGTCGTCATTCGCTCAAGCTATAGTATGTGTTTCTATAGCTGAAAAAAAGTGAACAATGAATTTTTCAGGGATACATTACGCGCAAAACATTGAAAACCTATAGTTGCCTGGGCCTTAGCTGGCTTTTCACGTAGTGCTTTTTCTTTTTGGTCTTTGAAAATTCGGGCACGGTTGCCGGGTTTGTGTCGCAATAGGGGTGCGGGAGCTCCCGGTAAACAATATTCCCGGGAAGATCCAGGGCCATCACAGTCAGCTTCAGATCAGTGTATCGGCTAAGGTCAAGACTAAAGTCAAAATCCCAGCATAAATCTGTGTTATTGTAAATTGCCTTTCCATTTTCAATTGCTCTGCGGTTGGATGCAGTAAGGCATACCAGCACCCTCTGCACTTTGTACCTGTCATGTACATCGATACAACGCCGGCTTAAGGCCCCGGCCCCGGGATTGCCTTTTGAGATCTTCCCGATCACCGGGGGATGGCAATAGTCGCTGATGGCAAATTGCCAGGCGCCCTGGCCTTTCACGTTTTTGGCAAGTTTTGCGTACCAGCTGTTGAATTCGGGGTCGGAAGTAGCTATTTTGGCATATTACTTAGACTCTTCCCAGCGGTTTTTGTGTTCCAGATGAAGCTCAGAAAGCTTGCGGTCGCTAACTGCAGCTTTCTTACGCACGTTCCCGTCGCGGGTATGAACCGTTTCGCCTATAGTACCGGATAAGAAACCTAAAACACTGTTGGGCTGCCGTTTTGCCATAAGCCTAAGTTTTAGCTGACGTGCTTTTTTTTACCGAGGAAATATAAAACACCCATCCCGCATAAGGCCGAGAGAGTTGACCCGGCAAGGATGGAAAGTTTCGACACATCAAGGATGGCAGGTTCTTTATAGGATAAGCCTGCAATAAAGATCGACATGGTAAACCCTATACCGGCCAGCAGCCCGGTCCCTGCCAGCTGCTTCCAACTGGTGCCCGCAGGCAGGGTGGATATCTTTGTTTTGACACCAATCCATGAAAACAGTGTGATCCCCAGGGGTTTCCCTATGAGCAGTCCGCAGATAATCCCTGCCGTGAGCCCGTTGAATAGCATCGAACCGTCAAAGACCAGGGGAATTGCCGTATTGGCTAGCGCAAACAATGGAAGTATGTAATAATTTACCGGCCGGTGCAGGCTGAGCTCGAGTTTATGTGCCATTTCCTTTGGGATGAATATTGCGGCCAATACTCCTGCAATAGTGGGATGCACCCCCGACCTTAGTATAAAATACCATAATCCTAAAGCGGGGATCAGGTAAAGGAAGAGGTATTTTACCTTGAAGCGGTTCAGTGCAAACAGAACCAGGACAAACAGCAGAGCAATCCCGAGCATCCCGAAATGAAGGTTGTGGGTGTAAAAAGTGGCGATGATGACAATAGCTCCCAGGTCGTCAATTATGGCCAGGGCGGTCAAAAAGATCTTCAGTGACAAGGGTGCGCGCTTGCCCAGCAATGACAGTATCCCAAGTGAAAAGGCAATGTCGGTGGCAGTGGGTATTGCCCATCCGTTGAGGTGTTCCTTTGACCCGCTGTTGAAAAGGAAAAAGATGATTGCAGGGAAAAGCATCCCGCCAAGTGCCGCAAGAACAGGAAGAATTGCTTTCTCTTTTACTGCCAGTTCGCCGTCCTGGATCTCGCGTTTGATCTCAAGTCCTATCATGAAAAAGAAAATGGCCATAAGCCCGTCGTTGATCCAGTGCAGCACACTCTCATGCAGAAAATCAAACCCGATCTCCATATGCCATATACCCAGGTAAGATTCCGCCCGTACTGAATTGGCAAGCGAAATTGAAAGTACCGTCGACAGGATCAGAAGCAACCCCGCCAGTTTTCCGCTTTCGGCAAGGTCTTTAATGGGATCGGTGAATTGGTTTGCCTTCATCTCAGTCGTCGTCTTTAACAATAGGTTTAACAAAAGCCGACCTCACCGGGGCAGGACAGGGTGTTGACTCTCCTTTGACCGCAAACCACAGCACTTTATTTAAAAGCTCATCAGGAGCCCTGTCTTCACGGCTGAAATCAAACTCCTCGCTCATCCTCTGCCACTGGTTCAGGGCGATATTCTTCTCGCCAAGGTTAGTAAATGGCCCCAACGCCCTGAACCCCGAGGGCTCAGGCTTTGCAGTGAAACAACGCCATAAAGGGGTTGCCGCCGCATCGTACTGGCTCATGGGAGGCAGGCCCAGGATCAGCTCTATGGTTCTGAGTACCGAAGCAGTGGAGTAGGGGGTATGATCAATAAAATGACGTTTAACATATCCCCCGGCAATATACACCGGGCTGCGGTGAGCATCCACATGATCGGGACCGTTCTGGGCATCATCCTCGAGGATAAATATCACGCTTTCGTTCCATATGGATGAGGCGGCGAGGTACTCAACCAGCTTCCCCACGGCAAGGTCGTTATCAGCAACCTGTGCAAAAGGCGTAAGTTTTCCGGCCTTCAGTCCCTGGGTATGGTCATTGATAAAACGTATCGTATTCAGCCGGGGGACGGCTCCAACTGCATGCAATGAGTCAAAATCCTTCTTCCACTGGGTAAACCTTACGGTATCCATCACCTCCTGGTCCCAGCTGGTGAAATACCTGCAGTAATGGTCTTTCAGCACGGCGATATTCGGTTTGTAATTATCGGCGAACTCCCCGTAAGTCCTGTACGAAACTCCCTGCCTGGCGCAGAAATCCCAGATAAAACCATCTTTGTTATTTGCAATTTTACGGTTCCCTTCCGAATCATAATCGCCACCTCTTCCTCCGTAACTGCTGGGCCAGGTCTTTTCGAGGTAATCCGTTGCATATGCACCCATACTCCAGTTGTGCCCATCGGCGCTCACTTCGCCATCCACATAAAAATTATCAAGCAATACAAAATCCTTCACCAGCTGATGCTGGTTGGGCGTGATCTTTTTGCCGAACAGCACCAGGCTGGTATCGCCATTGCCTTCAGCCACATCGCCAAGCACCTGGTCGTAAGTACGGTTCTCCTTGATCACGTAAAACACGTATTTAATGGGTGAGACTGCGGATGGCATCCCGGGTATAGCCGTCCCGCTTGCTTCGGGCGTTACGCTTACTTTTTCGGGTTTGTAGGGGGTGTTTTTGAAAACCATGGCAGTATAATCTCCAAGGGTTTTTACATCGGGTTCGGGGATAATGCTCATAGTCCCTCTAAATAACCCGCCTATATACTGGACCTTCTTGGGTTTGCGGCTGTCGCTCTTCTGTGCGCTCACTTTCTGTGTGCGGACTACCGGGTTGGGCCCCCCGGGATTTGCCAGTGAAGTAAAGCCTTTTCCGTTGGCCACCCAGAGTTTTTTATTGATCACGCGAACGCAGGTGGGATACCAGCCTGTGGGGATAAAGCCTTTGCTTAGGCTCTCACCTGGCTTTGAAACGTCGAATACAGCAAGGCAGTTGTTGTCGGCATTGGCGATATACAGGGTTTTATTGTCGGAGCTCAGAGCCACGCTGTTGGTCGTGCTGCCTGCAGGGGAGTTTGGGTACAGGGCCGAATTCAGCGTTTCTATGACTTTCCCGGCTTTCACGTCAATGCAGGAAACCGAATTGTCGTTGGCGTTGGCTACGAACAGGAACTTTCCGTTCTTGCTGAGGCAGAGGTCGTTGGGATTGCTCCCCACAGTGACCGATGTGAGGAATGTTCTGTTTACTGTATTGAAGACCTGCACTTTACTACAACCCCAGCAGCTTATATAAAGGCTTTTTCTGTCGCCGGATAAGGCGCAGCTGTAGCCCTCTCCTTCAAGGCTGATGCGAACATCGGCCTGCTTTTTCAAAAGGTCAAGGATGTAAAGTGAATTGTTCTCTTTTGTGACCACGTACAAGAGGTTCTTCTTTTCGTCAAGCGCAAGGCCTGCGGGGGATATCCTTTCGGGCCAGGGTTTGCCTAATACCAGGCTGTCGGCAAGCCCAAGTTTTTTGTTTTTTATTGAATATTTATAGATGACGTTCCTGTTACCTCCCGAAGCGTAAAGCGTTTTTTCATCTTTCGTAAAGGCCAGTCCGACCCAGGCTGCTCTTGTGACAATGGTGTCGAGGACTATGGCTGAGAGGGCATCGATAAGGTAGATGCTCTGGTCGCTTTCGCCGTTATTGGTGACCGCTGCCAGCCTGCCCGATGATGAAACCGCGATGTTCAGAGGCAGGTCTCCCAGCTGCAGGCTCAGGCCTATTCGGCTGATACCCCAGCCGTTGGGAAGCATTATTTGTTTGGTTTCAATCGCTTCCTGGGAGTAAGCACTGGCAGTCGCCAGTATCATCATTATAATTGCGGATAAGAGTGTACGTTTCATGGAGTGTTCAGCCTTTTTTCTGATATCAAAAATACGATTTTCACCGATAAAAATGATCTGCTTTTGTTGTGCAAAGAATTCCTGTCGTTTTCGTATCTTTGCACTTTTATTTTGAGGCCTATGTTTACCGATGCTAATAAATTCCTGGGAGAAGGACTTACGTACGATGACGTGCTCCTCATCCCTTCCTATTCGGAGGTGCTTCCGAGGGAAGTCGATATCTCAACATCCCTTTCAAGAAACATCCGCCTGAACATCCCAATTGTTTCAGCTGCCATGGATACAGTGACTGAATCGGGTATGGCCATTGCAATGGCGCAGGAAGGCGGCATAGGGGTTCTTCACAAGAATATGTCAATAGAAGCCCAGGCCCTGCAGGTGAGAAAAGTTAAGAGAGCCGAGAACGGGATGATACTCGACCCGGTTACCCTGCATGCCTCCGCTCTTGTAGGAGATGCACTGGCTATGATGAAAGAACATTCCATAGGGGGCATCCCCGTGGTGAACGAACGCGAGGAACTTGTTGGGATCGTTACGAACCGCGACCTGAGGTTCGAGCGTGATATGGCACGGCCTGTCACTGAAGTGATGACTCACAAGGTGATTACGATCAGCGAGTTCATGAATTTTGAAAAGGCCGAACAGATTCTCCAGGAATATAAGATTGAAAAGCTCCCGGTCATCGATAAAAACAACCGCCTGGTGGGGCTGATCACATATAAAGACATCATCAAAATCAAAGCCAGGCCGAATGCCTGTAAAGATACCCTCGGGCGGCTGCGCGTCGCCGCCGCCGTAGGTATTGCAGCCGACACCCTCGACCGCGCAGCCGCCCTCGTCAAGGAAGGTGTTGACGCAATTGTCATCGACACCGCACATGCCCACACCAACCGGGTCATCGAAATGGCAAGGCGTATCAAAACCGCCTATCCCGCCATCGATATGGTCGTCGGGAACATTGGCACAGGCGAAGCTGCACTGGACCTTGCAAAAGCAGGAGCCGACGCAGTCAAAGTCGGTATAGGTCCGGGCTCAATCTGCACCACCAGGATCATCGCAGGCATAGGAATACCCCAGCTTACTGCAGTATACCAGGTTGCAAAAGCCCTCAAAGGTACTGGCATCCCCGTGATAGCCGACGGCGGCATAAGGTATACAGGTGATATCGTCAAAGCCCTCGCAGCAGGCGCCTCCTCCATCATGGCCGGCTCCCTCTTCGCAGGCGTGGACGAATCCCCTGGCGAAACCATCATCTACGAAGGCCGTAAATTCAAGACATACCGGGGCATGGGATCCCTCGAAGCCATGCAGCATGGCTCAAAGGACCGCTACTTCCAGGACATGGAAGATGACATCAAAAAACTGGTCCCCGAAGGTATTGTCGGCAGGGTGCCCTACAAAGGCTCACTCTCCGAAGTGATATACCAGATGACTGGCGGCCTCCGCTCAGGAATGGGTTATACAGGCTCAGCCAATATCGATGCCCTGCAAACAGCCAGCTTCATCAAGATCACCTCGGCCGGCGTCACCGAAAGCCACCCCCACGACGTAACTATCATCAGCGAAGCACCAAATTACAGCCGTTAATAATGTTTTCAGAATTTTCGCGTTATTGCTAAAGTATAAATAAAATGATAAAAAATATGAGCTTGAAATTATCAGGATTACTGCTTTTTCTCCTGTTCTTCCTTAATGTTACTGCCCAGGTTGATAACAACACAACCCTTATGACTATTGCCGGTAAACCAGTCACTGTCGGAGAATTCATGTCAATCTACCAGAAAAACAACGTAAAAGGCGAAGCCATCGATAAAAAGTCCATGGATGAATACCTGGACCTTTTCATCAATTTCAAACTTAAAGTGCTCCAGGCCGAACAGCTTGGCCTGGACACCATCACATCCTTCGTCAAGGAACTCGACGGCTACCGCGAACAACTCGCCAAACCTTATTTTACCGACGAAGCAACCCTTGACCGTCTCGTAAAGGAAGCTTATGATCGTAAAAAATCCGATCTCAGGGCCAGCCATATATTCTTCAAGGTCAGACCTGAAGCAACTCCCAAAGATACCCTCACTGCTCTAAGCAAGGCTGTCGAAGCAAGGGAAAAGATCCTTAAAGGAGCGAAGTTCGAAGACGTCGTCCTTGAATATTCTGAAGACCCCTCGGCCAAAGACCGCGAAGCTACTCCCCAGCATCCTTTTATGAAAGGCAACAAGGGAGACCTCGGTTATTTCACTGTGTTCGACATGGTTTATCCTTTTGAAACCGCTGCCTTCAATACCGAAGCCGGCAAGATCTCAAAACCGGTCAGGACCGATTACGGTTATCATGTGGTCAAAGTCACCGACCGCATTCCTGCACTCAACGACTTCGTGGTTGCCCATCTCTTCCTGGGTTTCCCTAAGAACGCAACTGCCGCCGACTCGGCCAGGGTGAAAGTCAGGATAGACTCTCTGTACAATCTGCTCAGGAACGGGGCTAAATTTGAAGACCTGGTAAAGGTGAATTCCGAAGACAAAGGATCCTCATCAAGAGGAGGAGTCCTCCCGAAACGCGGTGTCAACCGCCTGATGCCCGAGTTCATCGCTGCCATCTCCACCATCCAGAACGTGGGCGATTTTTCAGCCCCTGTGCTCACACCGGGCTACGGCTGGCATATCATCAAGCTGGTCGAACGTAAAGGCGTTGGCACCTTCGATGAGGAAAAAGCTGAACTGAAACAAAGAGTGCAAAAAGACAGCCGCGCACAGCAGGTCACCGCCGCTGTCCTTGCCCGCATCAAAACCGAATACGGGTTTAGCGAAAACCCCAAAGCCAAAGAAGAATTCTACACCCTGGTTACCGACAGCATTTTCAACGGCACCTGGAATTCGGCTGCAGCTAATGGAAAATACGATGTGATGTTCACCATCGGCAAAGCATCCTATACGCAAAAGGACTTTACAAGGTTCCTGCTGTCGAAACAGAAGAAGCAGGAGAAAAAAGAAATCAGGCTTTATGTCAATGCACAGTATGATGCCTTCCTCGAAGAAGGTATCCTGAGATACGAAGACGGTTTTCTCGAATCGAAATACCCCGATTTCAAAGCCCTCATGAAGGAATACCGCGATGGTATCCTGCTGTTCGACCTCACCGATCAGAAGGTCTGGTCAAAAGCAATCAAGGATACCGCCGGCCTCCAGGACTTTTACCTGAAGAACAAGTACAACTACATGTGGGGCCAGAGGGTCGAAGCCAGCATTTTCACATTGAAGAACCCTGCCCTCTCACAAAAGGTGAAGAACTTTATCAAGAGCAACCTTAAGGAAGACGACATCCTGAAAGAGATGAATTCAGATACACTGAAAGTGCTGACCATCGAATCGGGCAGGTTCTCGAAGAAGGATAACCAGTATGTAGATACCATAGCCTGGGTGCCCGGGGTTTCAAATGACATCAAGATCGCCAACGGGGTGGTGTTTGTGAATATCAAACGCATTGTTAAATCAGAACCCAAGACCCTGAATGAAGCCAGGGGACTTATCACAGCCGATTACCAGAATTACCTTGAAAAGGACTGGATCCGCAGCCTCAGGGCCAAATATCCGGTGGTCGTGAACCGCGAAGTTCTTGCTAAAATCAAATAATCCATCACCTGACCATGTACTGGCGCAGCCTGCTGTTCACCCTCATTTTACTGACCTCCTGCTCAGGGTTCTTCAAAAAGAAGACCGAAAGCCCTCTGGCCAGGGTGTACGACGATTACCTTTATGTGTCGGATATGAAAGGGGTGGTCACACCGGGTATCCCGGCCAACGACAGTATCATGATCGTTAAATCGTATGTGGATAACTGGGTGCGGCAAAGACTCATTCTCCACCAGGCTGGAAAAAACCTTCAGAGTACCCAGCTCGATTTTTCGAAGCAGCTCGAAAATTACAAGAACTCCCTCATCATCTTTGAATACGAAAACCAGCTTATCCACCAGAAACTCGATACCGTGGTTACCGAGGATGAGATCAGCAATTATTATAACACCAACCAGAACACCTTCCTCGTAAGGGATATCATCGTAAGGGTGCAGTATGCCAAACTCCCGCTTAAATCGAAATTCCTCCCTCAGGCTCGCCTGCTGCTGGTTTCCGACAAGCCTGATGACCGCAACAAGCTGGCTGACCTCTGTGAGCAGCAATCATTCGGCTACTTCATCGACGACCAGAAATGGATCTTTTTCAGCCAGCTGATGAACCAGGTTCCCTTAAGACCGACCGACCAGGAGGACTTCCTGAAAAAGAACAGGCACGTGGAAGTCAGCGACGCAACTTTCACCTGGCTTATCCGCTTCACCGATTACCGCCTCAAAGACAGCAACTCACCTTTGGAACTGGAAAAGCAGAAGATCCACGACATTATACTGAATAAAAGAAAAATGGAACTCCTGGGTAAAATGCACGACTATATTTACCAGAATGCTATGAAACAAAACGATTTTGAAGTATTTTAAATCCAATAAGCAAAACATACCCATGCACAGGAGATACATCCTCATACTGATCCTTTTTCTTAACCTGTTCACCTCTTCGCAGGGATTTTCACAGCAGTCCCGCGACACGGTTATCGATGGTGTTGTGGCTGTTGTGGGAGGGAATATGATCCTTAAATCGGATATCGAGGCCCAGTACCTCCAGATGAGAGCCCAGGGAATTATCAAAGGCAGCCCCGAAAGAATGAAATGCCAGCTTCTCGACAAACTGCTTTATATGAAGCTGTTGCTTCACCAGGGGCAGGTCGACAGTATCAAGGTAACCGATTCCCAGGTTGAAAGTGAAATGGACCGCCGTATGAGGTATTTCATCTCCCAGGCCGGTTCCCCCGAAAAGCTGGAAGAATATTACGGCAAGTCCCTCCTCGAGATCAAGAACGAGCTGAAAGAGATCATCAGGGAACAGATGCTCACCGAACAGGAAGAAGCGAAAATCACAAAGGACGTTTCGATAACGCCATCCGAAGTCAGGGCTTTTTATAAAAAAATTGATAAGGACAGCATTCCCCTCGTCAATGCCGAATTTGAGATTGGCGAGATCATCAAACAGCCTGAGATTGGGCCGGCCGAAAAACTCATCGTAGTCTTGAAACTGAAAGGCTTCAAGGAAAGGATAGCCAAGGGCGATGAATTTGCTACCCTGGCAGTTCTGTACTCCGAGGACCCCGGTTCTGCAAAGCAGGGAGGTGAGCTGGGGATGTTCAAAAGAGGGGATATGAGGCCCGAATTCGAGGCTGCTTCCTTCAAACTGAAAACCCCTGGCGAAGTCTCGGATATCGTCGAAACCGAGGATGGTTTCCATATTATCCAGCTGATCGAACGAAGGGGTGATTACATCAATGTAAGGCATATCCTCCTGCAACCACAGGTCTCAATGGCCAACCTGAACAGGGCCAAGGTAACCCTCGACAGCGTTGCCATGCTGATCACCACCAAGAAACTGACGTTTGACCAGGCCGTTGTCAAATATTCTGATGACCCTTCAAGGAACAACGGGGGAATGATAGTTAATAACGTTTCCGGCAATACCCGTTTTGAAGCAGCTCAGCTTACACAGCTTGATCCCAAAGTCTTCTTTATTGTGGATAAACTGAAACCCGGGGATATCAGTGCTCCGGTACTGATGAAGACCGAGAGGGGCAAGCAGGAATACAGGATCTACTATCTTAAAGACAAGACCACTGCCCATCGTGCAAATCTTGAAAATGATTATACCCGCATCCAGGTGATTGCACTTGACAAGAAAAAGCAGAAGGTTGTGAATGACTGGGTGAGCCAGAAAGTGCCAGGAACTTATATCAAGATTGCTGAGCAGTACCAAAAATGTGAATTTACCCGGAAATGGATACATTAAACGATCATATCATCAAATATAAATCTGATGTTGAAGCTGTTGATGCCCTGGTTGAGAAATACGCCAGGCTTAAACACGAGATATCAAAAGTAATTGAAGGCCAGAAAGAAGTTATAGACGGACTGCTGATCTCGGTGTTCAGCAGGGGGCATTGCCTTCTGGTTGGAGTTCCCGGGCTGGCCAAGACCCTGATGGTACATACCTTGTCTAACGTTCTGGGCCTTAGCTTTAATCGTATACAGTTCACCCCCGACCTCATGCCTTCGGATATCATTGGCACCGAGATACTGGATGACTCAAGGCATTTCCGTTTCATCAAAGGCCCTGTTTTTGCAAATATCATACTGGCGGATGAGATAAACCGTACCCCGCCCAAGACCCAGAGTGCGCTGCTCGAAGCTATGCAGGAGAAAGCTGTAACGGTAGCAGGCCAGACCTACCACCTCGATGAACCTTTTTTCGTTCTTGCCACCCAGAACCCTATTGAGCAGGAGGGGACATATCCTTTGCCCGAAGCCCAGCTCGACAGGTTTATGTTTAATATCTGGCTCGATTATCCTTCGCATGAGGAAGAGGTTAAGATCATGAAGATGACTACCACCGATACATCCAGCAAGCCTGAAATCGTGCTGAATTCAGCAGAGATCCTCTTCTTCCAGAACCTGGTACGAAAAATACCGGTCCCCGAGAATGTCTATAATTATGCTGTAAGCCTTGCTTCAAAAACAAGGCCTGGCGCGGCTTCGGCCGATAACTGGGCTAAGGAATACCTCACCTGGGGCGCGGGTCCGAGGGCATCGCAGTATCTCATTATTGGTGCGAAGTGCCATTCGGTTTTAAGAGGTAAATACTCTCCTGATATAGAGGATGTCAAAGCGGTGGCTGTACCTGTTCTCAGGCACAGGATTGTCAGGAATTATAAGGCTGAAGCGGAGGGTATTCGTGAAGAAGCTATTATAAATCATCTTTTATAGTGAAATATTTCATTTTTTGAGGATTCTCCTTGAGGCTTGAATTCTTTTGGAATAATTTCGCTGAAATTCCCTTCAACATGAAAGTAAAACTATCGTCTCAACTACTTGTAATTTTGATATTTGCTTTCTTCTCTGGCCTGTTTGTTTCCTGCAACCATAACGATAAGCCTTCTGCGTCGAAAGATACTCTCAAAGGCAAGCTCACCATTTCCGGGGCATTTGCCCTTTATCCACTGACCATTCGTTGGGCTGAGGAATTCCGTAAGATACATCCCGGCGTCACTATCAATATCTCTGCAGGCGGAGCAGGCAAAGGAATGGCTGATGCCTTGTCGAAGATGGCCGACCTTGGGATGTATTCCAAGGAAGTGAGCCCTGAAGAAATGGCCAAAGGCGCCTGGACACTTGCCTGTGCAAAGGATGCTGTTCTGCCCGTGATGAACGCTGCCAACCCCCTGGCGAAAACCATACAGGCTGCCGGTGTGACCAAAGATAAATTCTACGGCATCTTTATTTCGGGTAAGGTGACGACCTGGGGCGATCTCATCGGTATGAAGGATGCAAATACCATGCAGGTCTTTACCCGTTCCGATGCCTGCGGGGCAGCCGATATGTGGGCAAAATTCATGATGAACAAGAAGCAGGAGGACCTGCAGGGGATAGGCGTGAACGGTGACCCGGGTGTTGCGGATGCGGTACGCAAAACAATTTACGGAATAGGGTATAACAACCTGAATTTTGTGTTCGATGTCCAGAGCCGCAAACCCTACCAGGGGCTTGCCATTGTCCCTATTGACCTCAACGGCAACGGGAAGATCGACAAGGAAGAGGATTTTTACCATTCAATGGATGAAGTGATGGCCGCCATTAATGACGGAAGGTATCCCTCACCTCCGGCACGCCGGCTTTATTTTGTCTCTGCAGGCAAACCTGTTAACAAACTTGTGCTTGCTTTTCTTAATTTTATACTCTCCGACGGGCAGAAGTTTGTGAACGAAGCAGGGTATGTATGTTTGAAGGAGGATGTCATCCGCAGTCAGTTAAATAAATTGCAGTAATATGTACCTGCTGAACAGGCAACAAAGGCATGTGGTGAATTCCAGCTGGATGCTTTTCAGCCTGCTCATCATTGGGTTCCTGCCTTTCATATTATTTGGCGGACTTTACTTCAAATCCTTTCTTCTTCTTAAGACTCACACCCTCAAGGACCTGATCTTTTTGCATTCCTGGCATCCTTCCAGGGGTGAGTTCGGGTTTTATCCTTTCATTTTAGGCTCAGTCTGGGTTACCCTGCTTGCCATCCTCATCTCGACTCCCATCTGCCTGCTTACGGCCATTAACGTGACCCAGTACGCTAAAAAACGTTTCCTTAGGGTGATGCACCCTGTGATCGATATACTGGCCGGCATACCTTCGGTGGTTTACGGCGTTTGGGGGATACTCGTCATCGTTCCTTTTATTTCGCGTTACCTCGGACCCTGGTTCGGGGTGCAGACCATGGGATACAGCATACTTGCTGCAGCACTTGTGCTGAGTGTCATGATCATCCCTTTCATCCTGAACATCATGATAGAGATCTTCAGGACCATACCCACTGAGCTTAAGGAAGCCACGCTTTCGCTGGGCGCGACCAAATGGCAGATGGTGAAGCACGTGCTTTTACGTAAAGCATTGCCGGGTATCATCGCATCGGTAGGTTTTGGGCTTGCCAGGGCTTTCGGCGAAACCATGGCAGTACTGATGGTCGTTGGGAATGTGATCAAAGTTCCTCATTCGGTATTTGACCCTGGCTACACTTTGCCTGCTCTTATTGCCAACAATTATGGTGAAGTGCTTTCGATACCCCAGTATGATTCGGCCCTGATGTTTGCGGCCCTTCTCCTTCTTGCGGTTTCGCTGTTCTTCAACCTCCTCATGCATTTCTTTATTGCCAGATATAATAAGTATTGAGATGAAACGGACACTGAAAGCTGAAGAGACATTTTTCAGGATACTGATGAACATCACCACGGGAATCATCCTGATCATCCTGGGGATCATCATCTACAGTGTATTTGAAAAGGGGATGAAAGCCATGTCGTGGGAGATGCTGACTTCGGTGCCCAGCGGAGGGTATTATTACGGAAAGGGAGGGGGCATCCTCAATGCTATCGTGGGTTCCCTTGTCCTTGCTTTTGGCGCTACCATACTTGCCTTCCTCATCGGTCTGCCGGTTGCACTTTACATGAATGTTTTCCTGGTTCGCCGCAAAAAGCTCGTCAATCTTATCCGTTTCATTCTCGACCTGGTCTGGGGCGTGCCGTCTATCGTGTATGGTGCTTTCGGCTTTACCCTGATGGTGTTTATAGGCTTGCAGACTTCCCTGCTGGCGGGTATCATCACGGTGACGTTGTTCATACTTCCAATTATGATAAGGTCGATGGATGAGATCCTGAGGACAGTCCCTATTGGGCTCTCCGAAGCCACTTATTCACTCGGGAGCAACAAATCGGAACTTGCATTCAAGATTTTTACCAGGCAGTCGTTTTCGGGGATAATCACCGCGGTGCTATTGTCTTTCGGAAGGGCCATTGGAGATGCCGCCTCGGTGCTGTTCACTGCCGGCTATACCGACAACCTTCCCAACTCATTGATGGAGCCGGTGGCCACACTTCCGCTTTCGATATTTTTCCAGCTGGCTTCTCCTGTGCCTGAAGTCCAGGCAAGGGCCTATGCTTCAGCTCTCGTACTTACCGTCATAATTCTCATAGTGAGCCTGTTTTCACGCGGACTAGGGAAGCGTTATCATAAAACCAAAATAAATTTCTGACCTTCGTATTATGGATACTGCCATCAGGATAAAGGATCTTAATGTTTTTGCCGGGAAAACACAGATCCTTCATAATATCAATGTAGAGATCCCGAAAAACAAGATCACGGTGATACTGGGTCCTTCGGGCTGCGGCAAGACCACCCTCCTCAAATGCATGAACCGCCTCACCGACCTTTACCCCGAGCTTAAGGTCAGCGGTGAGATCCTGATCAACGACAAGAACATTTTCGATCCCGGCGCCGACATCAGCAAACTCAGGCAGAGCATGGGGCTTCTGTCACAAAGACCATACCCACTGCCGATGACCATCTACAATAACATTGCATACGCCCTTAAGCTTCGTGGGATCAGGGGCAGGCGCAAGCAGCATGTGCTGGTGATGGATTACCTCAAACAGGCCAACCTCTATGATGAAGTCAGGAAGCGCCTGAGGGAACCTGCATCGCGTTTGTCGATAGGGCAGCAGCAGAGGCTTTGCCTTGCCCGCGGCCTCGCCGTGAACCCCGACATTATCCTTGCCGACGAACCCACCTCTGCCCTCGACCCCATTTCGAGCCGTTTCATAGACGAAAAATTCCAGGAGATCAAACCCCATTTTACAATAGTCGTGGTGACCCATGTGCTCCGCCAGGCCCGCCGCATTGCCGACAATGTCATCTTCATGTACATGGGCGAAGTCGTCGAACAGGGCCCCGCCAAAGACTTCTTCGAAAACCCGCAGGAAGAGAAAACCAAATCGTACCTGGAAGGGATGTTTAATTGATCGTGACTGGTTAGAAATAACTGGTAATAATTATTGGTCACGGTTCACGATTCACGGTTCACGATTCACGGTTCACGATTCACGATTCACGATTCACGGTTCACGGTTCACGATTCACGATTCACGGTTCACGGTTCACGGTTCACGATTCACGATTCACGGTTCACGGTTCATCAGTGCATCATAACATACGCTGTGGAATTCAATGTGACCAGCGTATCCATCAATATCTTATTCTTTCGTGTATCGGGTTGATTGAAGAGTTCTCCAAGCATTTCTCTGAATCTCAGTAACTCCTTCAGGAGAGAAGGATTTTTGGGATCTGAGATGGTAAGATCGGTCAGTTCAAATGCCCTTTCCCAGGAATGTATTGCATTATTCGAATCCTGTTTTTGTAATGCGTTTTGGGAACGGTTCAACTCATTGGCGATCATCAGAAGTTGTTGATGTCTTGGATAGGAGAACCATTTTTCGGTCGTAAGACTTCTGTGATACACCAAAGGATACATAGAGGTTTGTTAGATTGAATCAGATCAATAACCGGTTAACGATCATTTCCACTTTGTTTCTCACAACATCATCCAAGATTTCCATGGATCGGTTCCCCAGCGATGGCCTTATATTGATGAATGAAGTGAATTCGAGCCTTTCAGCTGGTTCATTTAAAGGATATATGTTAGCTCCCCATAAATCCTGTTGAAGAGAACCATTCTCCAGTAAAAGATGTTCAAGATCGGCATGCATCTCAGCGTCGACCGCAAGTATTTCCTTGGAAATATCAACAACAATTTTCATCATCTCGGTAAAATCGACTTCCCGTGATTCCCAGATTTTTGATAAAACAGACGATGAAGTGATTATCTTCATGAATGGAATATTTCTCCAAAAGTAATAAAAATGAACCGTCTGAACTTTTATTGTTTAACCAAAGACGGCAAAGTATGGTCAGATGCTCCGGTTTATCCAATTTTGACGCTCCACTCAAATCCCGCATCCCGCATCCTGCATCCCGCCTCCCGCATCCCGCCTCCCGCCTCCCGCATCCCACACCCCCTGATATTTTTCTTGCAAAACATATAAAAACGTATTATATTTGCTTTACCATCCTGTTCGGGAAAAATCGATTTATATGGCAACCGTCAATAAACACATTCTCCTGGCGCTGGTCCTGCTTCTTCTTTTCGGACCCTGGAACGGTGTAATGTCAGCTCCGTTTTTTGCAAAACCTCTTAATTCAGTAACAAACGACTCCGTTCCCCTGCCTTTCATCGAGGGCTGGGACCAGGGAACCTTCACATACAATAACTGGGTGCATTCGGGTAACTGGAGCATCAGCATTCCAACGGGTAATCCGGTTCCTTCTGCCACATTTTCCGGACTTCCTGCTAAGGTTAATTATAACGATACTTTGCAAAGTATTTTACTGAGTGCGTCAGAATATACCTGTGCCACAATTTACCTCGATTTTGACTTTATGCTGGTTGATCAGAATCATACCGGGGCTGAATTTCTTACAGTGGAAGTGCGAACCGACAGCGTCTGGAAAAAGTTAGCAGAGCACAGTAATTCGGGGGGCTTCGGCTGGACAAGCCGGCATATCGAGATAGCACATGCCAAAGGCAGATCGTTTACTATCCGTTTCAGGGCTCATGGCGCCAACTCTGCTGATATCCTTCACTGGTACATCGACAATATCCATGTATATGCTGTATGCCGCCCGCCCCTTAACCTGACAGTAAACCAGTCGCAGTATCATGTGATATTAACCTGGACTCCGCCTGACTGTGGTTACGATGGTCCAATCCCTCAATGGATACACTGGGATGATGGCATAAACTTCAACTCTATCGGCACCTGTTGTGCTTTTGATATTGCAGCTCATTGGACACCCGAGCAGATCGCCGGCCTTGCAGGAAGTTCGGTTACGAAGATATCGTTCTTCCCGAGCAGTGCCGGTTATGTTGCATTCAGGGCAAGAATCTGGCAGGGCGCATTAGGAAACCAAATGATCGTTGACCAGGCTGTCCCTGCTGTAAACTGGGATCAGTGGAATACTGTCGATTTGAATTCACCTTCACTAATCGATGTGTCACAGGATCTATGGGTTGGAGTAAACGTAGGAATAGGGGGCGGTTTGCCCGCGGGTTGTGATAACGGTCCCGCTATTGATGGTTTCGGTAATATGGTCAAATTGGATACTGTTTGGCACACTCTTCTGAGCCTTGCTCCCAGCCTCGACTACAACTGGAATATCCAGGCTTATGTCGAAAATCTTAAATCAGCCTCAAAGCCTGTAATTCTCCCTCAACCGCCAATTCCTGAGCAATCCGGGCCGGTTACAGTTGCCCTGCATAATGCAGGCCAAGGCGTCCGATTTATGCCTGGCAAAATCACAGGCAGACCCAAAAACAATTCTATCCTTATAGGATATAATGTCTGGCGTACCGATTCAACAGGAGATACTTCCACCTTTCACAAGCTCAATACCGCGGAGGTTGCTGATACCACATATACCGATATCCTTCCTGATGGCAGCCTGGGTGTTTACAATTACTATGTGACTGCTGTTATGAATGACTCCGCCACCCTTGCTTTCATTTGCGAATCTCCTGGAACCAACAGGCTCAATGTTTCAGTCCCGGCGGTAGGCGTCGGAAGCAACCAGCCAGGCCGCCTGATTATTTTCCCTAACCCATCCACAGATATTATTAATGTGAGCAGCGACCTTACCATTAATTCGGTCGCTATGATGAATTATACAGGCCGGGAGGTTTACACTAAACACAATGTATATTCGAAATCCTTCCGCCTGAGCGTATCAGC